>NZ_KB907784.1:1150056-1451307 GCF_000382185.1 Bordetella sp. FB-8 | reverse complement strand
AATCTTGGTGTTCCATCCGCCTCGGGACTTGCCGATAGCCTGGGGGCCGTTTTTTTTAGCGCACCTGTCCCATCGGGATGCACCTTGATGCTGGTGCTGTCCAGCGACACCGCCTCGATCTTGATGCGCACAACCTGCTCGCGCTGCAGTTGCTCGAACATCTTGTCCAGTACACCCGACTGGGTCCAGCGACGCATGCGCGTGTAGATCGTGTGCCAGTTGCCGAACCGCTTTGGCAGGCCCCGCCACTTGCAACCATGTTCTGCAACGTACAGCATCGCGTTGACCACTTGCAAATTGGTCATGCTGACGTTGCCTCGCTGCTTGGGCAGACAATGTTCGACAAGGGCAAATTGCTCAGGTGTGATCTCCATGAACGACAGCATCACGCATCCGAGGCATTAATTCAATTAGTGTTAACACGCCTTAGATTCTTGTGCAGGCGCAACCGCTTGAGTTTTCCGTCTAGGTCTTGCTCTTGTGCGCATACCCGCTGGGAGGTAGCAGCAGTGAACGCGATGGTGCGCTATTCGCCTATCGCGCGATTACATCGATCGAGCCGACTCCAGCGACCATAGCCTGCCCAACATTGCCCGAGCTTGATCGTCACCAACCACCGGTGAGACCAGCTCCAGGAATTTTTCTTCCAATTCAGTATCGGACAGCGGCAATTCCGGATCGCCTTTGCGGTCGGGTTGCATGTGGATCAGGCGCTCGCCGCCCAAAGTCAGCACCTCGACTCGAGCTGATCTTTTCCCTGGAAAAGCCGCATCGATTTCGGGATCTACGCGTACTTCAATGCGCTCCATGAGTTTACGAATGACCGGATCTTCCAGCTGCGCTGGTTCGTAGGCGGCAAGTCTTACACTGCCACGCACCAGCGCAGTAGCCACGACGTAGTGCATGCTGAAACGCGCTTCATTGGCATTCCCGGGGTTTTCATAGCAGGCGATATCCAGTGCCGGCTTATAGGTCTCCACAAGCACCCGTGCGATGTCTCTGACTTTCAGCCCATGTTTTTCTCGCAGCGCGAGCGCGGCATCGATGGATGCGAACGCATGCCCGCATCCAATGTGGTTCTTAAAAGTGAGGCGGGTGATGTGGAAATCGGTGCCCAAGGTATCGCCCACGCGAGACCAGTCCGGCCCGTCGCTCATGGCTTGCCCCAGGCCGGCTTCCCCGTCGAGAACATCCGGCGCGCCCTTGACGCCCTGCGCCGCCAGTTGCGCGGCCAGAAGACCGGCTTCGGCCGCTCGGCCTGCGTGCAAGGGTTTAGACATGGAGTCCATGCGAAACGCTTGTTGCAAGCCAGCCGTGAACGTGGCGGCGGTGGCGAGCGCGTTGGCGAAGGACATTCCGTCGAGGCCCAACGCGCTGGCGGCCGCCGCCGCCGCGCCGAAGCTTCCTACCGTGCCTGTGTTGTGCCAGTAGCGATAGTGCGGACGACCCATGACCACGCCGATGCGCGTCGATACCTCATAGCCCAGTATCAGCGCGCGTAGAAAGGACAAGCCATCGGCGCCGGCATCCTGGCTGGCGGCCAGTGCGGCTGCGATGGTGGCTGCGCCAGGGTGATACATCGCATCGCGGAAGCTGTCATCGATCTCGGCGGCATGCGCCGCTGCGCCGTTGAACAAGGCCGCGGCACGCGCGGTCGCCGCGCGGCCGTTTCCCAGCCTGGCTCGGCCGCGGTCCAGATCGTCGGCCAATACCTGCTCCAACTGTCTCAACGGCGCGGTGGAAAGCCCTGGAAATAGCGAGGCATGCCAGTCAATGACAGCCCGCTTGGCATGATGGATGACTTCAGCAGACAAAACCTGCTTTTTGTACTGCTCGGCATAGTTGCCGAAGACTTCGGTTGCGTGCACGATTCGCACCTCTTTCATTTTAGGATCGATCCTTCAGCCAGCGACCCAACAGCCGATTAACCGCATCCGGCGATTCGTACTGGACCCAGTGCCCCGCATCGGGCAAAACGGCCGTATAGCAATGCGGGTGAAATGTCTGCAGATGGGCTGATACCTGCGGAGGATCCGCCGTTACATCATGCTCGCCCCAGGCCAGGAGCAGCGACTCCGAAGCGCGAGGCAGCAGCAACTGCAGACCTCCGGCGCGCGCCAGCTGAGCAATTGCGCCCTGGGCCGCCGCGCGCCCGCATGACCCGCAGTGCCCAGGAGGGCCAGCCGCCTGATCCCTCCGTACGCCACCGCCAGATGGGTCGCCACGAGGCCACCGAAGGAAAAGCCGGCGAGATCGAAGTCTGCTCCCTGTCCCAGCAGCGCATCCAGGCTGTTTCCTAAACTCCGTAGCAATTCTTCGAGCGAGGCGTTGTTAGGTATGTCGGACTCACCGTAGCCCGGCAGATCGGGAACACACACCATTCGGCTTTCGGCCAGCGCGTGGATATTGCGTATCCAGTGCAGCCATGTTCCGTGACCTCCATGTAGCAGCACTAGCGGGCGTCCTTGCCCCAGCGTATGCCAGATCACGCGCCCCCCGGAGCCGTCTACGGCATGCCGCTGTGTGCGCTCAACAATGCGTTCCACCTCGCAGGGCGCGGGTTCCTGATGGACGAATGCGTTCATTGCAATTTTCAATCCGCGTTGATGAGGCGTTCCCGGCCGCTGCTTGGCGCCGATCCAGCTCCTGCGGGCTTAGACCCGCTCCAACAGGACGGCAATGCCCTGCCCCACCCCTACGCACATGGTACACAGCGCATAGCGGCCGCCGATCGAATGCAATTGATTGACCGCCGTCAAGGCCAGTCGTGCGCCCGATGCGCCCAGCGGGTGTCCTAAGGCAATGGCTCCGCCGTTGGGATTGACGCGCGAATCATCGTCGTCAATACCCAAATCGCGCAGGACGGCAAGGCCTTGCGCTGCAAAAGCTTCGTTGAGCTCTATCACGTCGATCTTATCCAGTTTGAGACCAGCCAGATCTAGCACCTTGCGTACCGCCGGCGCGGGCCCCATGCCCATGATGCGCGGCGGCACCCCGGCCGTGGCCATGGCTACCACGCGGGCACGCGGCACAAGCCCATGCCGCGCGGCATGGGCCGCGTCCGCCAGTAGCAGCGCCGCAGCGCCGTCATTGACGCCGCTGGCGTTGCCTGCCGTTACCGACCCCGCTTCGTGCACCACGCCTTTGAGCTTGGCCAATGCCTCCATGCTGGTATCGCGCGGGTGTTCGTCTTTGAAAACCCGTAGCGGATCACCTTTCTTCTGCGGCACGTCGACTGGGATGATTTCGGCGTCAAAAAAGCCGCGCTTCTGCGCCGCAAGGGCTTTTCGCTGCGATGCCAATGCCATGCGGTCCTGGTCTTGGCGCGAGATGTGGAATTCGACTGCGACGTTCTCTGCGGTTTGCGGCATGGTATCCACGCCATATGCCGCTTTCATCAGTTCGTTGACGAAGCGCCAGCCGATAGTGGTGTCTTCGATTTTTGTGAGGCGGGAATACGCGCTTTCCGCCTTGCCTAATACGAACGGCGCCCGGCTCATGCTCTCGACGCCGCCCGCGATCATAAGCCCGGTCTCGCCTGCCTTGATCGCGCGGGCGGCCGTACCCAGCGCGTCAAGTCCGGAGCCGCACAATCGGTTGACGGTACTGCCGGGTACCGTTACGGGCAGTCCCGCCAGGAGCGCAGACATGCGGGCGACGTTGCGATTGTCTTCGCCGGCCTGATTGGCGCAGCCGTAGACGACATCCGAAACGGCTTCCCAGTCGAGCCCCGGATGGCGCGCCATCAGTGCCTTGAGCGGAATCGCTCCCAGATCGTCGGTGCGCAGGCTTGCGAGGCAACCGCCGTAGCGACCAAATGGGGTGCGAACGCCGTCACAAATATAAGCTTGATTCGTCACGGTATCCCTCGATTCAGGACAACACCGCTACGCCGTCGGCCGCTCGCACGCCAAGACCCTGATCGAGCGCGAAGATCGGGTTGATTTCCGCTTCGACCAGGCGCTCGCCGAGCTGAGCCACCATTCGGGAGAACGCAACGATGGCGTCGACCAACGCCTGGACATCGGCTTTGGGGCGACCACGAAAGCCGTCCAGCAACGGCCAGGTTTTCAGATCCTGGACCATCGACAGCGCCTGGGCGCGGCTCAAAGGCCTCAAACCCTGTTCGTCCTGTCGCAGCAGTCTCATGGTGACGTCCTTGAACAGTTCCGCCGTCACGCCGCCCATGCCCAGCAGAATCGCGGTTCCCAGCGCATCCCGGTGCATACCCAGTATGAGTTCCGTACCACCGGAGACCATTTCCTGAACGAGAAATCGCCCGGGCGTCACGCCGCAACTGGATTTGACATCGGCGACCATGCGGCTGAGCCGTTCGCCTATGGTCGCGGAGCTCAGATTGACGGCAACACCGCCGACATCGCTTTTATGCGTAATTTGCGACGAGAGGATCTTGAGTACGACGCGGTCGCCCAGATCGCGCGCGACAGCCTCGGCGTCGGCGGCGCAGGCAACGGCCGATTCACGGGCGCAAGGCACGCCAAAGCGCGCGAAAAGCTGTTTGGCCTGCATTTCGTCGAGAGCGCCGCCGGGCAGCGGGCCGGTTTCGATCGGAGCGGCCGCAGCATCGCTTTCCTCGGTTGGCGTGAAATGCCGGACGCGCAGCATGGCCACCAGGGCCGCGGTGCAGCTTTCGGCGGCGGCAAAAGCCGGCACGCCGCTTCGCGTCAGCAGGGCCCCCACCTCGGGCGCATGCGGGCTTATATAAGCCATTACCGGCTTATCGGAATTGGGCAGGCATTCCTTGATGGCATCGACCATCAGTTCCGGCATGGCCAGGCTGGAAGAGCCGACAATGATTACTAATGCGTCGTAGCTCGGGCTTGCCAGCAGCGCATTGATGGCACCGCGCAACAGCTCGGGGCGAAGGCCGGCCAGCGTTACGTCGATGGGGTTGCGGTCCAGCACCGCCTCACCGCCGGTCTGCAGTGCGCGCAGGGCGCCGGCTGTGGCCGCATCAGGTGCCGGGGTCTCGAAACCCGCCACGCCCAGATCGTCGGAAACCAGTGTGCCGGCTCCTCCCGTGGATGTCAGGACGGCGACCCGCTTGCCGCGCAGCAGTCGGTGCGTGACCAGCGCAGCAGGGATATCCAGCAAATCCGAAAAATTCTGCGCCCGGATAACGCCGATCTGATTGAACAGCGCATCGTACATGCTGTCAGCCCCGGCCATGGCCCCGGTATGCGACACGGCGGCCTTGGCCCCGGCTTCCGAGCGTCCGATCTTGAACGCCACCACGGGCTTTCCCCGGCGCGCGGCTTTCAGGCAAGCGGCGCGAAACTTGGCCGGATTGCGGACCGTTTCAACGTACAGCGCGATCACTTGGGTGGCGGGGTCATCTGCCAGATGATCGATGAAATCAGCCAGCTCCAGATCCACCTCGTTGCTGGTGGATATCAGTTTTGACAGACCGATTCCACGCGCGGCGGCACGCGACAGAAGCGCTCCCAGAATCCCCCCGCTTTGCGACACTACGCCGATTCCGCCCACAGGAAATTCGCTCATTTCCAACGCCCCGGAAGGCGACAGCACGATCTTGTCGGTCAAGTTGACCAGACCTATGGTGTTGGGGCCCAGGATGCGCATAGGGCCTGCAGCCTCGATCAGCTGCTGCTGGCGTCGCGCCCCCTCGTCACCTGTCTCGGTGTAGCCACTGGCCAAAACGATGGCAGCCGCGCAGCCGCGTGCCGACAGTTCCTTCACCGCCAGGTGTGCGCGCTCGGCGCTCAACAGCACGACGGCGACGTCCGGCACATCGGGTAGCGAGGCGATATCCGGGTAACAAGGTAGATCGCCGATGCGTTCGACCTTGGGATTGACAGGCATGATTCGCCCGGAATATCCGTGCTTGCGCAAATAGGCGACGGGTCTGCCGGTGGTTTTCTGCGGATCGGCCGACGCGCCGATGATGGCGACGCTGCGCGGCGATAGAAGCTTGCTGATGGTGTCGCTCACGCCGTCACTCCCTGACTGCCGATTTGGCGAGAAAAGCTTCGACACAGGCGCGGTGCTCGCTGCTGGTGTAGCAGATTCCCTGAGCCTGACTGCCCTGGGCGAAGACATCGTGGGCCGAGAGTTCGAAGCTTTGATTCAGAATGGTCTTGGTAAGCGCCAGCGCGGTTGAGGACGCTTTCGATAGCTCGCAGGCCCATGCCTGGGCTTCGTCCAGCAGCGTCTCGGCACGGGTTTTGCGATCGACGATGCCCAGGCTCAGCGCTTCGTCCACCTTGACCTGGCGGCCAGTGAAAATTAGCTCTTTGGCCTTGGGCAGGCCGACGCGGCGCGGCAGGAAGTACATGCCCCCGCCATCGGGAATGAGGCCGCGATGGATGTAGGACCAGGTAAAGCTGGCCCATTCGCTGGCGATGATGAAATCGCAAGCCAGCGCGGTATCGGCCCCCAGGCCGGAGGCGGCGCCGTTCACGGCGGCGATCACGGGCTTGGGCATGGTGTGCAGCAACGCCTGCGCGTGGTGGACACGCTGCTGGCGTTGCCAGCCGTTGAAGGCGATCTCGCCGGCAGGCGCATTCATTCGCCTTTGCATGCCGCTGATATCCCCGCCTGCGCAGAATCCTTTGCCGGCTCCCGTGAGAACCAGCGCCCTGATGCGCTTGTCGGCTGCCACCGCATCCAGGGCATCGATGAATTCCGAACGCATGTCGTCGCTCATCGCATTGCGCTTTTCCGGACGGTTGAGCGTAATGGTCGCCACACTGTCGGTGACTTTGAAGTCAATCAAGACATGGTCCATGGCATTCTCCGATATTTCTCGTCTAGGTTCAGCGTTATTCGGGCTTGATGTGGTCTTCTTTGACAACATGTCCCCAGCGCTGCTCCTGGGCCTGGACATACTTCGCCAGATCCTGCGGCGTTCCCGGACTCGCGGCCAGGCCCTCGCGCTTGATCATTTGAGTGAACACGGGTTCCTGCACGGCCTTGCGCGCAGCGGCATTGAGTCGATCGATCACCGCGGCCGGCGTACCTGCCGGGGCATACATTCCGTACCAGCTCTCGACGGCAAAGCCCGGAACGCTATCCGAGACGGGCGGCACGCCCTTGAATGCGGGCGAGGGCGTGGTAGTCGTGACGCCCAGCGCCCTGAACTTGCCGCTGTTGACCAGCGGTCCCGCTGCCTCGGCGGTGGCGAACATCATGTCGACCTGGCCGCCCATCAGGTCCGCCATCGCGGGACCCGCGCCGCGATACGGGACATGAGTCATTTTTGTCTTGAGAAGATCGGCGAACAGCGCCCCGGCCAAATGCGCCGACGTGCCGGTTCCCTGGGACGCATAGGTCAGCTTGCCGGGGTGGGCCTTGGCGTAGGCAATGAGATCCCCGATCGTCTTGAACGGGCTGCCTGCACGCACCACCAGCACGTTCGGTCCCCGCGCGATCAGCATGACCGGCGCGAACGCCTTGTTGCTACCGTAAGGCAAGCTGGGTTGCAGCGTGGGATTGACGGCGTGCGCAAACGTCGAGATGACCAGGGTGTATCCGTCCGGCTTGCTCTTGGCGACGAAGTCTTCGCCGATCATCGTGCCTGCACCGGGCTTGTTTTCAACGATCACCGGTTGACCGAGGTCTTTCGACATTCCCACGCTGATCGTGCGCGCGACCAAGTCCGTTCCGCCGCCGGGGGCGAAGGGCACGATGATTCGGATGGGCTGCTCGGGAAAGGCGGCCAGGGCCGGCCCGGCGTAAGCCGCGGCGGCAAGAACCAGCGCAAGGGATTTCACGCTGCGGTTGACGATGGAAGTCCACATCTGTCTGTCTCCTGAATGTGCGACGGGTGTCGCGTTGAATTGCCGGCTCGTCGCCAACATGTCTTTTATGTGCCGCAAAGCTTATCGATTGATAGAATTTCCCACAGCCCTCTAATTCCAAGGAGTGGAAATTCCGGCCGCTCGATCCCAGGCAGAACCCGTCGCTGAAATTCATTTGAGACATGACCATGGACCACCATCGATCCGCGATCCTCGACGACAAGCCGGGGCAATCTCCCTCCAACCGCTCGCTCGAGCGGGGCATAGAAATCCTTCGGGCATTTCGACCGGGATCCGAATTGCTCGGGAATGGTGACATTGCGGAAAGGACCGGCCTTTCGAAATCCACGGTCAGCAGACTGACTCAGACCCTGGTTGGAACAGGCATGTTGCAGATCGATGCGCAAACGCGTACCTATCGGCTGGCGCCTGCCGTGCTCAGCCTGGCCCATGCCATGCGCACCGGGTCTCATATCCTTACGGTCGCGGCACCTCTAATGCGTTCCCTGGCTGAGAGTCAACGCATCAATGTCGGCTTGGCCGCTCCTGACAGGGACGAAATGGTCTACCTTGAGTCCATTCGCTATAGCCGCCGCATCGCGCTGCGGCACGTCGTTGCGGGCCAGCGCGTACCCATGGAACTGACCTCGCTGGGGCGTGCCTACCTGGCCGTCGCGCCAGAGTCAAAGCGCAGCGCCTTGCTCGCCGTGTTCAAACGGCGCAGAGCGCAGTGGGATACTGTCAGCAAAGCGATTCAGGAGGCGCGGGAGAGCGTCAATGCGCGCGGATATTGCTCTGCTGCCTGGCAGCCTGAGGTCGTGGCGATAGCGACGCCCCTGATCGTTCCCGATGCGATCTATGTTCTCAACATCAGTCTCTCTACAGAAGAGCCCATGAAGAGGATTGTCGATAGGTTCTGCGAACCCTTAATGGAGATGCGCCATCTGATCCAGAGAGAACTGGACGCTCATACCCAGGGCTGAATCAGTCCTGCAGCTGCGTCGAGTACGAGTACGATTTCATTTCACTCTTTGAAAACGGATGGAGCACTCTCACTATGCCGACGGGCGTACGGCCTCTGAAATGGAAAGCAAGGCACGGGCCTCATCGGCTGTTGCGGGTCGGCGACCGAACCTTTCGCATGCATCAACCACCTGCTTTACAAGTGCCGCATTAGAAGGTGCTAACGTGTTCCTGTTCAGTCTAATGTTGTCTTCGAGCCCTGTACGGCAGTGCCCACCGAGCTCTAAAGACCAGCGCGCCACCTCGATCTGGTTGCGTCCAATACCGGCTCCGGTCCAGGTTGCATCAGGCGCCAGTCGTTTGAGTGTTTTGATATAAAACTCAAATACCTCACGGTCCACAGGCATTGCATTTTTGACACCCATGACAAACTGAACATGTAGAGGGCCAACGATACTCCCTGACTTTTGCATGGATACCGCCTGGAAAATCATGGAAAGATCAAAGGCTTCTATCTCAGGCTTGATGCCGTATTTGCGCATTTCTTGCGCGAGCCAATCCACCAGTTCAGGCTCATTGTCATAGACTCGCGTTGGAAAGTTGACGGATCCGGTTGCCAAAGATGCCATGTCAGGTTTGAGATACAGCATGCCGCCGCGCTCATGCCCGGCACCCGATCGCCCACCGGTAGATACCTGCGTGATGATGCCTGGACAATGCTTACGAATGCCATCAATAACCTGGGCAAAACGATCAGGGTCCGATGAAGGTGATTCATCATCGTTGCGTACATGCAGATGGACGAGCGTAGCGCCGGCTTCAAAGGCTTCGTGAGTCGATTCGATCTGCTCCGAGATTGTTATCGGAACTGCCGGATTGTCATTCTTTCTAGGTAAAGAGCCGGTGATAGCAACAGTAATGATGCAAGGAACCGTCATTTTTCAACTCCAAAATACATGTTCCCTGGGAAATTTGCACCAAAGGAGGCGATGAGCATCCTACCTACCAGGCCGCAGCAGTGTTCTGGTTATTAACAACTTCGTGCCATGAACATTGCTCAGCGCGAGTCGACCTGCCGTGCAAAATATCCCATGAGAACTCAGATCGCACTCAATCGCGCCACATCTGTAGGCTCGTGCCATAGCGACCGCTGCTTTGTTGGCAGATCATGGCAAAAAGCAGTTCGCGCCATTTATCCTGGCGAGCTAACAGCAGCTGGTAGCCGAAATGCAGTTCAGTGTTCGACGTTCAGCGCAACCAGCAAGCGCGACACCATGTTGTATGCCGCAACCGTCGCAACGACCTCAACAATTCCTTGGGGATCGAACCGCTGGCGCAGCCGGCTCATTAATGTGTCTGGCACCACGATCTCCCGGGTCATGGTGTCAGCCAGTTCCAAGACCAGTTGCTCCGAAGATGTAAATACATCGGGTGGAGATGCAACTCGAAGCGCGTCAATCTTTTCGTTTGTGATGCCTGCCCGTTCGGCATGGGGTACGTGAGCTTCGAACTCGAAGTTGGCGCCGTTGAGCACAGCCACTCGAAGAATCATCAACTCACGCAGGTCGGCAGGCACACTGGTCTGATTGCGCACGGCCGTAAGCATTCGTTCCCAGCCCGACGCGATGGACCCGCTATTGAGCAATACCTGGTAAAGCAGGGAGATGCGCCCACGCTCTTGCATGATGCGATCTTCGACTTCGGCCAACTCCGGGCGTGTCCCAGGCTGCACTAAAGGAACGCGAATTTTCGAGATACTCATCAATTAGCCCTGATATTTTTAGCTCGGATTAGCTTGGCCCATTTTTCCGTGTCGTGCTTGACCAGCAAAGCCAGTTCCTTGGGTGTCGAGGATACGGGATCGGTGCCAAGTGCAAGCAGTTTTTCACGCACTGCGGGGTCGGAAAGGGCATTGCGTACAGCCTTGTTAACCGCAGCCACGACATCTGGTGGCGTCTTTATGGGCGCAAACAACGCGTACCAGTTGTTGGTGTCGACACCCCTGATTCCTTGCTCTTCAAGTGTCTTTACGTTGGGAAGCAACGGGCTGCGCTTGCTGGAAGCGATTCCGAGAGCCTTCAGAGCGCCTCCACGCACATACCCAATCAATCCCGGGACATCTCCAAAAAAGCCCGACACTTGGCCACCCATCAAGTCCGTGATGGCAGGAGCCGCCCCCTTGTAGGGAACGGGAAGCAGCTTGACACCTGTTGCTTCCATGAGTTGCTCAACTGCCAGATGTGGAATGCTGCCAATGCCGGATGTTGCCATGGTCATGGGCTCTTTGCTCTTTCTTGCCTCCGCCACAAAATCAATGGCATTTTTTGCCGGGTTGTTTTTATTCACTACCAGCAACTCAACATTGTTGACCACCAGCGATACTGGAGCGAAGTCCCGCTGCATGTTGTAGGTCAGCTTCGGGTATAGCGACGAATTAATCGCCGCCGCCCCCACACTGGTAATCCACAGCGTATTGCCATCCGGCTCGGATCGCATGACTTCGCCAGCACCGATAGCGCCGTTGGCACCAGGTCTATTCTCGACAATGACGTCGCGTCCCATTTCCTTAGCCAACTGTGGTGCCAAGGTTCGTGCAACAGTATCAACAGGGCCGCCCGGAGAGAACGATACGATAATGCGCAAGGGCTTGGATTGCTGCGCAATGGCTACTCCGGTGAAGGCCAGACACAACGTGGCAATGGCGATCAGGCTTCTACTTTTTTTCATGTTTTGTCTCCTAGAGTCCATACGAAAGGGGTTCAGTCAGTCGCAGCGTGCGATCATTCCGCCATCCACAACCAACTCCGTCCCGGTAATGAATCGAGCCTCGTCGCTGGCGAGAAAAAGAGCGGCGCTGGCGGTGTCCCGTCCGTCACCCATGAAGCCCAGGGGAATGCGCTTTTGACGCTGAGAAAGCAGCGCCTCAACGTCTCCGCCTGAGCGTTGCTTGGCCAAACGGGTCTCTACCATCGGGGTATGCAACTGACCCGGCACCACGCAATTGACACGCACGCCCTGAGCCGCATGCTGGACTGCAACCACGCGGGATAAGTGAATGACCCCAGCCTTCGTTGCGGCATAAGCCACCTGAGCGCTTCCAGTCCATCGCAAGCCGGAAGTGGACGCTATGTTGACAATGGAGCCAGCGCGTTTTGCCAGCATCGTCGGGAGCACGTGCTTGCAGGTCAAGAAAACGCTTTTCAGATTTGTGTCGACTTGCGAATCCCAAACCTCCTCTGCCAGTTCGACAGGGCCGCCAGCGGCCGAGCCTCCCACGTTGTTGACGAGAATGTCTATCGTGCCAAAAGCCTCAATGCACGCCGCTGACATAGCTGCCACACTGGCACCGCTCGTTACGTCGCAAGTCCAGGTCTTGATTGAGCTTCGTGCGTCACCGGCAAGATTAAGTGTCTCTTCCAATAGTGCCGGATCGCGGTCTACCGCCAATATTTTTGCCCCTTCTTTAGCCAGTCTTACGGCGATGGCGCGTCCGTTCCCCCAGCCTTCTCCGACACATCCTGCGCCGGTCACAATGGCCACTTTGTTTTCAAATCTATGCGTCATGTGTTGTCTCCAAACCGATAAAGTTTCTGAGGATTGGCCACGAGCAACCGCTCGCGCTGCGCCTCGCTGGTGGCAATGCGAGCGATAAGGTTCACCAGTTGTTGCTCATCTGGAACCGGCCCCGCGTGGTTGGGGTGCGGCCAGTCGTTGCCCCACACCACCCGATCACCAAACTCAGCAATGAGTGTTTTTGCAAAGGGTTGCGCGTCCTCGTAGGGCGGCCCGGTTCGCGTGATGCGATCCATACCGCTGACCTTTACCCAGAAACGGTCATCACGCATCAACGCAAGCAACGCGCGGAAATCTTGTTGATGCAAACCCTGTGCGGCATCGACACGGCCGATATGGTCAATTACCACCGGTACCGGCGAGCGTCGCAGCGCCGGCGCCAGGTCGGTCAGCAGGCTCGGGGAACCATGGATTTGCAGATGCCAGCCCATAGGCTCCAGGCGAGCGGCAAGGCCGATAACGTCGTCGATCGGCGTGTGGTGGCCGAGATGGCTCATGTAGTTGAAACGCACACCCCGAAAGCCGACAGCATCAAGCCGTCTCAACTCGGTATCGGCTATGTCGGTTGGCAGCAGCGCAATTGCGCGGTAACTCTGCGGCCGCATAGCCACTGCATCCTCGGTCGCACTATTATCGAAGCCATGACAGCTCGATTGCACGACCACGCAGCGCTGCAGGCCCAACCCGTCGTTCAGCGCATATAGCGCCTCTTTCGGCGCGTCTTTAGCCGGAATGAAAGTAGCCTCGGTCGCATAGGGAAATCGCTCGCGTGGACCGAAAACATGGCAATGCGCATTACAAGCGCCCATGGGAAGAGTGAGGTTCATGGGGAAAAGTTTCGCTTCAGATCAAATTGCATGTAAGGACATAGCCGGCATACCAGTTATGCTTAACAACTATGGATTTGCGTCAGCTTGAATACTTCATCTGCGTAATTGACGCGGGCAGCTTCAGTCGTGCTGCCGCGGTGCTAAATCTCGCGCAACCGAGTCTGAGCCGCCAGATCGCGCTGTTGGAATCGGACCTCGGGCAGCGTCTTTTGAATAGAACCGGACGCGGTGTCACACCCACGGAAGCGGGCAACGCTTTGGCGACTCACGCGCGCTCCATGCTCGATACGGCCAAATTGGCGCGAAATGAGCTACGCGAATTACACGCAAGCCCTGGTGGGCGCGTCATCGTGGGCATGCCGCCGAGAGTAGCGCTAGGGTTAAGCGTTCCTCTTATTCAGAGGTTTAGAGAGCGATTCCCACGAGCGGTAATCACGGTGCTGGAAGGATTGAGCGTGCCTTTGCGTGAATCCTTGATCGCCGGACGGCTTGATCTGGCATTGTTGTTCGATCCACTAGTCTCTCCTCAACTGGAATATCAGAAGTTGATGCGGGAGCGGCTGCTGCTGGTTGCTCCTTTCGGTAGCAAGTTGCCGGCACGGGTCGAGGTAACGAGCCTAACTGCCTACGAGATGATTCTGCCCAGTGCGCCCAACGCAATTCGCAGTCTTCTTGACGCCATCTTGAGGCCGCACCACATCGAGCTGCAAGTTCTTGCCGAAGTCGGCGCGGTCAATACTGTTCTGGCACTTGTAGCCAAGGGCATAGGCTGCACGGTCCTGCCGGAGAGTGCACTGGCGATGAGCAAAGATGGGGCATCGTTGCCTTTTGCTCCACTATGCACCCCGACTGTCTGGAACGCTCTAATGCTCGCAACGCCTCTTGCTCGTCCAGCCACACGCCTTATGCGAGAGACAGCGCAATTGCTGCGCGAGCTGGATTTTCGTGGGCCTCGGTATTACAAGCGCGCTTAGAACGCGCTCGGGATACTCTCAGTAAATGCGTAAGGATCAACGTACGGCAGGCACGCTCGCCTGAAATGCGCTGCGAAGTCCTCCCTCGGGCGCAGCGGTGCGGCTAGTGGCATCGCTGCCGCGAAGCATGGCGGTAGCAACGAGGCCGCACAATGCAGCTAGGGCCATCCAAAGCCCTGGGGCAGCCTTGTCACCCGTGGCGTGGATGAGCCAAGTCGACACCAGCGGCGTAAACCCGCCAAAAATTGCGACCGCAAGGCTGAATGCGAAAGAGAAGCCAACTGTCCGCACATGCGCTGGCATGATGTCAGTGAGCGCCACCATTGCTGCGCTGTTATAGGCTGCGTAGAGTAGCGCAAACCAGAGTTCTACGATCATCAGGTTAGCGAAGCTCACGTTCGAGGAAAGCCAGGCCAGCGCTGGATATGCGGTGACTATTCCTAGAGTCGTGGCGATGTAGAGCACGGGACGTCGGCCGATTCGGTCTGATACAGCACCCATCAATGGAACGCAGAAGAAACTCAACAAGCCGACACAGAAGGTGGTAATCAGGCTATCTTTCGTGCTCAGTTTCAGAACTGTTTTACCGAATGTTGGCGTGTAAACAGCTACGAGGTAGAAGGTAACGGTGGTCATTATCACGAGCATCATGCCGTGAATGATCAGTAGATAGTTTGACCTGAGCGAAGCAAGAACTTCCGGAAGCCGCGGATGATGCTTGCGACTCAGGAATGCTTCGGTTTCCTCAAGCGATCGCCGCAGAACGAAAAGCAGGGGCACGATCAGGCAGCCGATGAAAAAGGGGATGCGCCAGGCCCAAGCATGAAGAACCTCGGGTGCGACGAGCGTGTTCATTAGATAACCAAGGCCGGCGGCGACCATCGTCGCAACCTGCAGACTGGACGACTGCCAGCCCACGTAAAAACCCTTTTGATGAGGGGGGGCAATTTCGTATAAATACACGGAAACGCCGCCCAGTTCCGCGCCTGCCGAGAACCCCTGCAGGAGACGGCCCAAGAACACAATGATCGGCGCTGTAACACCGATAGCTGCGTAACTCGGTACAAAGGCAATCGTCGCTGTTCCAATTGCCATGATCGCCAGGGTCAAAGTCAGACCTTTTCGACGACCGGCTCGATCGGTATAGCCTCCAAGAACAATAGCTCCGATCGGGCGCATCAAGAAGCCGGCGCCAAACGTACCAAAGGTCAACAAAAGCGAGGCGTATTGACTCTCAGTCGGGAAAAAGGCGTTGGAGATGTAGTGTGCATAAAAGCCATAAAGGAAGAAGTCGAACATCTCCATGAAGTTGCCGCTGGCAACTCGGACGATGGCTGAGATCTTGGATGTTTTTTTCGTATTCATGCGAACTCCTGGCAGTTCGATGCGTGCAGGCAAGAACTGGCGTGCAACTGCAAGGCCGCAGATGCGAGTTTCCGGGAGAATTCGCTAATGATGAACTGCTTGATGTAGTGCATTGATTGTCTCCTTGCTTTTCATTGTCATAAATTTCTCGCGTCCGGCCCCGAAGCTAATCGTGACCACGCGAGATAGCCGACACAACATCCCAGAGGACGATTGGCGGGCTCAGTCTCTATCCGTTGCACTCTCGGTAGAGTCCGTAGATAAATACAAGCGATATGCAAATGCCGCGATTGCCTCACTCATGGCTTTGGGTTGCTCCGGGGCCATGGCATGTCCGGCGTCTCGAATCACTTCAACGGTGACCCGATCACCAAGCATCGGTTTCATAACATTGGGTATGACAACGGCGTCATGCTCCGCTTGAAGATCAAGAATCGGCACGCTGTCGCCGGCGGAAAAGTAGTCATCAATGGGGGTGAATTCCCGTGCATGGGCCTGCGCATCGTGTGCTGCTGGGAACCATCCATCGAGCCATACGCTGGGATCGTGACCCGGCCCAAAGAAGGCTCTGCGAAGGCACTCTAGACGCTGGGGTTCTGGCAAAGACAGATCACCTGCTCCGTCAATTGCATCTCGGAGCCGGCTGTAGGGCTTTTCGGTCGAGTCCGGAGGTAGTTTTCCAGCCGAAGCGGCAGCCATGACAACGCCGCGGACCAGGTCTGGACGGTCGGCCGCTAACGCGCGGGCCGGTTGGCTCCCCCATGCGTGCCCAACTATCAAAACCGGGCCGGTCGCTTCGCGGTCGAGAACTGCCGCAACATCACTAGCGAAATCGTGCAGATCCAACCTTTCCATCGGGCCTCGGCTACCGCCAATACCCCGCGGTTCAGGCCGAAGCACACGGAAACCAGCAGTGACAAGATGGATTGCTACAGCGTCATAGTCGCGCCCCGAGCGCGCGAGCGATGGCAGAATGCAGATGATGGGGCCTTTGCCTTGATCAAGGTACTCAATTTGGACATCTTCACACGCACGCCTCGGGCGGTATGAGATCAGTTTGCAGTGAGGGCGCGCGTACATCTCAGAAGGGTGTTTTTCGATAGTCATGCCCTAGTTTGTTTCGTAGATCGGTCTTCGGGAAGCGTATATCTCCTATATCAGCTATACCTATCGGCTATGTTTTAAGAATCTTCATATATGAGGTTTTTGGCCGCAAACCGGCAGAAGCGGGTCGGTTGCCGCCGGCCGCTTTGGACAGCAACCGGCGCCAACGGTCACTCAAAGGTGATCATTGGTCGCGGGCTTTAACACATGTTCGCGATTCGCACCGCCTGTGGGCAGCACCTTACCTTCGCCGGCTCTCGCAATATTTCGGCTACGACAAAAGGTTGGATACTGTACGAAAGCGGCATGAATCTGAGGAGGAGCATGGCACGCATACGTCAGCTGGAAATCCGCAACTTTCGCTCGATTTAGTCGCTCGACTGGGTTCCTTCGGCGGGTAATCACATCTGATGAGCATCGAGACGGCAACAGCAGCAATAGGTCGAGAGAGAACTGTCGGCAGGGCCGATACGACATATACATCTGGGGAAATATCGCTATCGACCAGGGCCAGTCCGAGGAGATTGACTCGTCTGACCTCGAAGTAAACGAAGCCGAGCGGCCGGACCGATCCTCGGTCGACGGCCTTCCAAAGCTAGAAGCGTTTTATTTGTCGCGATTCAGAAGCGGTATTGTTTGTCGATCGTCAATGCCCACGTGTAACAGCGATCGCGCTACCTTTGTCGCCTAGCCATCCCGAAACCAGGCGTCCCAGAGGGAAGCCACAAGCGATATTGTTTGTCGCTCAACACAGTTGTTGATCGACAAACAAAAGGGCTTCTGCGGCAAAGATGGCGCTTCTGATGTCGGCTTTGAAATGCCGCTATGTGTCGGTTTTGAGGGCATCACTCACATGACACCAAGGCTAACCGACAAATTCACGCAATCCGGACGTACTGTCGAGCATCCTTCAGAAGCAATATCAGCTGATCTTCTTGCTCCGGCGCGGGTTCAAACCCGAATTTTCGATAGAACGCCTTCGCTTGTTCATCAATGGGGTGGGTCAGCAAAGCGCGTATCCCAGCCTGTTCCGAAATGAGCAGGGTGCGCTGGACGGCCTTTTTCAACATGCCCACCCCAGCACCTTTTCCTTGGTAGTCGGTATCAACAGCCAGGCGGGCTAGCAGCACAACAGGGATGGGGTATTGACCCATGCCACGCCGGACTCTCTCCGGGACTTCGCTTGTGTCGACCTGACCGACCGTCAGGCTGAAATACCCCGCCACGCGCTGATCATCGCAAACGACAAAGGTTCTGGCGGAACCACTGCCCTGGGCCTGCCGGGCATGACGCAACAGCCAATCGGTCAACGCCGGTTTACCGCAATCGAACCCTTCAAGATGATGGTGGACTTCGAGCGCTGCGGGTGCCGACAGGCTCATCGAGCCTCCCAGGGGGCTTTCCTGGCGAAGAGGTCAGCCAACCCCGGGTTGTGCTCTTCCGGACGGTCAAGCAATTCCAGCAAGGCTTGATACTGGGAGCCAGACACCATGAACAGCCGCTGGTCGAGCAGGGTTTGCTCCGCGGCCCGGGTCGCAGCGTCCAGAATGAACTCGGTCAAGGATTTATGCGCGACATCCGCAGCGCGCCGTAATACGGCTTCCTGTTCTGGCGTGGTACGCAAACCAAGGCGAGAAGATTTCAGGGCGGCAGCAGGAGAAGAACGGGTTTGTGCAGGCATCTTGTTTGCCCAAAGTAAGTCTTGTACTAACAATGTTAGCACATTAAGCCATGGGTAAGCACGCCGCCGCCCCGATCGCCCGGTAACAGCCGAACAAATTGCTCGTCGGCAGATGGGGGCGCATCTACAAGGTAGAGATGGGGCAGGACGCACGTCACTTCCCTCTATCCACCAAGGTCAGCCAAGCTGAATAACCACGGCAGAAAGACTACGTCGGTTTGCGCCAGATCATCCCGAATTCAGACGTCCCAGAGGGAAGCCACAAGCGTTTTTGTTTGTCGCTCAACACAGTTGTTGATCGACAAACAAAAGCGCTTCTGCGGCAAGCACGACATGTTTAGCCAAGCGCGCGCTATTGAGCAACATCTACGGCGGATCTTCAGCGCAGCCGGGATAGCTCGATGTCCCTCGGGGACCGTGCTTGCGGACTGCGGACCGGCCGCGCCCGGGCTAAGGCATCGGCGCTGTTTCCCGGATCGCGGCTTCGATCGGGACGATAGAATCGAACGTACAAACCGCTTCGACCTCACAACCATGCCATCTGCCTGCCTGCCGCACTGGACTACGCTCGCCCCCGAGGAAATCGAGCGCCAATTCAATCCCAGGGCGTCCGTGCCCAACGCCACCGACTACTTTGACCGCATGGCGCCGCACAACCGGGCGGCACAAGCCGCGCTGGTCTGCCGGCGCGACCTGCCCTACGGCGATCACCCGCTGCGCCGCGTGGATATCTATACCCCGAAGAACCCGGGCAATACGCCCGCCCCCGTGCACTTGTTCATCCACGGCGGCTATTGGCGCGCACTGGACAAAAGCGACTACGCCTTCATCGCCCAGGCGCTCTGCGCGCGCGGCATTACCACCGTGCTTGCGAACTACGAGCTATGCCCGGGCACCACCCTGGACGGCGTGGTCGACTCCGCCCTGGCCGCCTTCGCCTGGACCTGCCAGAACATCCGGCAATACGGCGGCGATCCCGCGCGCATCAGCCTTTCGGGCCACTCGGCCGGCGCGCACCTGGCCGCCGCCGTGCTTTCCCATGACTGGAGCGGCGTACCCGGCATTCCCAAGGCCCTAGCCAGCACCACCCTGATCAGCGGCGTCTTCGACCCCGAACCCGCCATGCACACCAGCGTGAACAAAGACCTGCATCTCACCAGAGAAATCGCCGCCCGCAACAACCTGCAAGCCCGCGTTCCCACCCTGGCCGGCCCCATTGCCCTGTTCGTGGGCGCGCTCGAGCCGCCGTATTGGGTGGACATGACCACGCGCTACGCCCATACCCTGCGCCAGGCCGGCCTGGCGCCCAGCGTGCAGGTGGTGCCGGGCTGCCATCATTTTGACATCACGGACCAGTATCTGGAGGCTGGGAGCGTGATAGGACGGTCGATCGCCTATTGACAGGGAGGGGGTAGGGCCGGTTAGCACCAAGCGCAGCTGCGCGCGAGTACCTCAGCAGCGGCAGCCCGCCACAACTTGCTTATGCTTGTCTGACATGCCGGCCCAAGCGCTCATTTCGTTCAGGGCCGCAGCAGCACCTTGATCGCGCGGCGCTCGTCCATCGCCCGATAGCCTTCGGCGACATCGGCGATCGGCAAGGCCAGATCGAACACCTTGCCGGGGTTGATCTTGCGCTCGAGGATCATATCGATCAACTTGGGCAGGAAGCGGCGCACCGGAGCAGGACCGCCGAGCATGCCGACCTGGGAGAAAAACAGCGACTGCCCTTCGAGCTGGACGCCATGGGGCACGCCGACGTAACCGATCATGCTACCTGGACGCGCGATGCTGAGGGCCTGCTGCATGGACTCCTTCGTGCCTACGCACTCGAGCACCGCGTCCGCGCCGATACCCTGGGTCAGTTCCTTGACCCGGGCCACGCCCGCATCGCCACGTTCGGAGATGATATGGGTCGCACCATACTCCAGGGCGAGATCCTGACGGGTCTTGTGACGGCTCATGGCGATGATGCGCCCGGCTCCCATCTGCTTGGCCGAGAGCACACCCATCAGTCCCACCGCGCCGTCACCGACCACCACAGCGGTACACCCTGGCTCGACCCGTGCCGCGTTGGCGGCATACCAGCCTGTGCCGAGCACGTCGGAAGCCGCCAGCAAGCTCGGGACCAAGTCATC
This sequence comes from Bordetella sp. FB-8, assembly GCF_000382185.1. NCBI lineage: Bacteria > Pseudomonadati > Pseudomonadota > Betaproteobacteria > Burkholderiales > Alcaligenaceae > Bordetella > Bordetella sp. FB-8. The sequence goes on along the minus strand of NZ_KB907784.1, from coordinate 1,430,901 downwards.
GCAGGGATGCTCAGCCAATGCCACGAGCGTGCCGTCTGCCAACGGCACGCGTGCCAGCGGCGCCTGCGCTCCGGTCATGAATTCGCGTTGCTCGCAGGAAGATTGGAAGCCAAAGCGGCAATGCGGACAGGTGTTGTCGGACAAGCAGAACGAACCGACGACGAACTGGCCCGGCTTGATCGAGGTAACCGCGCTGCCCACTTCGACCACGACGCCGCAATATTCATGTCCCATGTTTCTCGGTTCATTGACGTCGTTCAGGCCGCGATAGGGCCACAAGTCCGAACCGCAGATACACGTGGCCGACAGCCTGATAACAGCATCGGTCGGCTTGATGATTGTCGGCTCGGAGACCTCTTCGAAGCGAACATCCCGTGCACCATAAAGAACTGTAGCTTTCATACTGGTTTCTCCTTTGAGTCTGATCGGCTTATTGCGGGGCCAGGTCGCCAAACCAATAGGATGCGGTCACACCGCCATCCATGAGGAAATCACTGCCGGTGATGAATCCTGCATCCGGCCCCACGAGCAGCGCGCCGATATTTCCCACGTCATCGGACGCCTGTCGGCCCGGCCGACAGGCGTCCGTTCGATCATGCGGCGGCAACCCGCGCCGCGTGATCCGGTGAGTTCATCGTTGGCGAGCGGCGTGATGACAATGCCCAGGCTGAGCGGACGCAATGGGCTCAGGGGACATGGGGTGATGTGTGTATTGCACCCAACTTTAAGCGCTGCCATCTCAATCCGGTAGTCCATTTCAGCTTGCATCACTTTCAATTTGAAATTGATAATGCAATAACTTCGGATCGGCATTTCCGTCATAGGCCCGCCATGTCTTTCAATCACGTCAGAGCAATTGCCACGTTCTCCAAGGCTGTCGAACTGGGCAGTATCCGGCAGGCTGCATTGGCGCAGGGCGTAACCCCTCAGGCGGCCAGCCAGACGATCGCCCAGTTGGAGCAGCACCTTGGCGTGCGCTTATTGCATCGCACAACACGCAGCTTGGCGCTGACCGAAGAGGGCCAGCATTTCCTCGAGAACACGCAACCGGCCCTGGCGGCGCTGGATCGGGCGCTGGCGCTGGCCCGCGAAGGCAAGGACGAGATTGCCGGACCGCTTCGCATCGTGGGCCCCAAGTCGTCTTTTGCCCCCATTCTGATGCCGCTGCTCGATGAATTCTGTCGGAAGCATCCGGGTATCCAACCCGACGTCCAGCTCGATGACGGCCTGGGAAACTGGGTGCTGGATCGGGCAGACATCGGATTTCGGATCGGCACCTCGCCGGATGAAGGCGTGATAGGCCGACGACTGTTCCCAGTCCAGTTGATCCTGTGTGCCGCGCCGGCCTATCTGGCCACGCACGGTGTGCCGGCCTCGCTGGACGAGTTGTCAGCGCACCGCTGCAGCGTTTTCCGGCATCCGGCATCCGGCAAGATCACGCCGTGGTACCTCACCGTAAATGGCGAAATCGAACATCGGCAGATGTCTCCGGCGATCTCGACCAATGACACCGAGCTGGAGGTACAGGCGGTGCTGTCGGGACAAGCGATAGGCCAACTGGCCAGCTTTTCGATCGCGGAACACATCCGGGCCGCGCGCCTGGTTCCCGTGCTGCTCCCGCATAGGAGCGACCCTATCGGAGTGCATATCTACTACGGCAGCCGAGCAGCCCAGCCCAAGCGAGTTCGTGCATTTCTGGACCTTGCTGTCTCCCGGCTCTTGAATTGCTCGGACTATGTCTTGTCCAGCAAGGAACTGGCCGCGGCCGCGCAGCGATACAAACGCTCCCATCAGCGCCGGTAGGCGCGGCGCGGCATCGCTACCACGTGGCCATGGTAACGAGCCTGGTGCCTAAGATCCGCATCGATCCGTCCCGCGCCTCCGGACAGGGTCCGGGTAGCCGGGCATGGCGCAGCGCGCCAGATCATTGTTGCCAGCGGCTGGCCGCGATTCTTTTCCACGCTGCGCATCAGTAGATTTCTCAACCACCCGAGCGGGGCGGCTCCGTCCGGTCTCGCGTACGAGCGCATGTCATCGCCGGATTGACGCAAATCTGGCACGCGGAAACAGGCGCGCTGTGACCGGGCGGGCTGTCGTCTAACCGCGACGTCGGCGCAGCAGACCCAGCACCCTCCTGGCCGCATAAGGCAGCACCGCCAACGCGAGCAAGGCGGCCAGAACGGCCGGAGATACGGCATCGCCCAGGGACGTCACGCTGGCGAGTCGGGTGCCGACGCCGACATAGAGGGCCGTGGCCGGCAGCGTGCCCATCTGGCTTGCCCACCAGAAGGTCGACAGCCTGATGGAGGTCACCCCCATCAGCAAATTGATCAGCCAGGATGGAATGACCGGAATCAGGCGCAAGGACAGCAAGTACATCCATCCTTCGCGTTCGATGCCGGTATTGATCGCGCGCACCCGGTCCGGGAAGCGGGCGTGGACGAACACGCGCAGCAGATAGCGCGACATGCCGAAAGCCAGTGCCGCGCCGAGCGTGGACGCGAACGAGACCAGGCCGGTGCCCCACACTGCGCCGAACAAGGCACCCGCTGCGAGCGTCAGCACCGTCGCTCCGGGAATGGATAGTGCCGTCACGATGACATAGACGGCGCAAAAAACCAGCGAGGTCGCCACGGGATGCAAATCGCGTTCATGCGCGAAGGCGGCCTGTTGCGCCTTCAGGTAATCGATGGATAGGTAATGCAAGCCATCGGCCTGGACGAAGCCGATCGCCAGCGCCGCGATCAGCGCCAGCAGCGCGATCCGGCCTGCGCCGCACCGCGCGATGATCGACTTGCTGCGAGCATTGTTTCGGGAGCCGGATGCTGCTTGCATTTCAAGGGTTCATTAAGGCTTGGAGGACGACGGCGAGGATATCGCGCCTGACGCGCCTGTGCATCCATCCGCCGGCTTTTCCGGGTGGACAAGGCGATTACCGCAGACATGGCATGTAACAGCGACATCGCTCCGGCTTGCCGCCCGAACCGCCGAGTCGCGCACCGGACGGACGGTTTGTGTCGGCTTGCGCGGTGGTATCGTTGCTATGCAACTGGCGGCGTCACCAGACTAGCCAGCCTGTGGCTGGCTTTTGGCGGCGCGCACCGTACATTGACCAGAAAATCAATCCGCTCAGAATGAAGGAGAATCTCATGTCCGACGATATCGTGATCGTGGCGGCGCAACGAACGGCGGTTGGCAAATTCGGCGGCACGCTCGCCAAAACGCCGGCGGCGGAACTGGGCGCGCATGTGGTGAAAGGCCTGCTGGCCAAGACGGGGGTGGCCGGCGACGCCATTTCCGAAGTCATCCTGGGCCAGGTGCTGACGGCCGGCGTGGGCCAAAATCCGGCGCGTCAGGCCGTCATCAAGTCCGGCTTGCCGCAAAGCGTGCCGGGCATGACCATCAACAAGGTCTGCGGCTCGGGCCTGAAGGCCGTGATGCTGGCCGCGCAGGCGATCAAATGCGGCGACGCCGAGATCATCATCGCCGGCGGACAGGAAAACATGAGCGCCGCGCCGCACGTGCTGCTGGGTTCGCGCGACGGCCAGCGCATGGGCGACTGGAAGATGATCGATTCGATGATCGTCGACGGCCTGTGGGATGTCTACAACCAGTACCACATGGGCATCACGGCCGAAAACGTGGCCAAGAAGTACGGCATCACCCGCGAGATGCAGGACGCGCTGGCGCTGGCCTCCCAGCAGAAGGCCGCAGCGGCCCAGGATGCGGGCAAGTTCAAGGATGAGATCCTGCCGTTCAGCATCGCGCAAAGAAAGGGCGATCCCCTCGTCTTCGAGGTCGACGAGTTCGTGAACCGCAAGACCAGCGCCGACGTGCTGGCGGGCCTGCGTCCCGCCTTCGACAAGGCCGGCTCGGTGACCGCCGGCAATGCGTCGGGCATCAACGACGGCGCTGCCGCGGTGATGGTGATGTCGGCCAAGCGCGCCGCCAGCCTGGGCCTGCAACCGCTGGCCGTGATCCGCGCCTACGCCAGCGCCGGGCTGGACCCGTCCATCATGGGCATGGGTCCGGTACCCGCCTCGCAACTGTGCCTGAAGAAGGCCGGATGGAACGCGCAGGATCTGGACCTGATGGAAATCAACGAGGCCTTTGCCGCGCAGGCCTGCGCCGTCAACAAGGAAATGGACTGGGACACGAGCAAGATCAACGTCAACGGCGGGGCCATCGCCATCGGCCATCCGATCGGGGCGTCGGGCTGCCGCATCCTTGTGACCTTGCTGCACGAGATGAACCGCCGCGGCTCGAAGAAGGGCCTGGCCTCGCTATGCATCGGCGGCGGCATGGGCGTAGCGCTGGCGGTCGAGCGCGCCTGATTCCGATCTGGCCGCTCGCGGTTCGCTAGGAGCTCAAGCAACAGGCCAGCCTTTTGTAGGCTGGCCTTTTTGCGTCAAACGAAATCTGTGCCACTCGGCAAGATTGTCTAGAAAAGCACCTTAATGCCTTCGGGTGTCTGGATTTTGGCCGTGTATTTAAACGCCGAGCCTTGAATCACCGCGGGCGCGCCAGCAATGTTCAAAGTCCGATAAAGAGCCCCTATCTTTTCGGCATCCGGATGCTCGAGCACAAAGTCGAGCAGATTGCAGCCCTTCTGCGCTTCCGACGAAAAAGAAATGGTCGGTGCTCGCCACCCAGCCGCGCAAGCGGCGCCCTTCATCCCATGCTTTACGAACCGCTGCGCGATTGTCGAGGTCGAACCATCTAGGACCCACGACAGGTGGCGCCTTCTCGTCGATCTGGCGCGCCAGCGCCTGCCTTGCGCCGCGTAGCCGCCGCCGTCTAGTACGGCAGGGCGCGCCCCGACTTCTCCCCACGCCAAACGGCATCCGCGTTTGTCGTATGCTTGAAAGAACAACGACAAAGCGAGACACCTTATGAACCCCAACGAACAGAAGCTGCACTACCCCTTGGGCGATGTCCAGCCCGAGCCTGGCCTGACCTGCCCGATCGCCGACGGCGTGGCCTGGGTGCAGATGCCCCTGCCCTTTGCCTTGAACCATATCAACCTCTGGCTGCTGCGCGACGAGATCGATGGCCGCCAAGGCTGGACCATCGTCGACTGCGGCGTGGCGCGCGAGGACACCAAGGCCTTGTGGGAGCGCGTGTTCGAGACATCGCTTGACGGCCTGCCGGTGCTGCGCGTGCTGGTCACCCATATGCACCCCGACCATATCGGGCTGGCCGACTGGCTGTGCCAACGCTGGCAAGCGCCTTTATGGATCAGCATGACCGACTTCATGACGGCCTCGTTCTGGTCGTCGCGCGCCGGCGGCTCGGGCGCCGGCGGGGAGGGCGCGGTGGCGCATTTCGCCCGCCACGGCCTGGTCGACCCTGAATCGCAGGCCAAGATTCGCGAGCGTTCCAACTACTACCTGGGCCTGGTGCCTTCCGTTCCGCCGCGCTTCACGCGCCTGATGCACGGCGATACGGTGCACATCGGCAGGCATGACTGGCGCGTGATCACCGGCTACGGGCATGCGCCCGAGCACGTATCGTTGTTCTGCGCCGATCTCAATCTGCTGATCTCGGGCGACATGGTGCTGCCGCGCATATCGACCAACATCAGCGTGTTCGATCACGAGCCCGACGCCAACCCGCTGCCGCTCTACCTGAAATCGCTCGAGGCCTACGCCGATCTGCCCGAAGACACGCTCGTGCTGCCCTCGCACGGCCGGCCTTTCACCGGGCTGCACGAGCGCGTCCGGCAGCAGCAGGACCACCATGCCGAGCGGCTGGCCGAAGTGCAGGCCGCCTGCAAGGAAGGCCCCAAATCGACGACCGATATCGTGCCCGTGCTGTTCAAGCGCGCGCTCGATTTGCACCAGCTGACCTTCGCCATGGGCGAGGCGCTTGCGCACCTGCATGCGCTTTATTACGCGGGCAAGCTGCGGCGGCATCTCGGCGAAGACGGCATCATCCGTTTCACGGCGGCCTGAGGCCCCGCATCATGCAGACGCCCGCCGACCGCGGCGACGCGCAGCTGGAGAAGTGGCTGCGCGAGCGCTACAGCTGCCGCGCCTTTCGCCCCGAGCCCGTGCCGCGCGAAACCATCGAGCGCATACTCGAACTGGCACAGCGCACGGCCTCGTGGTGCAACTGCCAGCCCTGGCAGCTGGCCATCGCGTCGGGCGCGGGCATGGAGCGCGTGCGTGCCGCGCTCGCGGCCCGTCATGCGCAGGACGCGCAGGGCAAACGCGACTTCGGCGACCCCAGCGCCTACGAAGGCGTCTACCTCGAGCGGCGCCGCGAATCGGGCTACCAGCTCTACGAAGCGCTGGGCATCGCGCGCGGCGACCACAAAGCCTACGAGCGCCAGGCGGCGCGCAATTTCGTGCTGTTCGATGCGCCGCACCTGGCCGTCGTCACCAGCCCTGCCGAGCTCGGCGCGTACGGCGCCATCGATTGCGGCGGCTACGTGTCCACCTTCATGCTGGCCGCGCGCGCCAACGGCGTTGCCTGCATCGCTCAAGCCGCAATCGCACAATACCCGGACGTGCTGCGCCGCGAGCTCGGCCTGGCCGATAATCAACTTGTGGTCTGCGGCATTTCCTTCGGCTACGAAGACAGCGACCATCCCGTGAACCAATACCGAACCCGTCGTGCGCCCACGTCAGAAGCCGTGAGCTGGATCGACGCATAAAAGCCATGTCCGACTCTTCCAGACAGATAGCCACCTTCCTGGCCCACGCCGGCGCCGCCCCCTTCAACCCCGAGACCGGCGTCGCGCCGGTCAACCTGCCGCCGATGCGCGCCAGCACCGTGCGCTTTCGCGACATCGCCAAGCTGGAGCAGGCCCAGCGCCACCGCGCCGAAGGCGGCCGTCCGGCCAGCTACGGCATCTACGGCATGGACACGCACATCGCGCTGGAAAACATCTTCAAGGAGCTGGAAGACGGCGAATACTGCGCCCTGCAGCCCTCGGGCCTGGCCTCCATCGCCATGCTCTTCCTGGGGCTGTTGTCGGCGGGCGAGCACGCGCTGGTGGCCGATTGCGTGTACGGACCGGTCCATGAATTGAACAACGCCTTGCTCAAGCGCATGGGCGTGGAGATCACCCTCTTTCCCAGCGATGCCGCGCCCGGCGAAATCGAAAAGCTGATCCGGCCCAATACGCGGCTGCTGTATGTGGAGACGCCCGGTTCGCTGCTTTTCCAGATGATGGACATACCGGCGCTGGCCGAACTGGCCGCCCGGCGCGGCCTGGTACTGGCCACCGACAATACCTGGGGTTCGGGCTACATCTACCGACCGCTGCAGCTGGGCGCGCACGTCTCGGTGATCGCAGGCACCAAGTACATCGCCGGCCATTCCGACGTGATGCTGGGCGCGGTAGTGGCCCGCGACTCCGCGATCTTCCAGCGCATCGCCCGCACGCAATACGCCGTCGGCAACTCGATCAGCGCCGATGATGTCTGGCTCGCCCTACGCGGGGTTCGCACCATGCCCGTGCGCATGGACCAGCATGCCAGGCACGCCATGACCGTCTGCGACTTCCTGGCCGCGCGGCCCGAAGTCTCGCGCCTCTACAACCCCGCGTGGCCGCAGGACCCGGGCCACGCCTTGTGGCTGCGCGACTGCAGCGGCACCAACGGCATGCTGGCGGTCTCGCTCAAGTTCACGCCCGCGCAGGCGCGGCGCTTCGTGGAATCGCTCACGCTGTTCGGCATCGGTTTTTCCTGGGGCGGATTCGAAAGCCTGGTTCAACTGGTGACGCCGGGCGAACTGGCGCGGCACGCCTACTGGACCGAAGGGGACCTGGCGCTGGTACGCCTGCACATCGGCCTGGAAGACCCGCGCGACGTGATCGCGGACCTGACGCAGGCACTGGAAACCGCGAAAAAAGCCTGACCAATCCACCCTTTGCAGTCCGGCGTCCGGCAGGGCAAAGCGCAAAGACGAAACAAAAGAAAAAGCCGCATGGAACAAAACCCCATGCGGCCTTATGCCTGCGCGACTTCAATAAATTACTTGCTGCCGCGCGCCATCGGAATCAGCTTGTCGACTTCCTGCAGGGCGCCTTCATAGCTGTTGCCCGCCAGCACGGGCGAGGTCAGGTACTTGCCGCCCACGGCATAGGACGGAGTTCCATCGACATTGTAGATCTGGGTCAGCTCGTCAGCCCGCTTCACATCGTTCTGCACGGCGAAGGAATCGAATACGGCCACGAACTTGTCCTTATCCAATCCCTGTTTGACGGCCCAGTCGACCATGGGGCCCTTGGTGAACAAGGGGATGTGCTGGACGTGGATGGCATCGAACACCTTGGGGCTCAGATCCAGCCGATTCATGGCCTTGAGCGTGTAGTAAAGCTGCTGCATGGGCTTCATGCTCGCATTCCACGCCACCGGGATCTGCTTGAAAACGACATCCTTGGGTTCGGTCTTGATCCAGTCCAGCACCATGGGTTCCATGTGGAAGCAGTGCGGACAGTTATAGGCAAAGAACTCGAGCACCTCGATCTTGCCCGGGGTGTCGGAAGGCTGGGCGGGAGAAACGACCTGATAGGCCTGCTGAGCGGCCTGCGCCCGGCTGGTCGAAGCGAAGCCCAGGCCCGCGAGGGCGATCGTGGCGGCAACGAAAGCGCGCCGGGTAAGGGAACTGGCCTGCATACGGGACATGATGTGGGGTCTTCCTGAAAAAGTGGGGTTGGCGAGCCCGAAGATGGGACCGGGACATGGGCCCGGAAGTTCAATCGGCGGGGACTACTGGCGCACGACCGTCGATTGGATTTTGTTGTCGGACAGCGTGACGCGAGCGCGGTTCATGTCGTCGAGCCTGCCGTAGGGACCCACGCGCACCCGGTACCACTGCGTGCCGCCGACCTGCGCGCGCTGCACCGCGGCCTTCAGGCCTAGAAGCAGAATGCGGGCTCGCACCGACTCCGCATCGGCCGATTGCCTGTAGGCGCCGGCCTGCAGGAAATAGGCCTCGCCGGAAGCGGCCGGAGCAGGCGAGTTTTTGGACGCCGCAGCCGGCGGCAGGGACACGATCGGCGCCGGACTCGCCGCGGCCGGCTTGGCCTGCACGGAAGGGGCAGGGGCAGGAATCGGAACGGGCGCCGAGACCACCGGCGCAGGCGCGGCCGGGGTGGATGACGGCTTGCTGTCGGAAGGCGGAAGGGAGGCAATCAGCGCGCCCAGGTCGTCCGTTTTCTTGTTTGCCGCGTCCTCCTCGTCGCTGGGCACGGGAACGGGCGGCACCGTGACCGTGCCGCCGGAGAGTCCTTGATTGGGATTGACCTGGCTCAGGTCGGGCATCTTGCCCGGCTCGTGCTGCCGCGAAGCCCGGTCGACGAAAGGCATGGGCGCGCGCGTCACGTAGAAAGCGACGCCCGCCGCGATGGCCAGCCCGATCAGCAGACCGGCAAGCACACCGTACATCGTGCTGCCGACCGAAGCGCTGGAAGCTTTGCGTTGCGAGGCCATAGTTTGAAAGGGATCCGTTGACGGGCGGCTGCGAATTACATGCTCTGCGGCGCCGATACGCCCAGCAATGCCAGACCATTGGCCAGAACCTGGCGCGTGGTGTCAGCCAGGCGCAGGCGGGCAAGCTTCAAAGCCGTGTCCTCGACCAGTACGCGGCAGGCGGAGTACCAGGTGTGCAGATCCGCCGCGCAGTCGTTCAGCCAGAAGGCCACGTGGTGTGGCGCAAGCTCCTGTGCGGCCAGCGCCACCATGGCCGGGAATTCGGCCAGGCGCTGCATCAGCGCGAATTCGCTGGGCGCGGTGAGCAGCGCCGCGTCGGCCGCGGCGATGTCGGCCGCCGGCGCGCCCGAATTGGCGATCATGGTGCAGATGCGCGCATGGGCGTACTGGATGTAGTAGACCGGATTCTCGTTGCTCTTGGACAGGGCCAGGTCGATGTCGAACACGAACTCGGTATCGGCGCGGCGCTGCATGAGGAAGTAGCGCACGGCGTCGCGGCCCACATCGTCGATCAGGTCGCGCATGGTGACGTAGCTGCCAGCGCGCTTGGAAATCTTGACCTCCTCGCCGTTGCGCATCACCTTGACCATCTTGTGCAGCACGTAGGCGGGAAAGTCCTTGGGTATGCCTTCTTCCAGGCCTTGCAGTCCGGCGCGCACCCGCGCCACGGTGCCGTGGTGGTCGCTGCCCTGGATGTTGACCGCGTGGTGAAAGCCCCGCTCCCACTTGGCCTTGTGATAGGCGACGTCGGGTACGAAATAGGTGTAGCCGCCTTCGCTCTTGCGCATCACGCGGTCTTTGTCGTCGCCGGTGCCCAGCTCGGTGGTGCGCAGCCACAGCGCGCCGTCCTGCTCATAGGTGTGCCCCTTGGCGATGAGCGTCTTGACCGTTTCCTCGACGCGGCCCGATGTATAGAGCGCACTCTCGAGATAGAAGTTGTCGAAGCTCAGGCCGAAGGCCTGCAGGTCCAGGTCCTGCTCGCGGCGCAGATAGGCCACGGCGAACCGGCGGATGTCCTCGAAATCGTCGAGATCGCCGCTGGCCAGGATGGCCTGGCCATCGGCCGCCTGCACCGACTTGCGCGCGAGGTAGTCGTTGGCGACGTCGGCAATGTAGTCGCCCTTGTAGCCGTCGGCCGGCCATTCGGGCGCGTCCACGCCGATGCCGCGCGCGCGCGCCTGCACGCTCACGGCCAGATTGTGGATCTGGTTGCCCGCGTCGTTGTAGTAGAACTCGCGGGTCACGCTCCAGCCGCGGGCTTCGTACAGGCGGCAGATGGCGTCGCCCAGGGCTGCCTGGCGTGCATGGCCCACGTGCAGGGGACCGGTGGGGTTGGCCGAGACGAATTCGACCAGCACCTTCTCGCCCGTGGCCTGGGCACGACCATAGGCCTCGCCCTGCGCGGCCACGGCGGCGATCACGGCCTGGCGGGCAGAGACCGTCAGGCGCAGATTGATGAAGCCGGGGCCGGCGATCTCGGCAGCCTCGACCAACGCGCGCGAAGCGGGCTCGGCCATGAGAACGTCGACCAGCGCCTGGGCCAGTTCGCGCGGATTGCGCTTGGCCGGCTTGGCCAGCTGCATGGCGACATTGGTGGCGACATCGCCATGCGCGGCGACTTTGGGGCGCTCGAGCTGAACGTTCGGCTGCGCGTCAGGAACAAGGCGCGCGACTGAAGCCTGGATCAGGGAAATGAGTTGTTGCTGTTGCTCGGGGAGCATGGGGAAAATTGCGTTGGGAAATACGGTGAATCATAACCGCGAATCGTTCCCAAGCCCCGCACTAGCGGAGCCGGCCAGCTTGAGTTAGGGTTATAGATGAAATCATCTGGAAAGGAATTGCACGATGTTGATTAAATTTCATTCCAAAGCCTGCGCCGACGTCATGATGCGCGTGGACGATGCGACTCCGCTGCTGCGTGCCGCGGGCAAGGCAATCGGTGGCGATTTTCCCGTCCTGGGCGTATTCACGCACGACCAGCTGCCTGCCGCGATTGCCGGCCTGGAAGCCGCCGTGCATGCATCCCCGACGCCCATGCCCGACGACGACGAGATCGATCACCGCCATGCCAAGGTCACGCTGCGCCAGCGCGCATTTCCGCTGCTGGACATGATGCGCAAAGCGCTGGATGCCAATACCGACATCCTCTGGGAACGCGCGCACGGCTGAGCGCTTGCGCCCCTTCCCGCCAGCCGGCGCAAACCCCGGCCGGCCGCCGGCCTCAGCGTATCCCCGCCCGCATGAACGACTGCACGAATTGCCGCTGAAACAGCAGGAAGGCCACCAGCAGCGGCGCCGCGGACATCAGCGTGGCTGCGGTGATCACCGACCAGTCTATGCCCTGGTCGGTCGATGAGAACACCTGCAGCCCCACTGTCAGCGGGCGCGTGTTCACAGAATCGGTGATGATGAGCGGCCACAGAAAATTGTTCCAGTGCGTGCTCACCGACACCAGGCCGTAGGCCACGTACACCGGCCTGGCCAGCGGCACGAACACCTTCATCAGCACCTGCAGCGGGTTCGCGCCCTCCACCCGCGCGGCCTCCTCGAGTTCGCGCGGCACCGTCTTGAAAGTCTGCCGCAGCAGGAAGATGCCGAAGGCCGAGGCGAAATAGGGCAGGCCGATGGCAAACACCGTGTCACGCACCCCCAGCCAGCTTATCGTGCGGTAATTCTCGACCAGCAGGATGTCGGGCATCACCATCAGCTGCAGCAGCACCAGCATGAAGAGCGTGTCGCGGCCCCGGAACTGCAGGCGCGCGAAGGCGTAGCCGGCCAGCGTGGACAGCACCAGCTGCGCGGCCAGCACCATGGTCACCAGCAAGAACGTGTTGAGGAAGTAGCGCGCGAACGGTGCGGCCGCCCAGGCCCGGGCGAAATTGTGCAGGGTCAGCGGCGCGAGCAGATCAAAATGCGTGGCGTAGGCCGGCGGATGAAAGGCCGCCCAGAACGAATAGAACAGCGGCGATATCCACAGAATGCCCAGCAGCCAGGCACCCAGCGTGTCCAGCACACGGTTCGCGCGATGCATGCGGATCTTCATTGATAGTGTGTCTTGCGATCGAGCCAGCGGAACTTCACCGCGGCAATCGTGCAGAGAATAGCCAGCAGAACGACGGTAAGCGTCGCGGCATAGCCCGTGTCCCAGAAGCTGAACCCAACTTGATAGATGTAATAGAGCAGCAACATGCTGGCGTTGTCGGGTCCGCCGTGCGTCATCACCACGACGTGGTCGACCAAGCGAAAGGCATTGATCAGCGCATTGATCAGCACGAACAGCGTAGTGGGCATGAGTAGCGGCCACAGCACGCGCCGCAAGTACTGCCAGCGCGAGGCGCCCTCAAGCATGGCCGCTTCGCGCAGCGAAGGCGGAACCGCCTGCAGGGCGGCCAGGTAGAAGATCATGAAAAAGCCGGATTCCTTCCATATCCCCACGACCATGAGCGCGGGCAGTACTGTGTCGCGCCTGCCCAGCCAGTTGATGTCCGGCAGACCGAGTCCATGCATCGCCTGCGCGATCAGGCCGTATTGCGGGGTATAGAAGAAAAGCCAGATATTGGCCACCGCCACCATGGGCAGCACGGTGGGGGTGAAGTAGGCCATGCGCAGCAGGCCGCGGCCCGGCAGCCTGCCGTCGACCCACAGCGCCATGGCCAGCGCCAGCGCGATGGACACCGGAACGGTCCCCAGGGCGTAGACCAGGTTGTTGCGCAGTGCCTGCCAGAACACGTTGTCATCAAACAGGGCTGCATAGTTGTCCAGGCCCACGAAGCGGGACGGGCGGCTGCCCATGGGCGTGGAATGCAGGCTGTGCCAAAGCGTGGCCAGGGCCGGATAATGCGTGAACGCCGCGAGCAGAACGACGGCCGGCAGCAGCAGCAGCCAGCCATATACCGTTTGCATCGCACGGCTCATTCGCCCGCGTCCCTCGCCTGTCGGCCTTGGCTATTGTTGGTAGGGACGCAGCAGGCGATCGGCTTGCTTCTGCGCGTCTTGCAGGGCTTGCCTGGGCGTCTTGGCATTGGTCAGCATGGCCTGCAGCGCGTCGTTGAGCACCTTGGTCACGCGCTGGTTGTCGTGTGTGGAGAACTCGGCCACGCTCACGGCCAGTTGGTCGCGCGCGACGGCGGCGGCGGGCATCTTGGCGACGTACTGCTTCATTTTTTCGGTCTGCCAGGCGGCCGGCGTCACGGCCACGTAGCCGGTGGCGATGCCCCAGTCAGCCGCGTGCTCGGGCGTGGTGGCCCATTGCACGAACTTGAGCGCCGCGGCCTGCTGGGCCGGCGTGCCCGACTTGAAGATATAGAAGTTGCCGCCGCCCGTGGGACTGCCCCCGCGCTTGTTCCTGGGCATCATCGCCACACCGAAGGGAAAGCTGGCGTTGCTGGCGATGTTGGTCAGATTGCCGGTGGTTGTCCAGATCATGGCAGCCTTCTTCTCCAGGAAATCCTTGGGCGTAGTGCCCCAGTCAATGGTGCCCTTGGGCATGACGCCGTCCTTGTAGGCCAGGTCATGCCAGAACTGGGCAGCCTCGATCACGGCAGGCTTGTCCAGGTAGACCCGATTGCCGGCCTGGTTCATGAGCATGGCGTCGTTGGGCGTGGTGAGCGCCTGGAAGAGCCAGTAGGCGAAAGCGCCGCCCGAGGGGATTTCCAGGCCCCACTGCGTGACGTTGCCCGCGGCATCCTTCTTGGTGAGCTTGCTGGCGTCGCTCACCAGTTCGGCCCAGGTGGCGGGGCCGTGGTCCGGGTCGAGGCCGGCCTGCTTGAACAGGTCCTTGTTGTAGTAGGCAACGATGGTCGAGCGTTGGAAAGGCACGCCCCAGACGTGGCCTCCGGTTCGGCTGTTTTGCATGAAGGCGTCGTAGAAGCCGCCCAGCCACTTCTTGTCGGCATCGGTCTTCATCATGCTGTCGATGGGCACGATGGCGTTTTCGTCGACCAGCGTGAACATGTCGGTCGACAGGAGCACGGCCAGCTGCGGCGGCGTACCGCCCTTGAACGCGGTCAGGGCCTTGGCGATGGAATCCTGGTAGGAGCCCGAATAGACCGGCTTGATGCGGATGTCGGGGTTCTCCTTGTTGAACTGCGCCGCCATATCGTCGACGATCTTGGTGATGGGGCCGCCCACGGCCACTGGGTAGTAGAACTGCACGTCCACCGGCTGCTGTGCGTGAACGGGCAGGACCGCCGTGCCCAGAAGGCCGGCCGCAAGGGATTTCAGGACGATGCGTCGCATGGGTTGTCTTCCTCTGAATTGAGAGTGTCGTCGGCAAAGAAATGCTGGTGCCCGGCGTCCCAGGCCAAGCCAGTACGTACGCCGCGCTCGGCGCGCAGATGGCCGCCCACCCGCACCGCCACGCGGCAATCGCCCACGCGGCAGGTAGCGATGGAGTCGGCGCCGAAGTACTCCACGTCCTCGATCTGCGCCGGCAGGCCGGCGGCATCGAGCCGCACATGCTCGGGCCTCAGACCCAGCACGCGCGCGCCGCGAGGCGCCCCCGCGATGCCGGGTCCATGGGTTCCGCGAATGACGCGCTGGTCGAACATGGATTCGAGCGCAACCAGATTCATGGGCGGCGTGCCGATGAAGCGCGCCGCGAACGGCGTGGCCGGACGCGTGTAGAGTTCTTGGGGCGTACCTTGTTGTTCAATGCGGCCGGCATTGAGCAGTACGACCTGGTCGGCCATGCTCATGGCTTCGGTCTGATCGTGGGTGACGTACACCATGGTTATTGCCAGCTCCTGCTGCAGGCCTCGAATTTCACGGCGCATGTCTTGCCGCAGTTGGGCGTCGAGGTTGGACAGGGGTTCGTCCATCAGGCAGACGGGCGCCTCGGAAATAACCGCGCGCCCCAGGGCCACGCGCTGCTGCTGACCGCCCGAGAGCTGCGCGGGCTTGCGCTCGAGCAGCGTGGCCAGGCCCAGCAGGCCCGCCACGCGCGACAGACGGCGTTCATAGTCGCGCTTGGGTTCCTTGCGCACGCGCAAGCCGAACAGGATATTCTCGCGCACCGACAAGTGCGGAAACAGCGCATACGACTGGAACACCATGGCAACCCGCCGCTGAGCGGGCGCAAGCGCGGTGACGTCGCGTCCACCTATCAGGATGCGGCCGGATGTCGGCGTATCCAGGCCTGCGATCATGCGCAGAGTGGTCGATTTTCCGCAGCCCGAGGGTCCCAGCAGGGCCGTGAAGCTGCCTGCCGGCGCGTGCAGGTTCACGCCGTCGACCGCGACATTTCCCGCGTATTGCTTGCCGAGATTTTGCAGGACGAGCATCACGTGGCCGGAATCCTTGAAGACTTGGGGCTACAGAATGAAAACCTTTTCATTCTGCAGCCCCAAGATGACCGCCGCGTGTCAAATCGCCACTGCGCCTACTCGTCGATCAGCGCGCCGTCTTCATGAAACGGGTAGGGGCCCGGATAGCCGTCGATATAGGCATGGTGCGTATTGAGAGCGCCATCACACCAGTGGTGCAAATGAAATCCCGGGGGCTCCATGACGAAGGCCGAAGGCCCCTGGGGCCGCAGGTCCAGCACCACTTGATGCGCGGGACTCGGGCAGGTGGAAACCACCGTACCGCCGAAGCGGCGAAAGATGGTGCGATGCAGGTGGCCGCACAGGATGCGCTCGATATTCGGATGGCGCGCCACCAGCGCCTGCAGGGCCTGCGCACCTTGCAGCAGACCGATCTTGTCCATATGCCCGATGCCCGTGGCGAAAGGCGGATGATGCATGGCCACGATGGTGGGCCTGGCTGGCTGCTCGGCCAGGCGGTCCGCCAGCCAGGTCAGCCGGCGCTCGCACAGCGCGCCGTGGCTGGCCTTGGGCACCACGGTATCGAGTGTGATCAGGCGAACGGGAAGATCCTCGATCGTGTACTGCAGGAATTCCCCCGTCCCCTGCAAATAGGGCAGATGTTCGAACGACTGCGCAAGCTGCGTACGCTCGTCGTGATTGCCAGCTAGCAGGTAGTAGGGCATGCGCAGGCCGTCGAGCATCTGGCGCAAGTGCGCGTACTCGGCGGGCCGGCCGAAGTCGGTGAGGTCGCCGCTGACGATCACCCGGTCGGGCAGCGGATCCAGCGCATTGATGGCCTGAACGGCGGGCGGCAGATAGCGGTCGGTCTCGACCACACGATAGGCCTTCTGTCCGGGCATGCGGATATGCATGTCGGAAATCTGGGCAATGAGCATATTGTGCATCCTGAAATGATCTAGCAGGAAATCGAAGGCGTCTAGGATTGGACCAGCCTGACGCTGACCCTATCGCCTGCCTGGTGGACACTGTCGGCGGGCGTCACGGCCGAAAAGCGCTGCTCGTCAGGCAAGGCCAGCTCGTAACGCACCGAGCCGCCCAGGAAAAAGCGCGCCAACACACGCACCTGCAGCGCCCGGGGCTGCGGCGCCAACAGCACCGCGTGATGCGGGCGAAACGCCAGCTCGCCGACGCCCGGCGCCAGCAGACCGTCTTCGAGGGCGGCGCGCACATGGCACAAGGTGCCCAGGAATTCCCCCACGAAGTCGGTGGCCGGCTGGCGGTACAGCGCCTCGGCCGTGCCGATCTGCTCGATGCAGCCGGCGGACATCACGGCGATGCGGTCGCCCAGCATCATGGCCTCCTCCTGATCATGCGTGACGATGACGGTCGTGACACCCAGTTCGTGCAGCATTTGCGCCAGTTCCACGCGCAGGTGCTCGCGCAGCTTGGCATCGAGCGCGGTCAGCGGCTCGTCGAGCAGCAGCACGCGCGGCTCGATGGCCAAGGCCCGGGCCAGGGCGACGCGCTGGCGCTGCCCGCCCGACAACTGGGTCACGTTGCGCCCGGCGAATTCCGTCATGCGCACCAGCGCAAGCATGTCCATGGCGCGCCGCTTTCGGCTGTCGGCAGCCTGGCCGCGCACGCGCAGGCCGTAGGCCACGTTGTCGACCACGCTCATATTGGGAAACAGCGCGTAGTTCTGGAACACCACGCCGGCGCCGCGCTGCTCGGGCGGCAATTGCGTGACGTCTTCTTCGCCGTAGTAGATTTTGCCGCCCGCGTCGCTGCGCTCGAGCCCGCAGATCATGCGCAGCAGGGTGGTCTTGCCGCAGCCCGAAGGACCCAGCAGGGCGAGAATCTCGCCGCCGCTGACGCGCAGATCGAACGGCTGCAGGGCGCGCGTGCCATCCGGCCAGGTCTTGGCGCATTCGCTCAGGGTGATGGAAGTCTTGTTCATAGGGATAGGGCGTAGTCGGTCGCGTTATTTCAGGCGCTCTTGCCGGCGCCAGTGCGGCGCGCATCCAGCCCGGCCAACCACTGCAGGCCCACCAGCAGCGGCAGGAGCATCAGCAGAAAAACCAGGGTATAGGCGGAGGCCACCTCCAGCCGCATCGAGGCGTAGCTGTCGGCCAGACCCACGGGCAGGGTCTGAGTAAGCGGCGTATGCAGCAGCCAGGTCAGGTTGAACTCACCGATGGACAGCGTCAGCACCGTCAGGCCGCCCGTAAGAATGCCCGGCCGGGCATTGGGCACCACGATGGTCATAAAGCGCTGCAGGTGCGAAGCGCCCAGCGTGGCTGCCGCCTCGTCCAGCACCGCCAGGCCCGCTCCGGTCATGCTGGCGCGCGCCGAGCGCACCATGAAGGGCAGCGTGAACAGCACATGGCCGATGACAATGAACAGCGTACTGGTGCGCAGACCCCGCACCGTACCCCAGGAAATGATCAGCGCCAGCGCCGTGGCCAGGCCTGGCACGGCCACCGGCAGGGTCAGCAGTTCCTCGAACGCGCGTGCCAGGCGGCCGCGGTACAGCGTCAGCACCCAGGCGGCCGGCACGCCGGCGAGCAGACAGACGGCAAGCGTCGTCACGGCCACGATCAGTGATCGCCAGACGGTGCCGTCGTACATGTCCCAGACCTGTGCCACCCAGCGCAGCGTGAGCCCGCTGGAGACGCCCACGAAGTAGTTCTTGGTCAGGCCGGCAAGGATCGACAGCACCACCGGACCGACGAGAAAGGCCGCCACGGCCAATGTGATGGCCAGGCCCAGGCGGGTATCGGTTTTCGAGTGCAGCGCGCTCATAAATAATGCCTCCCGATCCTGGCGCCGTGTCGCCCCGGGCTGGGCGACACGCGCACCTGCCGGGGAAGGCGCCGAACACGCAATATGAGGCGGGGGATGGGCATCATGCGCCGGCTCCTCTTTCGTTCGATCCAGCCACGCTGTGCGCGACGAACAACACTGCCCAGGTAGCCAGGCCCAGCACGATGGACAGCGCCGCCGCGACCGGGATGTCGGCGTAGTTGGTGAACTCGTTGTAGATGGTCATGGGCAGCACGTCGATATTGGTGCCCAGCGTGAACACGGTGCCGAAGGCGCCCATATTGGTGGCGAAGCTCATGGCGCCCGCACCGATCAGCGCGGGCCGCAGCGCCGGCAGTTCGATGTCGGCAAAGCGCCGCCAGGCCGAGGCGCCCAGCGTGCAGGCGGCCTCGATCAGGCTGGCATCGAGCTGCATGGCCGCCGCTTCGATCACGCCTATCGTGCGCGGCAGCGAAAAATAAAGATAGCCCAGGAACAGGCCGCCCATGTTGTAGGCGAACACCAGCGAGTCGCCTGTCAGCCATTGGACGAACTGATTTATCACGCCCTGGCGTCCGGCCAGAAGAATGATCAGAAAACCCACCACCACGCCGGGAAATGACATGGGAAACATCAACAGCCCCACCAGCACGCGGCGGCCGGGAAACGCGCGATGCCAGGCCAGGAAGCGCCCGACCGGCAGGCAGATCAGCAGGGTGACCAGCATCGCGGCCAGCGATAGGGCGACCGTGTTCAAGAGGCTGCGCCAATAGCGCGGCGTGCTCACCACGGCCATGTAGGCCGAATGCCCATGCACCGGGCTGGCACCGCGCAGCGCCAACTCGGCCATGGGCAGCAGCCAGAACGCCAGGAACAGCGCCGCGGCCGGCGCGGCGAAGATCAGCCATCCGCGGCGCCGCATGGTCAGTGAACTTCCTTGGCGTAGCGGTCCGAGAAGGCGCGCTCGACGTCGGCCATCTTCTGGTAGTCCACCGTACCAGCGCGGGCATAGTCGCTGGCGGGCAGGAATTTCTTCTGCGCCTCGGGCGATATCGCGCTGGCACGCACCGGACGCAGGTAGGCGTTGGCCCATAGCGCCTGGCCCTTGTCCGACAGCACGAAATCCAGCACCTTGTGGGCGTTGGCAGGGTCCGGAGCATTGGCGACCATGGCCATGACATAGGGCACGGTGATCGTGCCTTCGGCGGGAATCACAAAGGCGACATTGGCGCCGTCGGAATATTTGGCGCGGTAGGCGTCGAAGTCATAGTCGAGCAGGATCGGAATTTCGCCCGAGAGCACCCGGGCATAGGCCGTCTGCTTGGGAACGATCGGCTGGTTCGCCTGCAGTTTCTTGAACCAGTCGATGGCGGGCGTGAAATTGTCCAGCGTACCGCCCAGTGCGCGGTTGACCGCCACGGCGCCCACATAGCCCACGAAGGCCGACGCCGGGTCCAGGTAGCCGATCATGCCTTTGTATTCGGGCTTGAGCAGGTCGGCCCACGACTTGGGCACCGGCTTGCCATGCAGCGCGGCCACATTGACCATGAAGCCCATGGTGCCCGAATGAATGGCGAACCACTTGCCGTCCGGGTCCTTCAGGCCAGCGGGAATGTCGTCCCAATGGGCCGGCTTGTATGGCTGCACCAGGCCTTGCTTGGCAGCCTGGATGCCGAAGGTCACGCCCAAGTAGGTCACGTCGGCCACGGGGTTGGCTTTCTCGGCCGCGATCGCGGCCAGAGCCTGGCCCGAATTCTTGTCGTCCGGCGGAACGACGACACCGGTGGCTTGCTTGATGGCCTTGATCTGACCGGCCCAATCGGCCCATTCCGGCGGGCAGTTGTAGCAGATTGCCGTCTCGGCGGCCTGGGCGCCCGTGGCACCGATCGCCAGGGCAAGCAGCGCGCCGCCCAGCGCGATGTTGATCATGCGTTTCATGGAGTCTTTCTCCTCGCGGTACGAGTGGATGTGGGGGGCGCGGCAACCGTGCCCCCCGGGAGAATCCGGTGCGGCAAACGCACCGAACGGATTTGGCCTCCTTGCAGGCAAGCCAATAACTGGGCGCAGGCCGTGGCGCCGATCTGGCGGCTGGGCTGTTCCACGGAAGTCAGCGAAGGCACCATCAGCGTTCCGATGGCCGTGCCGTCGAAACCGCACACCGAGAGATCGCGCGGCACGGCATATCCCATGGCCACCAGGTGCTTGATGACCGAGGCGGCCAGCAGGTCGTTGGAGCAGAACAGCGCCGTAGGCGCATCCGGGCCGCTCAGCGCAGCCTGCAGAACGTCGCGGTCGGCCGCGGTATGCGCCGGCATGACGAGGTGCCCGACCTCGCCCAGACCCAGCGCGAGCGCTTGGGCGCGCGCCCCGTCCAGGCGCCGGCGGGCGCGGTCGGACTCGGGCAGCGGGCCGGTGGCGACGGCGATGCGCCGATGGCCCAGCGCGGCCAGGGCCTGCATCATCTCGCGCGCGGCGGCGCGGTTGTCGACCGAAACGAAGGGATGCTTGCCGGACTCGTTGTAGACCAGCATGTGCGGCATATCGACCGCCTGCAGCATCTGCAGGGCCGCGTTGCGCACCGGCGTGCCGACGGTAAGTATGAGTCCATCGATCTGGTGGTCGAGGAAAGCCTGCACCACCGTGGCCTCGACTTCGGGCACGTAACCGGTGGTCGCCATCATGACGCTGTAGCCTGCCTGGCGTGCGTGCCGCTCGGCGCCTTCGAAGCATTCGGCGAAGACGGGGTTGCTCAGCGTCGGCAGCAAAAGGCCGATGGTGCGCGTGCTGCCGGCGCGCAGGCTGCGGCCCACGCGGTTGGGGCGAAAGCCATCGTTGCGCGCCACCGCCTTGATGCGCGCCAGCGTGGCCGGCTTGAGCAGCTCGGGCTGATTGAATGCGCGCGATACGGTCGCGGGAGACACGCCTGACTTGCGGGCGACCTCGACGATGGATGAACGGCTGGCAGCTTTACGGGGCACGACGCGGCACCTGGGTTCGACGCTTGACTGAAAACGTTTTCATTTCAAGCGGCCAGCTTACGCCGCGCATGTGACAAGTCCATGTCACCCGGCCATGCTGCACTGCGCTATTCTTCGTGCCAGCGGTCTTCAGCCAACATGATGCGGTTGTGTCCACCTCCGGCCGGAATCATGGGAAAGCAGTTTTCCTGCGCCATGACCACCGCATCCAGGAAATACGGGCCGGGATGTTCCAAGCAGCGCGCCAGCGCCGCGTCCAGCTGCGCGGGATCACTCACCCGCTCGGCCTGCCAGCCGAAAGCGCGGGCCAGCGCCACGAAATCGGGCAAGGCCTCGTTATAGCTGTGGCTGTAGCGCCCGCCGTGTATCAACTCCTGCCATTGACGCACCATGCCCATGTAGCCGTTGTTGCACAGCACGACCTTGACCGGCGTTCGGTGCTGGGTCGCCGTGGCCAGTTCCTGGATGTTCATCAACACCGACGCATCGCCGCTCACGCACACCACGGTCGAAGTGGGGTGCGCGATCTGCGCGCCGATCGCGGCCGGCAGGCCGTAGCCCATCGTGCCCGCGCCGCCCGAGGTCAGCCAGCGGTTGGGGCGGTCAAAGCGCAGGTACTGCGCGGCCCACATCTGGTGCTGGCCCACGTCGGTGGACACGATGGCGTCGCGCTCTGCCAGGGCGGCATCGAGGCGGCGCATCAACTGCTGCGGCAGGATGGCGTCCGCGCTTTCGACATAATCCAGGCAGCGCTGCGCGCGCCAGCCTGCGATGCGGGACCACCAGTCGCCCAGGCGCTCGAGCGGCAGCTCGCGCTGCTTCAATCCTTCGCGCAGCGCCTGCACCAGGGGCAGAGCATCGCCCACCAGCGCCACGTCCACCCGCACCACCTTGTTGATCGAGGCCGGGTCGATGTCCAGGTGGATCTTGCGCGCGCGCGGACAGAAGTCGGCCAGCTTGCCGGTGATGCGATCATCGAAACGCGCGCCCACGCACACCACCAGATCGGCCTGGTGCATGGCCAGGTTGGCTTCGAGCGTGCCGTGCATGCCCAGCATGCCCACGAATTGCGGGTCGCTGGCAGGAAAGGCGCCCAGGCCCATCAGCGTCAGCGTGCACGGCGCGCCGGTGGTCCGCACCAGTTGCGCGAACGCGGCGCAGGCCTGGGGGCCGGCGTTGATCAGTCCGCCACCACCATAGAACACCGGCCGGCGCGACTGCGCGATCAGCTCCACGGCGCGCTGCACCGCGCCCTGGGCAATGCGCTGCTCGCGCTTGCCCGCCTGGCGCTGTGCGCTCAGCGCGGCCGTGCGCGGCGCATCGCCGTCCCGATCCTTCGACGCCGCGACGGCCAATTGCACGTCCTTGGGAAAATCCACCAGCACGGGGCCGGGCCGCCCCTGCTGCGTCAAGGCATAGGCACGCGCGACGACGTCCGCCACGTCGCGCGCATCGCGTATCTGCACATTCCACTTGGTCACCGAGCGCGAAATGCCCAGCGCGTCGCATTCCTGGAAGGCATCGGTGCCGATGGCCGCCGTCGCGACCTGGCCACTCACGCACAGCACGGGTATTGAATCGCACCAGGCGTCGAGCAAACCGGAAGTGGTATTGGCCATGCCCGGGCCGGAGGTGACGAACACCACGCCCGGCTTGCCGGTGCTGCGCGCATAGCCTTCGGCCGCGTGCACGGCGGCCTGCTCGTGGCGCACCAGCACATGTCGGATACGCGGCTCGGCATGCAGGGCGTCGTACAGCGGCAGCACCGCGCCGCCCGGATAGCCGAACACGGTGTCGACGCCGCAGGCGATCAAGGCGTCGAGCAGGCGGCGCGCGCCGTTGGCGGCCGGTTGTTCGTCGCTGGCATCGGCGCAGGCCACCCCGTCCAGGGTGGCCAGCAGGGGGGCGGGAAGGCGATCGTTCATGCTGACCATCTTATCGGCCAAATCGAAGAATTTTCGTCTTATTTTCTTCTATTTAAAGAACTATCAAGTAAATTAATCTTCAAATTTTAGAATATAAAGAAAATGCACCTGGACAAATTCGATCTTGCCATTCTCAAGGTCCTGCAGGACGATGCCCGCGCCAGCCTGAACGACATCGGCGCGGCCGTGGGACTGTCGGCCACGCCCTGCTGGAACCGCATCAAACGCATGGAGCGCGAGGGCGTTATCCGCGGCTACACGGCGGACATCTCTCCCGAGGCCCTGGGCTTCATGGATACGGTCATCGTGCACGTCACGCTGGAGAGCCACAGCGACGCCACCCTCTACGAGTTCGGCAGGGCGTTGGCCGAGATCCCCGAGGTGCTCGAGGCCTTTTTGGTGTCGGGCGACTACGACTACATCATCCGCATCGCCGTGCGCGACACGCGCGACTACGAGCGGTTGCTGCGCGAACGGCTTTATCGCATCCCCGGCATACGCCACAGCAAATCGGGCTTCGTGCTGCGCAGCCTGAAGCAATCGCGCCTGCCGCTGTCGGCGGTCGCGCCAGCGGCATGAGCCCCCATGGCGCGCGTCGTCGCCAGGCAACACCCCTATCCTATAATTCGCGCTCACGTGCCCGCGACGGGCTCGCGTCTTCAGCCCCCCCACATGACTATCGACACCGAAAAGCCCTGGCACATCGTGCGCCGCTCCAAGCTGCACGGCAACGGCGTGTTCGCCACGCGCAAGATCCCGGCGGGCACACGCATCATCGAATACACGGGCAAACACATCTCCGACAAAGAGGCCGACCGGCGCCACCCCACCAATCCGGATGATCCTTTCCATACGTTCTTCTTCTCGCTGTCTTCCGGCAAGATCATCGACGGCGGCGACCAGGGCAACGATGCGCGCTGGATCAACCATGGCTGCGAACCCAATTGCGAGTCGCAGGAAAGCAAAGGCGGCAAACGCGTCTATATCGTCGCGGCGCGGGACATCAAGCGCGGCGAGGAACTGTCCTACGACTACGGCCTGGTGATGGACGGGCGCATCACCAAGACGCTCAAGGAAAGCTACCGCTGCCTGTGCGGCGCGCCTTCCTGCCGCGGCACCATGCTGGCGCTGCCCGGCAAGAAAAACAAGAAATAAGCCAAGCGTAAAATACGCCTGGGCCGCGCGCCTTGCGCGGTCCAACAGTACGTCTTCAGGGCGGGGCGAAATTCCCCACCGGCGGTATGCCGCGCAATGCGGCGAGCCCGCGAGCGCCTGTCCCCGATGCGGATCCGCATCGGGGACAGGGACAGCAGATCTGGTGCGATGCCAGGGCCGACGGTCATAGTCCGGATGAGAGAAGATGTGTCGACGCGATCACGGCGCGGGCAGTTGCCCGCGCCAGTGCCGTTGCGTTCGGCTGTCAGCAGCCCTGGAACGTTTTTCGCAACCCTTAATCCGCGAGAACGAGGCCGACCTCATCGTCGCGGCCGACACCCTCACGACACCCGTCATGGCCCAGCTGATCCGCGATGGCAGCGGCATCGTCTGCCTGTGCCTGCCCGGGCAGACGCTGGACCGCCTGGGCCTGACGCCCATGGTGGCCGACAACGGCAGCCGCCACGGCACGGCGTTCACCGTATCGGTCGAGGCGCGCCAAGGCGTGACCACGGGCGTTTCGGCGGCCGACCGCGTCACGACCATCAAGGCGGCCGTCGCGCCGGATGCGGCGCGCGCCGACCTCGTCAGCCCCGGCCATGTATTCCCGCTGCGCGCGCAGCCCGGCGGCGTGCTGGCCCGGCGCGGACACACCGAGGGATCGGTCGACCTGGCCAGGCTGGCAGGCCTGAGTCCGGCCGGCGTGCTGTGCGAGCTGATGAACCCCGACGGCACCATGATGCGCGGCGAGGAGCTGGCCCGTTACGCCGCGGCAAACGGGCTGGCCGCGTTGCATATCGCCGAGCTGGCGCAACACATGCGCGGCCTGCAGGACGAACAGGCCGCTAGCGCCGGCGACTTGGCCCGCGCTGCCTGAGCGCAATGCCTGAAATCGCCGCGGCCAGTCAGGCCGCAGCGGCGATTTGCCGCAGGCAGGCCTGCGCGTCACCCACGATCACGCGCGCCGCGCAGGCCAGCATGAGATTCACATTCAGACCGAAATCCTCGACCGTATAGCCCTGCGCATCGACGATGCGCGCAGCCTCGCGTCCCGTTCCTGCCTGCGCCACCAGCGGGCGGGCATCATCGGTATAGGCCCATACCGGCTTGCCCAGGGCCGCGCCATACCCCACCTCGAAGGCCGTGCCGGAATCGGGTTCGAGGCCGCGAAACGCGTTGAGATTGGCCATGATCAGATCGGCCCTGCGTATCAGGCCGATGTTCTGCTCGTAGATCCACTGCGCCGCCGCGCGGCCGGCAAGACCGGCGGGCAGGGCGTTATCCAGTGGGTAGAATCCATCAAAGCCGTGCGCCAGGCACAGGGCCTTGAGGCGCTCACCCTGCCGCGCGGCGTCGGCGCGAAATACGTCGAACCCCGCCAGATAGATGCCGCGCATGCGTCATGCCCCTTTCGAAACGCGCAGATCCCGCATGACATTCATCCTTGCCGTGCGGCGCGCTGCGCCAGATAGACCTGGATGTGGACGTAGGCCGCGCGCAGATACGGCACTTGCAGCCCCAGCCCGTCTGCGCGCTGCACGAGGTCGCCGATGAGATGCTCGCCCTCGATCTGCCCGCCCTGGCGCAGGTCGCGGAACATCGAGGCTGTCGCGCCGGAGGCGGAATCGGTCAGCATGCCCGCCGAAAACGCCTCGGCCTTGGGCCGCATGCCATGCCCATGCCCCTGCGCGATGCGGTCGATTTCACCGAGCAGGCTGCGCATGAACGGCTCGCCGCCCGTGGAGCGGACGATCTCCCCCACGCTGCCGCGCATCAGGCAGGTGGCCGCAGCCAGGGTCGACAGGAAGATGTATTTCTCCCAGATGTCCTGGTTGATGTCGTCGCTGGGCTTGGTCTCGAAAGCGGCGGGTTCGAGCGCCTTGCGTAGGGCCTGGCACCGTTCGCTCGTGCCGCCCGCGCGCTCGCCGTAGATGATGGCGCCCAGCGGCCCCATGATCACGATCTCGCCCTGCGGCCCCATGGTGGCCATGACGTGGCACAGGCCGCCCAGCACGCGTTGCTTGCCGAAGGCCGCATCGAGCGCGTCGTAGTGGCGCATGCCGTTGAGTATGGGCAGCACCACCGCTTCGGGATTCTGCTGCATGGCCGGCCTGATCGCTTCGATGGCGCCGTCCAGGTCGTAAGCCTTACAGCTCAAGATCACCACATCGTAGGGACCGCCCGGCGCGTCCGCAGTCGCCAGCCGGGGCTGGATCACGTCCATGCCCTGGCCGGTCTTGATGCGCAGCCCCTTCTCGCGCAGGAGCGCCGCGCGCGCCGGACGCACCAGGAAAGTCACGTCCACGCCGGCCTGCGCCGCCCGGCCGCCGAAAAAACCGCCGGTGCCGCCGGCGCCCAATACCAATATCCGCATGACTTGCTCCGCGCGTGCTCGCGCATGGGTGAGGAGCATCTATTATGCTGCGTCCTCATCGATCATTTTTTCGATGAGATACCAAAGATCGCGCGAAACCGGCGCCAGCGGTATCTCGGCTGCGCTGCGCATATTGCTCACTGGCACGCCCTTTCGCGCTGAGCGCCATCTGCCCGAGACGCAATGAGCGCTTGAGGCGGCTCGGCGCACTCATGGCGGGCGCTATGCGCCGCCCCGCTTCTTGATCCGTATGACGGCCTGCCTGGACTCCTCGGTCTGCGGCAGCGCGGCCAGCTCGCCCAGCGTAAGCGGCTTGGTCGGGAATCGCAGGCGGAAGTAACCGACATCCGGCACAGGCACGCCGCGTTCGTCGGCAATCAGTTCGCTCACTGTCAGCCCGCAGAAGCGTCCTTGGCACGGCCCCATTCCGCAGCGCAGGAAAGCCTTCATCTGGTTGGGTCCGGAACAGCCTAGCGCCACGGTCTGGCGCACCTGATCGGCCGTGACTTCCTCGCAGCGGCACACGATGGTGTCGCCCGTGGGGCGCCGATAAGCATCCGGCGCCTTGTAGAGCGCATCGAAGAAGGCGCGTCCGCGAACCGCGTGTTCCAGTGCCTTCCAGTACGGCCGGGCATCCTGGTCGCGCTGGGCGGCATCGAGATGGCCCAGCTCGCAGGCTGCATTCAAGGCAGCCAGCAGGCCGCGGTATTGCGCGGCCCGCGCCCCCGCGATGCCTGCGCCGTCGCCGGCGATGCCGATTCCCGGCACCGAGGTCGTGCCCCAGACATCGACCTTGGGCTGCCAGCAATCCATGGCCGGATTCCAGTCGTGCTCGATGCCCGCCGCGCGCGACAGGTTTACATTGGGCACCACGCCCTGGTGCAGCATCAGCTGATCGGCCTCCAAAATTTCGCTACGCCCGTCGACGATCAATTGCACCGATTCGAGCCTGTCTTTACCCAGCGCCTTCAGGCCCATGACGCCCTTGACGATGGGAATGGCGGCCTTGACCTCGCGCAACAGCTTCAGGCCCTTGCCGAAATAAGGCGAGCGCAGAAAATCGAAAGCGTACGGCAAGGCCTGTCGCAGCCGGCCCGGTGGCGTGATCTCCAGGATGCGCTCGACCTTGACGCCCGCATTCAGATACTGCCAGGCGATCAGATAAAGCAACGGGCCACAGCCGGCTAGGACCGTGCGCCCACTTGGCACCAGCCCCGCGGACTTCAGCAGGATCTGCGCCGCGCCGGCCGTGACCACGCCGGGCAGCGTCCAGCCCGGAATCGGAAACGGGCGCTCCTGTGCGCCGGTGGCCAGCAGAATGTGCCTGGCATGCAGCAGGCGCGCTTGGCCGCCCACCGAGTAGCCCACCTCGAAGCCGGCATCGGGATCGGGCGCTGTCATGCGCGAGACGGACCACACCGTAGCGCCGGGTTCGTAACGCGCGCCGCTGGCCTTGAACGGCGCCAGCAGACTCGCGCCGTGCCAGTAGTCAGCTCCCAGGATGCGTTTGTCGATGACCGGCGTGGTGGTGATGCCGCGATAGATCTGCCCGCCAGGAGCCGGCTGCTCGTCCAGCAACAAGGTGTCCACGCCCAGCGAGGCGCAAGCCGCTGCGGCCGAGAGGCCGGCCGGCCCCGCGCCCACGATCAGCAATTCGCATTGCGTAATCTGCATCATCGCACCTCGCGCGCGCCGTGCTGGCGCTCGACGTTCATGCCTTGCTCCACCTGCGTCATGCATGCTTGCCGATTGGGTCGGCCGTCTATGGTGACCAGGCAGTCATAGCAAACGCCCATCATGCAATAAGGACCGCGCGGCACTTCGTTGACGACGGTATCGCGGCACGCATCGCGGCCGCTGGCGAACAGGGCCGCCGCCACGCTGTCGCCCGCGCGGCAGGCCACATCCAAACCGTCGACCGTGATGCGCACCGGCGCGTCCACGGCCTGGCGCTCGGCCTCAGCCAGCCTTTTGAACATGAAACCTCCGGGTAGAAAACGGCGACATGTCTTCATCGAGCATGCCACCCGCGATCATGGGCGCCATCTTGAGCGCATGGGCCCCGGCCAGTGTCACGCCGCTATGGCAGGTGACGACGAAAGCACCGGGACACGTGGCAGATTGTTCGTAGATGGGAAAGCCATCGGGTGACATCACCCGCAACGCCGACCAGGTGCGCACCGCGCGCACATCGCGCAGCGCGGGCAGCATGCGCACGGCCCGATCAGCCAGCGTGCCCAGAATGGGCAGCTTCACCGCATCGTCGGCAAAACCGGCCTCTTCCTGGGAGTCGCCGACCAGCCAGCTGCCCTCGTCCATCTGCCGCAGGGTCGCGATAGGTGTATGAAGCACGCGGCGCGTGCGCTCGAGCGCGATGATCTGTCCGCGCTGCGGTCGCACCGGAACATCCAGGCCGATCTGCCTGGCCATTTCCTTGTTGCCCAGGCCGCAGGCCACGACCAGCTTGCGCGATCGCAGCACGCCCTCAGGCGTGTCGAGCGAAAATAGGCCGTCGTCGAACCGGATGCGCTGCACCGGGCAACGCGGCAGATAGCCGATTTTTTCTCGGGCGAACGCAATGTGCAGCGCGCGCAGCAGCTTGAGCGGATTGGCAATGCCGTCGAGCGGTGTCCAGCATGCTCCGCGCACATCGGGCCCCGCACCCGGCATCATGTCGCGCAGCTCCTGGCGATCGAGCATCTTCCAATCGTAGGGCTGCATGCCCGGCTGCGCCATCAGGTCGCTCATATATTCGATGCGTGCCTGAAGCTCCTGGTCGCTCAGGCAAAGATGCAGGCCGCCGTTCTGCTCCAGATGCACATCCACGCCGGTCTTGTCGAACAGCTCTCGCGCCAGTTGCGGCCAGGCCGCAGCCGAAGCCTGCGTCCAGGTCGAATAGCGGGCCATGCCCATGCCCTTGCTCTGCACCCAGACCAGGCCGAAATTACCGCGCGAGGCGCGGTAGGCGACGTCGCCCTCGTCGAGCACGGCCACACGATCGAGCTGGCGGCGCAATCCATAGGCCACGGCCGCCCCCACCAGGCCACCGCCGATGACCAGGGCGTCGTAGAGGCCATCGCGCGGCGCGACGATTGCCGTGGGCCGAAGGCTCGTTGCGTGATTCATTCGTGTCCCTTTTTCCACAAGCAGCGTTTCCAGCCCGATGTTGAATCAGATGGCCTCGATGAACTCCGGACTCTGTGTGATTTCACGGAAATGCCGCAAGCGCAATGCCATGGTCGTCAAGACGATAGCGCAGCGCCCAAGGGCAACAATACCGCTTCCGTGAGGGGATTGAAGCACTGCAGAGATGCCCATTCCGAAATCACTATAAACGGAACGAGTACGGTCAGACCCCTGCGGCCTGCTGGATCGCGGCCACGTCGCGAGCAGGCCGGGCCTCGCGCTCCCAGGCTTCATAGCCGCCCAGCAGCGCCCAGGCATCGCCGTATCCGGCGGCCCTTAGCCGCGCCGCCAGACTGGCGGCGGAGATTTCGTTGGGGCAGGCGCAATACACGACAATGAGGCTGTCGTCCCGCAGGCCCAGATCGGGAATGGGCGCGTTCACTTCGGTGACGAGGGCGCCCGGAATGCGTGGCACCGAATCCACCGGACCGGGCCGCACGTCGATCACCACCGGCACGCGGCCGCTGGCCTGCCATTGCAGTAGTTCGCCGACCGATAGGCGCGGCACGACGCGCAGGCCACGTACCAGCGCCCAGCGGCGCAAGGCGCGCACGGCCACATAAAGCACCAGCACCAGAGCCAGCAGCAGCAGGCCCCATTTGCCGTACCGGCCTATCAGGCCGACGACGCGGCCGACCGTGTCACTGAACAACGCCCCCAGCAACAGTCCGGAGCCGCTCCAGATGAGGGCGCCGAGCAACTCGAACGCCACGAAGCGGCGATAGGGCGTACCCGCATATCCGTTCATCACGTTGGTGAGCGCCCCCGCGCCGGGCAGGAACTTGGAAATCAGCAGCGCGAACACGCCGACCCGCAGAAACCGGCTCTGCGTCTGGCGTATGCAGGAATCCCGCGACAGCGACACCTTGCAGATCATGCGCAGCAGGCTGCCGCCGTGCCGCCCGCCGGCCCAGTACCAGGCCGAATCGGCCAACCAGCAGGCCAGAATGGCGAGCAGCCAGGCCGATCCCCAACCGGCCGGGCCGCTGAACACGGCCCCCGACGCGACCAAGGTGGGATAGGAAGGAATCGGCAGACCGGCCTGCTCGATCAGCACATTGAGGAAAACCAGCCAACTGCCGTAGCTGTGCAGCAGCGTCTGCAGATTTTGCATGGCAGCCCCGAAAAGCCTCGCGTGTTTATTGGGGATAGGTGCCCGGCACCAGAATGCTCTTATCCACGTCCGCGATATGCTTGCGGCCGCACAGCGCCATGGTCACGTCCATTTCCTTGTAAAGGATCTCCAGCGCACGGCTCACGCCGGCACGGCCGAACGCGCCCAGGCCGTACAGGAAGGCGCGGCCTATCATGGTGCCGCGCGCGCCCAGGGCCACGGCCTTGAGCACATCCTGGCCCGAGCGGATGCCGCTGTCGAGCCACACCTCGATCTTCGAGCCCGCCGCGTCCACGACCGAAGGCAGCACCTCGATGGTCGAGCGGGCGCCGTCGAGCTGGCGACCGCCGTGGTTGCTGACGATGAGCGCGTCGGCGCCGCTGTTTGCGGCCAGCCGCGCGTCCTCCTCGTCCAGAATGCCCTTGATGATGAGCTTGCCGCCCCAGCGTTCCTTGATCCAGGCCACGTCGTCCCAGGACAGGCAGGGATCGAACTGTTCCGCCGTCCACGAGGACAGCGAGGACAGGTCGCTCACGCCCTTGGCATGGCCCACGATGTTGCCGAAGGTGCGCCGACGCGTGGCCAGCATGCCCAGGCACCAGCGCGGCTTGGTAGCCAGATTGAGAAGATTGCGCAGCGTGGGCTTGGGCGGGGCCGACAAGCCGTTCTTGATGTCTTTGTGGCGTTGGCCCAGGATCTGCAGATCCAGTGTGAGCACCAGCGCCGAGCAGTTGGCCGCCTTGGCACGGTCGATCAGGTTCATGACAAAATCGCGGTCGCGCATCACGTAAAGCTGGAACCAGAAGGGCTTGCCGGTGGCGGCGGCCACATCCTCGATCGAGCAGATGCTCATGGTCGAAAGCGTGAAGGGCACGCCGAAACGGTTGGCGGCCTGCGCGGCCAGCATCTCGCCGTCGGCGTGCTGCATGCCGGTCAGGCCCGTGGGGGCCAGCGCCACGGGCATCGCGACGTCCTGGCCTATCATCGTGGTCCGCAGCGAGCGGCCGTCCATGTCGACCGCCACGCGCTGGCGGAACTTGATCTTCTGGAAATCGCTTTCGTTGGCGCGGTAGGTGCTTTCCGTCCAGGCGCCGGAATCGGCGTAGTCGTAGAACATGCGCGGTACGCGCTTTTGTGCGAGGACGCGCAGGTCTTCGATGGTGGTGATGGTGGAAAGGTTCTGGCTCATTGTTGTTCTCGCCATGGTTCTTCGTTCAGAGGCCGCCGAGAAGGCAAAATATCGTTTCGAAGTATAGAAGAACCCCGATTTTCCGGCCTCCCGTGCGCAGGCCGCGCAAGGACCCCTCATGCCAGACCCGCATATCGAATCCCTGCTCGTCACCGTCCATGGCAAGGTGCAGGGCGTAGGTTACCGCCACGCCGCCGTACGCCGCGCCCACATGCTGGGCGTCACCGGCTGGGTGCAGAATCTGCCGAACGGCACGGTCGAAGCCCTGGTGCAGGGCACGCCCGACCAGGTCGACCAGATGCTGGAGTGGATGCGCCGCGGCCCGCCGGCTGCGGCGGTGAGCGAACTCGATACCCAGCGCCAGTACCTTGACAAGCGCTATGGCCGCTTCGAGCAGGTATAGCGTGCCCTGCGGCACCGGCGCGCGCGCCTACGGCGCAGGCGCCCGCTTCCAGAACTGCGTGGCCTGTTCGAAGGCGTGCGCCAGCTGCAACACGCCCCATTCGTCGCGATAGCGGCCCACGATCTGCAGGCCCACCGGCAAGCCCTGCTCGGTAAAGCCGCAAGGCACGGAAATCGCGGGATGGCCGGTCATGGTGACGTAGTAGCTCGAACGCATCCAGTCGATGTAGTTGCGCATCGGCGTGCCGTCGATCTCGGTGGGGTATTCGGTTTGCACCGCGAACGGCGCCACCTGGCTCACCACCCCGATCATGAATTCGTACTTCTGCATGAAGACGTGCGTGCGCTCGAATAACGCGGCCCTCTCGCGCTCGGCGTGGATCAGGGCCGAGGCCGGCTGGCTCATGCCCAGCTCGGTGTTCCAGATCACCGTCTGCTTGATCATCTGGCGATGATCGCGCACGGCCTCGCCCTGCGAGATGGCAAAGAGCTGCGCGCGCAGCGCGTGAAACGCCGCGTCGGCATCACCGAAATCGGGGCAGGCCTCTTCCATTTTGCAGCCCAGCTGTTCGAACACCGGCAACTGCGCCTGGATCGCCCGCAGTACCTGCGGCTCCACCGGCAGGCCGCCCCAGGACAGGGCGCAAGCGATGCGCGTGCCGGCAAAGCCGCGCTCCAGCGCGCTGGCAAAGCGGAACGGGTCCTGTTCGAGGCTGAGCGGATCGCGCGCATCGGGGCCGGCCAGCGCGGCCAGCATCAGCGCGGCATCGGCCACCGTGCGCGCCATGGGGCCGGCCACCGTCAGCGTGCTATAGGGGGTGGCCGAGGGCCACTGCGGCACGCGGCCCGGCGAAGGGCG
Source organism: Bordetella sp. FB-8 (assembly GCF_000382185.1). Classification (NCBI taxonomy): domain Bacteria; kingdom Pseudomonadati; phylum Pseudomonadota; class Betaproteobacteria; order Burkholderiales; family Alcaligenaceae; genus Bordetella; species Bordetella sp. FB-8. The sequence continues at coordinate 1,397,208 of NZ_KB907784.1, read as the reverse complement.
CAGGCCCACCACATTGCAGAAACCGGCCGGGTTGCGCAGCGAACCGCCCATGTCGGTGCCATCGGCCAGGGGCAGCATGCGCGCGGCCAATGCCGCCGCCGCGCCGCCGCTGCTGCCGCCGGGCGTGCAGTTCAAGTCATAGGGATTGCGCGTGGCGCCGAACACCGGATTGAAGGTGTGCGAACCTGCACCGAATTCCGGCAGATTGGTCTTGCCCAGCGTGATCGCCCCGGCCGCTTGCTGGCGCGTTACCGCCAGGCTGCTGCGCCCGGGCACGAAATCGCGATGCACGGGCGAGCCGAACGTGGTGCGCATCCCGGCCGTGAGAAAGCTGTCCTTATGCGCCACTGGCAGGCCGTGCAGCAGCCCCAACGGTTTGCCGCCAGCCTGCGCCGCGTCGGCGGCAGCGGCCTGGCGCAACGCGCCTTCGGCATCCAGTGTGACGATGGCGTTGACCGCCGGATTGCGCGCCTCGATACAGTCCAGATGCGCCTGAACCAACTGCCGGGCACTCAAATTCCCGGTTTCGATCTCGGCGCGCATCTGCAGCGCCGTCATATCGCATATCGACTTACTATCCATGCTGCCTCCCTGTCGCCAAATCACTATACGCCCATGCACCTGCAAATCCTGTCCGACCTGCATCTGGAAGCCAACCCCGATTTCGCCTTCACGCCCGCCCCGGGCGTGGACGTGCTGGTGCTGGCCGGAGACATCGGTTCGTATCAGGCGGGGTCGGCGCTGGACGGGGCGGATTTCGGCCTGGAGCGTTACGCGCCGCGGGGGCGCGGGGCCGGCTGGCCCCGCGTGCTGTATGTACCCGGCAACCACGAATTCGACGGCCTGGATTTCGACCAAACCACGCTGCGGCTGCGCCAGACCTGCGAACGTCTGGGCATCCTCTGGCTGGAAAGGGAAGAAGCCATCATCGACGGCATCCGCTTCGTCGGCACCACGCTCTGGACCGATTTCCAAGCCCTGGCTGGCCGTCAGAAGACCGAGACGCACCGCCTGCAACAGCTCGAGAAAGCCTACCGCGCGGCCAATTTCTATCTCAGCAAGAACACCACGCTGCGCGGCGGCCAACCCGTGCTGGCCGAGGATATGCGCCAGTTCGGCGTGGACTGCCAGGCTTGGCTGCGCCAGGCGCTGTCCCGGCCCTACGCTGGCACGACGGTGGTGGTGACGCATTTCGCGCCGACCCTGCGCAGCGCCGATCCGCGCTATGGCCTGACGCCCGGCACGGCAGGGTTCTGCAACGCGCTGGACGATCTGCTGCCCTATGCCGATCTATGGATACATGGCCATCTGCATTGCCCGCATGACTATCGCGTAACGGGGCAACGCGGCGGACGCGCGGTGTCCTGCCGCGTCGTGGCCAACCCGCTGGGCTACGTGAGCAAGGGCGAGCAGGAAGGCTTTCGGCCGGACTGGGTGATCGAACTGCCTTAGGGCCTGTCAACACCAGAAGGGCCGCGCACGCGCATCCCCGCTAGAGACCCAGCTCCGACAGCCCCGGATGGCCATCGGGCCTGCGGCCCGAGGGCCAGAAGTATTTTCTGCCTGCCTCCTCGATGGGCAAGTCATTGATGCTGGCATGGCGATGCGTCATCAGGCCGTGCTCGTCGAACGCCCAGTTCTCGTTGCCGTAGCTGCGGTACCACTGGCCCGAGTCGTCGTGCCATTCGTAGGCAAAGCGCACCGCGATGCGGTGGCCGTCAAACGCCCACAGCTCCTTGATGAGCCGGTAATCCAGCTCGCGCGCCCATTTGCGCTCGAGAAAAGCCTGTGCCTGCGCGCGCCCCGAAATGAACTCCGCGCGGTTGCGCCAGTGCGTATCGGGGCTATAGGCCAGTACGACGCGGGCCGGCTCGCGGCTGTTCCATGCGTCTTCGGCCAACCGGATTTTCTGCAGCGCGGTTTCGCGGGTAAAGGGGGGCAGGGGAGGGCGCGATTGCATGATGGCTCCTGTCAACGGCACATAAGGTCTGCCAGTTTCTCCCTTGCATCATGGAATGACAACTCCATACCGATGCGCTGTCCTCGCCGCACGAGACTGATGCCGTGCTTCGTATTGACCCGGTAAGGCCCGTTGGCGCCCTCGAACGGCCGTGCGGCGGTAGCGATGATGGCTGCATCGCCGAACCCGAGCGGCAGCACCATGACGCGCGACTGCATGCGCGGGCGTTGCTCAGTCATCACGAACTCTCCGCCCGTGAAATCCTCGCCCGGCTCGGACAGCAGCGCAACGACCTGCATGGGAAACACCCATGCGCCATCGCCGCGCTGATGCAGCGGCATGGCGTCCCCGGAGCCAAGACGATTCACGCAGAACTGCGCGTGACCCTGCCCCGCTTCCCGGTTGAGCCGGGCAAAATCATCCAGCCTTGCCGGATAGCGGCGGCCGATGCCCAGGATTTCGCACCAGCGGTTCGCCAGGCCTGCCAGACGGCGATAAAGGGCAACGCGCAAATCCTGCAATGGAGCCGGCAAGCCGATATCGAAATGCAAGCAATCGCCGCGACCCGTCTTCGCGCAGGCAAACAACTCGCGGTTTCGCGCTGGCCTCTCCAGAATGCCGCGGGCCAGGCCGTGTGCCAGATCCGTGCCCAGCAAACCGGGCAGCACGGCGTAGCCTTCGGCATCCAATTGCGCACAAATGGCGCGCCAGTCCAGGCGGTCGACGAGTGTGGCGGATTCCGCCATAAAGCGCTCCCTGATCATGTCGCGGCTTCACGCCGCATCATGAAAAATGAGACCCAAGGTATGGCGCTTGCCGTCATGAACGCGGCCGACGCCGTGGCGCATGTTCGCCCTGCGAACGCCGCGCCGGCCCGCAACAGGCCGTTGATGGACCGCGAATACCACCGCATCGCCCTGGCGCAAGGGAACCACCTCGGCATGCTGTTCGCTTGCCGTGGTCTGGGTCATCACGAATTCGCCGCCGGCAAAGTCCCTGCCCGGTTCCGACAGCAGGATGGCTACCTGCAAAGGGAAAACGTGCTCACCGTAGAGATCCTGATGCAGACAGTTGTAGTCTCCCGCGCCGTACTCAAGGATCAGCGGCGTCGGCCTGAGCTGGCCGGCCTGGTGGCAGCGCCGCAAGAACACATCCAGATCGTCGGGGTACTGGATGTCCGTGCCCAGTTGCCGGTTCCAGCGGTTGGCGATCGGCACGAGCCGCGGATACAGCGCATGGCGCAGCCGATCGAGCAGCAGCGGCAGGGGATACGCGAAGTATTTGTATTCGCCGCGCCCGAATCCGTGGCGAGCCATGACGACCCGCGAACGATAGCCCGAATTTTGGGGATACCGCGCCGCCAGCGCAGCGCACTGGTCGACGGCCAGCAGACCAGGCAGAACGGCATTTCCGCGGCAATCGAGCGCGCGTTCGAGTGCCATCCAGTCATAGGTCGCGGATTTCATGGCGGATCGCTCACCGGATCGAAGAAAAGAGCGCAGTCTAGGAGTCTTCCCGGCCCTTGGCACTCCGATTCTTGCGATTGGCTTTTTGCGCCTGGCCGGCTCCGGCTGTCTTATAGTCTGCAGGTTCTTCTCGAAACGGCAAACGCGTGAGAGACATGCACGCACTCAAGCACCTGGCCGGGCCCGACGACATCGCGGGCGACGGCGGCCGGACGCACGCGCCATCAGCGCGTGCGTCACAATGGACTGAACGCATCCGATCGAACGGGAGCAGAGAGCAGACCCTCATGAAACAGACCACCGATCTCCCTCTTGGGCAATCCGCCCAAGCAAGCCATGCAGCGCATGCGTCCAAGAACCGGGCTCTGCTCGAAAGATTCCACCAGATCCGCGCCTACACGCAGCGAATTGCCGAACCTCTCGATGAAGAAGACCAAGTCGTCCAATCGATGCCCGACGCAAGTCCGACGAAATGGCATCTGGCCCATACCTCCTGGTTCTGGGAAACGGTGGTCCTGCAGCCCCATCTGCCCGGCTACGCCTTGTTCGACGCCGGGTTTGCCTACCTCTTCAACTCCTACTACGTCTCGCTGGGTCCCCGCCATCCTCGGCCGCAGCGGGGCCTGCTGAGCCGGCCGTCGCTATCGCGGGTTCTGGCCTATCGCCGCCACATCGACTCCCACCTGGAGCTGCTGCTGCGCACGGCATCGGCGCAACAGCTGCGGGAGATAGCGCATCTGATCGAACTCGGGTTGGCCCACGAACAACAGCATCAGGAGCTGATCCTGATGGACATCCTGCATTTGTTCGCCCAGTCTCCGCTGCTCCCCGCCTACCGGACTGATTGGCCGCTGCCGGGCACCGGACGAACGGGTACGTTCCAGCGGCACGAAGGCGGACTCGTCTTGATCGGCAACGCGGGCGCGGTGTTCGCCTTCGACAACGAACGGCCTCGCCACAGGACATGGGTGGACGCGTTCGAGATCAGCGATCGCCTGGTCACCAATCGCCAATGGCTGCGCTTTATGGCCGATGGCGGCTATTCGACGGCCCGCTACTGGCTGTCGGACGGCTGGGATCACGCCCGCACGCAGGGATGGGAAGCTCCGCTCTATTGGCGGCCATCGCCGGATGAGGATGACCGATGGTCGGAAATGACCTTGGGCGGATTGCAGCCCCTGGCGCTTGACGCGCCGGTCGGCCACATCAGCTATTACGAGGCCTCGGCATACGCGGCCTGGGCGGGCGCGCGGCTGCCTTTCGAGGCGGAATGGGAGATCGCCGCCGAGGCGGGCCTGCTCGAGCAGGCAGACGACGCCGCGTGGCAATGGACGCAAAGCCCCTACGTTGCCTACCCCGGCTTCAAGACCGCGGACGATGCAACCGGCGAATACAACGGCAAATTCATGAGCGGCCAAATGGTCCTGCGCGGCGGCGCATTCGCGACTCCGGCCGGCCACGCAAGACCGAGCTACCGGAATTTCTTCAGGCCGGAACAGCGGTGGATGTTCTCCGGCGTGCGCCTGGCCCGCGACATCGCGGCGCACGCCGGCGCAGAGACCGACCGTGAGCCATCCGGCGCCGGCGAGTTCGAACGCGACGTGATCCAAGGATTGTCCAAGCCGCAGAAGTCGTTGAATCCGAAATATTTCTACGACGCACAAGGGTCAGCGTTGTTCGAGCAGATCTGCCTGACGCCCGAATACTATCCCACCCGCGCCGAGACCGTGCTGCTCAAGAACATCGCCGACGAACTCGCGGCGCAACTGCCTGAAAACGCCACGCTCGTGGAGTTCGGCAGCGGCGCCAGCGAGAAGACGCGCATCATTCTCGACGCGGCCAGACAGGTGCGCACCTATGTTCCGATCGACATCAGCAAGACGGCGCTGGCTCAGGCCAGGCAACGAATCGAACAGGCCTACCCGACTCTCGCGGTATGTCCTATCGAGGCGGACTTCACCCGGGAACTGGTTTTGCCCGACATACCCAAGGACGGCACTGCCGTGGGGTTTTTCCCCGGCTCGACGATAGGCAACTTCGAGCCCGCCGAGGCCATTGGGTTCCTGCGCTGCGCACGTGGCTTGCTGGGCGACGATGCAAAAATGATCGTCGGCGTCGACATGATCAAAGACCCTTCGACCTTGATAGACGCCTACAACGACGACGACGGCGCGACGGCGCGGTTCAATCTCAACCTTCTCGAGCGTATCAACCGGGAGCTGGGAGGAAATTTCAATCCCGCCGCGTTCGCGCACACCGCGACCTGGAACGAACGTCTGAGCAGGATCGAAATGCATCTGGTGAGCCTGGCCCGGCAGATCGTGCTGGTGGCGGACCGCCTGTTCAACTTCGCTCCCGGCGAAAGCATCCATACCGAGAATTCGCACAAGTACAGCATCGCATCTTTCGGGGCCTTGGCGGCTGCCGCGGGCTGGGCCGTTTCCCGCTCCTGGATTGGCGACACCCCCGAGTTCGGCGTTTTCATGCTGGCCAATGCGGTCGGCGACCGCTGAACGCTGCAGGCCGTGACTTCGCTCTTCTTGTAGATACTCACCCGCAAGAAACGGAGTGCGCCGATCAGGGCGTGCCGGCAGACTGCCGTGGTCAAAAGGACCACGCATCATGCCATCACACCCGCTTCCCCGCTCTATCCTGAATCTTTCCTGGTCGAACCTAGCCGCGCAGTCTGCCGAGCAACTCAGCCTGGCCGCGGCGCCGCTCGTCGCCGTGTTGTCGCTGGCCGCCGGCACCGCGCAGATCGGCATCCTGACGGCCTTGCAGACTCTGCCCTTCCTGCTGCTTTCGATGCCGCTGGGCGTGCTGGCCGATCGGCTGCCGGGTCGGCGCCTGATGGTCTGGAGCGAAGGACTGCGCCTGCTGGCGCTGCTAGCCACCTTCGCCTTGTTGTTATCGTCGGGGCTGACCATCGCGGGGCTGGCTGCCCTGGGTTTCATCGGTGCCGTCGGCACCGTCGGCTTCAGCGTGACGGCACCGGCCCTGGTGTTGTCGCTCGCTCCGCGCCAAGCGTTGGGACGGGCCAACGCCAGGTTGGAATTGGCCCGCAGCATGGCCTTCGCCGCCGGTCCCGCGGTCGCGGGAGTCCTGGTTTCCTGGGTCGGCGCATCGGCCGCCTATGCCCTGGGCACCGCCCTGTCGGCCACCGCAATGTATTTTTTGCTGCAGCGAGCCGCTCCCGGATCGGCGGCACCGCACGCGCCACGCCGGCGTGCACGGCGCCAGCACGCATTGCGTGATGTCGCCGAAGGCGCGGCCTTTGTCTGGCGTGACGCATTGCTGCGGCCGATCATGATTACGGGGGTGATCTTCAACATTGCCTGGTTCGTCCTGCAAGTCGTCTATGTACCCTACGCCGTCCATGCGCTCGGCCTGAACGCGGGCGAGGTGGGCGGCACCATGGCGCTGTATGGCGTGGGCATGTGCATCGGGGCGCTGCTGACCCCGCGCATCCTGGCCCGTCTGCCCTTGGGACGGGCCATCCAGATCGGCCCTGTCTGCGGCGCGCTGGGCGCCGCGAGCCTGGCGACGACCTTGCTAATCCCCAGCGTCTGGCTGGCCGGGCTGTGCTTCTTTCTGCTGGGAGCGGGTCCCATCGTGTGGACCATCGCGACCACGACGCTGCGTCAGAACGTCACCCCCGACGCCTTGCTCGGGCGCGTATCCGCGCTCTTTCTCACTGTCAACACCGGCGCACGCCCCATAGGTGCCGCGCTCGGCGGCCTGATCGGCGCGCACTGGGGCGAGCCGGCCTGCCTGATGATCGCACTGGCGGGCTTCGCCGTTCAAGCCCTGGTCATCACTTGCTCAGGCGCCGCGGCACTGCGGCAAATGCCGGTATCGGCCGCATAAAAGACGCACTCTACGGCGGCGCTAGGCGGCGCTAGGCGGCGCTGCCCAAGGCTAGCATTGCCAGCCCTTCGCGCTCGCGCAGATAATCGCGCACGAAGCCGCCAAAATCACACGCCCCGGCACATGATCCGCGATGGCCCGTGCATCGCTACCTACCGCTATCAATTCGATAAAAGAACTGCCGAACTGGAGCAGCCTGATTTCGGTACCCCAGCGATGACGGTTACGGGCGCCCACCTGAAAGCCCATGCCTTGGTACAGCGCCTGGGCAGCATCGAGATCGCGCGGCAACCACCGCATGGTCGATCCGTCGCGGCATAGGGTTCATCCGGTCTCTCCCTGTCAACAATTCACGGGCACGCCGTAGGTGCTGACGATCCGCGCATCCTGCTGCGCTGCGGAAAACAACTCCCACATCAGCCCATTGACGTCGATGCTGCTCGAATAGCCCGGCACCGAGTCGTCCTCGAACCCGACGTGCCGCAATTGGCCGGCCTTGCCCGGCATCTCGTTGATCGAGAAATTGAGCAGATCGGTGCGCCACATCGCGTACTGGCCTGGCACGACCGCGGACGGCGCCTGTCCGAGGCGGGCACTGTAGTCGGAAATGGATGCTTCGAGGTTGGCAACGGCCAAGGCGATGTGAAAGCGCTTCATAACAGACTCCAGTATTGGGTTGGGTCTGCCAGTGTAGGGATGCCGCATCGGCTCAAACAGCCCAGCCGGCATACTGGTATGGACATTACCCGTTTACCCGGGCCTGCTCCACGAAGCGGCCTTCGGACCGCCCGCTACACGCCATAGTGACTCAGGAACAGATCGGCACTGGCCGCCGCCAGTTTCTTCTGCGCCGCCGGTGTCAGCCGCGGCTGACCCATCGCCAACTGCGGCCAGAAGGCGACACCCTTGACCAGGCATTCCAGCTGCTTGTATGCCTGCGCGGCATCGCCGGCCTTGAGCGCGCCGTGCTTCTGCGCGGCGCGGATCCAGTCCAGCATCGCGTTATCCTTCTGGCCGATGCGGTCCACCATTTCGCGGGCTCGCTCCGGCGAGTGCAGCGCGGCGGCGATCGCCACGCGCGCCAGCGCCAGGAAATTGTCGTCGGCCAGCATCGCGAGCTTGCTCTGCAGCAGCTCGATCAACTGCTCGCGCACCGGCCGCCGCGGCTCGTACGCGCGCCGCGGCTCGCTCGCGCTGCTCTCCCACAGAATATCCAGGATGGCGGCGAACAGTTCGTCTTTGCTTGCGAAGTGGTTGTAGAGCGTGCGCTTGGACACCTCGGCGCGCGCTGCCACTTTGTCAACGCTGGTGGCCTCGAAGCCGTTGGCGCGGAACTCGGCGATCGCCGCCTGAATGATGGCATCGCGCTTGCGATCGGTGAGTCGGGATGGGGAAGTCATGCAAAATTTTACACCGATCAGTGTACTTTTTCATGGAACGCCCGTACACTAAAAACTACACGGTGCAGTTTACTTAAAACTCCGAGCCCAGCGCTTTCAAAAAACCGGACACCTCCATGACCTGCCTTGGCTCGCGCGCCATCCAGACGCCCCCGACCGACACCGCCGCCTCGCCGCAACATCGCAACGGTAAGTTCCACAATGCCGTCCCGCGCGTGGCCCCGGGCTTGCGCAAGACATTGGCCATCGCCTGGCGCGTGTTGACGCAAAAACCCGACAACACCATACCGCGCTCGCCTGTTCCGGTGCGGGCGCTGAACGCCGACACCCTGGGCGCGGCGCCCGAGGCCAGCGTGTTTCGTCTCGGCCATTCGACGCTGCTGCTCAAGCTGGCAGGCGAATTCTGGCTCACCGATCCCGTGTTTTCCGAGCGCGCCTCGCCCGTGCAATGGGCCGGCCCCAGGCGTTTTCACCCGCCGCCGATCTCCATCGCCGAACTGCCGCCCATCAAGGGCGTGATCCTGTCGCACGACCACTACGACCACCTGGATCGCGCCGCCGTGCTCGAACTCGCCCCCAAGACGCAGATGTTCATCACGCCGCTCGGTGTCGGCGAACGGCTGATAGCCTGGGGCATCGCGCCGCAGAAGGTGCGCCAGCTCGACTGGTGGCAGCAGACCTCGCTGGCCGGCGTGAATCTGGTGGCCACGCCTGCGCAGCACTTCTCGGGACGCAGCCTCAAGGACAGCGACTCGACGCTATGGGCCTCGTGGGTGATTCTGTTCGGCGGTCTGCGTGTGTTCTTCAGCGGCGATACCGGCTACCACGCCGGCTTCAAGACCATCGGCGAGCGCTTCGGTCCGTTCGACATCACCTTCATGGAGACCGGGGCCTACGACGCGCACTGGCCTGAGGTCCACATGCAGCCCGAAGAAACGCTGCAGGGCCACCTGGACTTGCGCGGCCGTTGGCTGATGCCGCTGCACAACGGCACCTTCGACCTGGCTATGCATCCTTGGCACGAACCGTTCGAGCGCATCCTGGCCCTGGCGCAGGCGCATGGCGTGCCCCTGGCCACCCCGACCATGGGCGAGCTGCTGTCGCTGGCGCAGCCGCACGCGGGCGAGCGCTGGTGGCAGGCTGTCGATGCTACCGAGCGCATCGTGGCCGCAGCGCTGACGGCTTGAAGGGAATCAAACCATGCCGATCTCGGTCATCCTCACCGGCGCCACCGGCATGGTCGGCGAGAGCGTGCTTCTTCTGCCTGGGCGTCTCATCGGTCGGCATGAGCGAAGCACATTACACGTGCGTCACCTACGACCTGACCCTGCGCTTCGCCCGCGCACTGGAATGGCAGAACCCCGACGCGGCATTCTGTTATGTGAGCGGCGCCGGCACCAATTCCACGGAACGCGGCCGCGCGATGTGGGCGCGGGTCAAGGGGGCCGCCGAGAACGAATTGCCGCGCTTGTTCAGGCGCGCCGCGATGTTCCGCCCGGCCGTGATGCGCGCGACGCCCGGCCATAAGCACCTCAAATTCTGGTGCCGGGCACTGGCCTGGACCTACCCGATCGCTGGTCAGTTTTAAATGCGCCTCAACATTTGATGACGCCTGCTTCGAACCATTTCGGCCAATTTTTGAATTCATCAAATCCAAGTGCAACCCGGGTGCCACTGCATGAGTTTCTTTAATAAATAACGCACACCTTTTAATAGAATTGGCCAAATGAGTTATCCCAAGCCCTGGAAAAGCTACTCGGACCAACTGGATCAGTTGATCGACCGAGGCATGGTCGTCACCGACCGGGCTCGCGCGCTGGATTACTTAGAACGCATCGGCTACTACCGCCTCAGCGGCTATTGGTTCGCTTTCCGCGAACGCAGCGAACCGTTGTGTCTGTTGGATGAGCATGGCCGCAAGCCAAAGAAGGTGCGCGAAGAGCGCATCGCCCTAGATGCCTTCCGGGCTGGGACCACCTTTCAAAATGCGGTGGATCTGTACGTGTTCGACAAGCAGCTTCGGCTGCTGGTCATGGACGCGCTGGAGCGCATCGAAGTGGCGTTGCGTGTGGACGTGTCTCACACCTTGGGACAGCTTGACCGCTTTGCCTACCTGAAGCCCGAGCTGTTACACGACGAGTTCAGCGTCAAGCTGGACAAGGATTCAGGCGTGACGCGGCACCACGAGTGGCTGGGCAAGCACGCGCAGTTGATCGGCCGCTCCAGGGAGGAATTCGTTCGACACAACCGGGCCAAGTACGGCCTGCCGCTGGCGATCTGGGTTGCATGCGAGGTGTGGGACTTCGGCACGCTTTCGACGTTGTTCAATGGCATGCGCGAAGCGGAGCAAGATGAGATTGCCAGCCAATACGGTGTGAACAATGGCCGGGTGTTCGCGACATGGTTGCGCAGCCTGAACTACCTGCGCAATGTCTGTGCGCACCATAGCCGTCTTTGGAATCGGAACGTCGTCGACCAGCCGAAGCTACCGTCATCGGCCGAGCAGGCCTGGGTCACACCGTTTGAGGCTGATGCGCACGCGCGGGCGCGCTGCTTCTTGCTCTTGAAGATCACACGGCATCTGCTGGGCGTGGTCAACCCTCGGTCGAGCTGGCCTGATCGGATGAAAGCGCATCTACTCGCCTTCCCTGATCTCTCTCACCTCGGCCTGAACCTGGCGGGCATGGGCGCCCTCAGTGGCTGGGAGGCAGGCTGGTGAGTTCAGGCAATAAAAAACCCCTCAGCAGCTTCCCTGCCGAAGCAGAGTCACCGAGAGGGGCCGTGTTGATGCAAATTGTAGGCTACCGGGCCTGTACCGTCAACGTCCGTACTTGTCCGCAGACATGCACCAAGGTCTAGGAAAGCGCGCAATTAGGGAGGAAGAGATGGCAATTTAGTTGATTCGCGCAGGATCTCACGGCGAATACGAACAGAAGTTCATCCAGGAAGGTCGGGTCTATGTGACCTGGGATGAGCTGAACCTTGACTTATCCAAGCTGCACCAGCGAGGCGAGCTGACCGCTGAAATGACCCAGCGCTACCCGGAGGCCAAGCCCAAGGCTGTCCTGAACTGGGTCAGTCAGGTCTGGCCCTTCGCCCACGAGATGCAGAAGGGCGACCTCGTGGTGTTGCCCCTGAAAACTCAGCCTGCGGTCTACATCGGCGAGATCACAGGGGACTACCACGCCGAGACGGCTGGCCCGAACCCCTTCTTCCACTGGCGGGCTGTGAAGTGGATCGGCGAGGCCATCCCGCAGACGCAGACCTAGACGAGCTGGCACGCGACCAAATCGCCGCGCTGGTTTCCGCGCGCTTCAAAGGGCACGGCCTGACCCGACTGGTTGAGGGCATCCTGAAAGCACAGGGCTACACCACCTACCGCAGCCCGGAGGGAGCAGACGGCGGTGTGCTGATCAGGGCCTGTTCGTGGCCTGGGGTGGCTTCAAGGGCAACGTGCAGAAGGAACTGGCCTCCCAGTTCTTTCGGCTGCGGCTTTGGACGCAAAAGGAGCTGCTCGAACAACTGTTCGAGCAGTACGAGCACTTGGATGAAGACATCAAGGCTGAGCTGCCGTTAAAACGGGTCTGGATGGTAGCCACGCAGGACGAGGGTCTTTGATCACACTTGCCATTGAACGAAAAAGGGAACGCAAATGCGTTCCCTTTTTTAATGCCTTTTGAAAACAGGTCGGTATTCAGAAAGGTCTCACTTTATACGTCGAAAAAGCCTCACGTTTTTGGCGAAAGTCTCACTTTCTATGACGCCTGACAGCTTATTGCGATCCCCGAAAACCATCACGCATCGATATTGCTCGCCAACAAGGCATGAGCCTCGATGAACGCGCGCCGCGGTTCCACATCGTCGCCCATCAGCGTCGTGAACACCTCGTCCGCCGCGATGGCGTCCTCGATCTGCACGCGCAGCAGGCGGCGCACCTTCGGGTCCATGGTGGTTTCCCAAAGCTGCGCGGGGTTCATCTCGCCCAGGCCCTTGTAGCGCTGCTTGGAGATGCCGCGCTCGGCTTCGTTGCGCAGCCACTGCATGACTTCGCGGAAATCGCCGACAGACTGTTCCTTGCGCTTGTCGCCTTCGCCGCGGCTGACCACCGCACCTTGCTGAACCAGATTCAGGAAAGTCTGGGCCGACCTGGACAGCACGGCATAGTCGGCGCCCTGCACGAAGTCGGTGTCGATCACGCTCACGCGCACATTGCCGTGATGCATGCGCTTGACGACCAGGCGGTGTTTTTCCGAAGCCTCGTCGTGTTCGGCAACGACGTCCACGCCATTGGTCGAGCCTTCGACGTGCAGTGTGTCATACAGGCGCTTGGCCGAAGCCTGGGCGGCGGCGGCGTCGGACAGATCGACCTGCACGCCCTCGGCCAGGGCCGACAGGGCGCCCACGTCGAAGACGCGCGACAAGCGCGAGATGACGGTATCGGCCAGCACGTACTGCCTGGCCAATTCGGCCAGCGCGTCGCCCTCGATCAAGGCCGCGCCCGCGGCCGGCATCAGCCGGGCATCCTTGAGCGCCAACTGCATCATGTACTGCGCTTCCTCGACATCATCCTTGAGATAGCGCTCGTCGCGGCCGAGCTTGACCTTGTAGAGGGGCGGCTGGGCGATATACACATGGCCGCGCGCCACCAGCTCGGGCATCTGGCGGTACAACAGCGTGAGAAGCAGGGTGCGGATGTGCGCGCCGTCCACATCCGCGTCGGTCATGATGATCAGGCGGTGATAGCGCAGCTTGTCGATATTGAAGTCGGGGCCGATGCTGGTGCCCAGCGCGGTGATCAGAGTGGTGATCTGTTCGCTGGCGATCAGGCGGTCAAAGCGCGCCTTCTCCACGTTCAGCACCTTGCCGCGCAGCGGCAGAATGGCCTGGAATTTGCGGTCGCGGCCTTGCTTGGCCGAGCCGCCGGCCGAGTCGCCCTCGACGATGTACAGCTCGCACAGGGCAGGGTCCTTCTCCTGGCAGTCGGCCAGCTTGCCGGGCAGGCCGGCGCCTTCGAGCACGCTTTTTCTGCGCGTCATTTCGCGCGCCTTGCGCGCAGCCTCGCGGGCCCGGGCGGCCTCGACGATCTTGCCGCACAAGGCCTTGGCGTCGTTGGGGTTCTCGAGCAGCCAGCTCTCCAGCGAACGCGCCACGGCGTCTTCCACGGCGGGCCGCACCTCGCTGGACACCAGCTTGTCCTTGGTCTGGCTGCTGAACTTGGGCTCGGGCACTTTGACCGACAGCACGCAGGCCAGGCCTTCGCGCATATCGTCGCCGGTGGTCTCGACCTTGGCCTTCTTGGCCATTTCATTGTCGGCAATGTACTTGTTGACCACGCGGGTCATGGCCGCCCGCAGCCCGGTCAGGTGCGCGCCGCCGTCGCGCTGCGGGATGTTGTTGGTAAAGCACAGCACGGTTTCGTTGTAGCTGTCGTTCCACTGCATCGCCACTTCGACGCCCACCTCGGTGCCGCCGGCGTTCGAGTGGGTGGCCACGGCAAACACATTGGCGTGCAGCACCGTCTTGCTGCGGTTGATGTATTCGACAAAGCCCCTGACCCCGCCCGAGAAGGCGAAGTTCTCTTCCTTGCCCTGGCGCTGGTCGACCAGGCGGATCTTGACGCCGTTGTTCAGAAACGAGAGTTCACGCAGACGCTTGGACAGAATCTCGTAGTGGTACTCGATGTTGTTGAAAATCTCGGCATCGGCCAGATAGCGCACTTCCGTGCCGCGCTTGCCGGTGCTGCCGGTAACCGCCAAAGGGGCCAGGCGCTCGCCGCGCTTGAATTCCATCTGATGGACCTGGCCATCGCGGTAAATCGTCAGCTTCAACCATTCGGACAGCGCGTTGACGCAGGACACGCCCACGCCGTGCAGGCCGCCGGACACTTTGTACGAGTTTTGGTCGAACTTGCCGCCGGCATGCAGCTCGGTCATGACGATTTCCGCCGCGCTGCGGCCGAATTCGTCGTCTTTGTGGATGGCGGTGGGAATGCCGCGGCCGTTGTCGGTGACCGAGATCGAGTTGTCGGTATGAATGGTGACGACGATGTCGTCGCAATAGCCCGCCAGCGCTTCGTCGATAGCGTTGTCGACCACTTCGAACACCATGTGGTGCAGGCCGGTACCGTCGGACGTGTCGCCGATGTACATGCCGGGACGCTTGCGCACGGCCTCCAGGCCCTTGAGCATCTTGATCGAGTCGGCGCCGTAGTTTTCGCTGGCAGTGTTCTGTGGGTCGGACATGGTTGAATCTTCAGTCATTCAATGGATACGGGGCTTGCGCACAGGGCAAGCGCATCGCGAAAAGCTCGCGCGAACCTTAAATGCGCATGGGCATGACGACGTACTTGAAGTTCTCGTCGTCGGGCAGGGTGATGAGCGCCGACGCATTGGCGTCGGGCATAACGGACCAGCGGATGCTCTCGGTCTTGAGGTTGCCCAGCACGTCCAGCAGGTAGCCCACGTTGAAACCCACGTCCAGCGCTTCGAACGTGTAGTCGATGTCGAGTTCTTCCTGCGCCTCTTCCTGCTCGGCGTTGGTCGAGGAGATCTTCATCACGTTCTGCGCCAGCTGCAGGCGCACGCCCTTGAACTTGTCGGTGGTCAGGATGGCGGCGCGCTGCAGGCTGCCCTGCAGGGCTTCGCGGCTCACGTCGAAGTGGCGCGTATAGGAAGTGGGGATCACGCGCGTGAAGTCGGGGAACTTGCCCTCGACCAGCTTGGAGACCAGCTCGACGTCGCCAAAGCGAAAGCGGATCTGGCCAGGGGCCACGTCCACCGCCACGGGTTCGTCCGAATCTTCGAGCAGGCGCTGCATTTCCAGCACGGTCTTGCGCGGCACGATGACCTCGTGCTTTTCGGCGATGCCCTCGGCCTTGGTGGCGCAATGCGCCAGGCGGTGCCCGTCGGTGGCCACCGAACGCACGAAACCGGGTTCGAACACCAGCAGCATGCCGTTCAAGTAATAGCGGATGTCCTGCTGCGCCATGGCGAAATGCACCATATTGAACAGGTGGCGCAGCGTGCGCTGCGGCAGTGTCAACGACACGCTCCACTGCTCGGGCTGCGCCACGGTGGGGTATTCACTGGCGGCCAGGGTCTGCAGGGCGAAGCGGCTCTTGGCCGACTGCACCGTCATCTTGCCGGAGGCCAGCGACATTTTCACCTCGCCGGTGTCGGGCAAGGCCTTGAGGATGTCCAGCAGCTTGCGCGCGGCCACCGTCGTCGATTCGTTGTCGGAACCCACGCCGAAATCGGCATGCGTGGTGATCTGTACTTCCAGGTCGGTGGCAATGAAGGACACCTTGCTGCCTTCCTTGCGCATCAGGATGTTGGCAAGGATCGGCAGGGTGTGCCGCCTTTCAACGATGCCCGCCACGGTCGAGAGCGGTTTCAACAATGCGTCGCGCGTGGTTTGTACGAGTTGCATAGTCATCCTTTTAGAGTTTGTTCCAACACGTGCAGGGTATGGTTCAGCTCCGCTTGCTTGGCGCGGGCATCGGAAATCTTGCGGACCGCGTGCAGCACCGTGGTGTGATCGCGTCCGCCAAACAGGTCGCCGATCTCGGGCAAGCTCTTCTGGGTCAGCTCCTTGGCCAGGTACATCGCCACCTGACGGGGCATGGCGATATTGGCCGGCCGGCGTTTCGAATACATGTCGGCGACCTTGATTTTGTAGAAATCGGCCACGGTCTTCTGGATGTTTTCCACGGTGACCTGGCCGCTGGAGACAGAGAGCAGGTCTTTGAGCGCATCCTTGCTCAGATCCACGGTGACCTCGTTGCGGCCGTGAAAGCGCGCATAGGCCAGAACCTTGCGCAGCGCCCCCTCGAGCTCGCGCACATTGCTGCGCAGATGCTTGGCGATGAAGAAGGCCACCTCCTCGGGCAGGGTCGCGCCCTCGATTTCGGCCTTGCGCAGCAGAATGGCCACGCGCATTTCCAGTTCGGGCGGCTCGATGGCCACGGTCAGGCCGGAATCGAAGCGCGAAGTCAGCCGGTTGTCGATGCCCGACATTTCCTTGGGATAGGTGTCGCTGGTGATGATGATCTGCTTTTTCTGCGCCACCATCGCCTCAAAAGCGTAGAAGAACTCTTCCTGGGTGCGCTGCTTGCCGGAGAAGAACTGGATATCGTCGATCAGCAACAGGTCCAGGGAATGGTAGTAGCGCTTGAAGTCATCGAAAGTCTTGCGCTGGTAGGCCTTGACCACGTCGGCCACATACTGGTCGGCATGCACATAGCGCACGTGCGTGCCGGTACCGGCCGCCACCATGGCATTGCCGATGGCGTGGATGAGATGCGTCTTGCCCAGGCCCACGCCCCCATACAGAAAGAGGGGGTTGTAGGACGTGCCGGGGTTCTCGGCCACTTGCAGCGCCGCGGCGCGGGCCAGCTGGTTGGCCTTGCCCGTGACGAAGTTCTCGAAGGTAAGGTCGGTATTCAGGCGCGAGCGCTCGTACACCACGCCGGCGGCGTCGCTGGGGGGCTGGGGCGCGGGCGCTTGCGCCGACACGGGCCTGGACGCGCTCGCGCCGTAGCGGGCGGGCGGCGCAGGGGCGGCGGGCGCAGGGGCTGCCGGCCCGGCGGAACCGGCGCGCGGCGTGGCGCCCGAGGAGGAGGGCAGCTCGAAAGACACCTGTACCGGCCGCGCAAACCACTCGGAGGCCAGCGCCTCGATCTGGTGGGAAAAATTCTTGCGTACCCAATCCAGCTTGAAGCGGTTCGGCGCGGCCACGCGCAAGAGGCCCTGAGCCTCGTCGAAGGCCAGCGGGACCAGCGGCCGTATCCAGGCACTGATTTGTTGGGGGGGGAGCTCCTGCTCAAGACGACTGACGCAGGTCTGCCAAAATTCGTTCATGTCGCTCTTGTTCTAAACCTCGATTCTAGCCTACCCCGGCGGGTTATCCACAGGCCGGGGCTACCCTGGCCCTTGCGTCCCTCTCTAACTGTTTGACAGTGCTAGTTTTTCTTGTTGAAATAGTGGGCTTTTGCCGAATTGTCGAGGCCGCTCCTACCGGGATTGGCCTCTTACCTTTGTTCTTTGTGGAACGCACATGAAACGTACCTACCAACCTTCCGTTACCCGTCGCAAGCGTACCCACGGGTTCCGCGTGCGCATGAAAACCCGTGGCGGCCGTGCCGTTCTGAACGCTCGCCGCGCCAAGGGCCGCAAGCGCCTGGCCGTCTAGAGCCGGGCAGGCCGCCCTGCGGCTGTCTCTGGTTTAGACCCAAGGCCTGCAAGTCATGTCGCGCGCCACGCTTCCTGCGCAAGCGCGCTTGCATCGCCCCTCCGAGTTTGCCGCTGCCCTCAAAGGCCGGCGCCTCGCCCGAGGGGCGTTTTTCGTTGTGAGTGCCGCCTCCGCGGCGGCCCCGGACGCAAAGCCCGCCGGTTCGGCTGACAGTGCCGCCGAAACCAGCCGCTTCGGCGAGCAACCTGCCTGCGCGCGCCTGGGCCTGGTCATCGCCAAGCGCTACGCACCGCACGCCGTCACCCGCAATGCGCTCAAGCGCGTCATCCGCGAAGCCTTCCGGACCCAGCGGCTGGCGCTGCCCGCGCGCGATTATGTCGTGCGCCTGCAAAGCAGGATCGCGCCGATATCGCTTACCGAGCTCAAGCGCGCGGCACGCGCCGAAGTCGATGCTCACTTCGAGCGCATCGCAAGATGAACGGCCCTCTTCCAGACTCCCGTCCGGACGCGACCGGCCTGTTGACGCGCCTGCTGCTGATCGCCCCCATCCGGTTCTACCGTTTTTTTCTCAGTCCCTGGGTAGGCCAGCAATGCCGCTACACACCCACCTGCTCGGCCTATGCCATCGAGGCTATCGAACGGCATGGACCCTGGATCGGCCTGTGGCTGGCCGTGCGCCGCATCGGCCGCTGCCATCCCTGGGCGCCCGGCGGCCTGGATCCGGTGCCGGACCCCCGCCCGGGTAACAAAGACTGCCGCTGCAACCCTCCGAAACCGGATCGACATTAATTAACGCTACACTGGCAGGCTTTGCTGGCCTTGTGCCCGCTGCTACCGGTAGCCATCTTCTGAAACCATGGATATTCGCCGAACCGTCCTCTGGATGATTTTCTCGTTTTCCCTGCTGTTCCTATGGAACAACTGGGAAATCCACAACGGCAAGCCCTCGATGTTCGGGCAGGAAACCGCCGCCACGCCAGCCAGCCCCGGCACCACGCCGAACGCGTCCATCCCCAGCGCTGCGACCGGCGCCGCGCAGCCCGGCAACGTGCCCGCCACAACCGCCGCGCCCGCTGTCAGCTCGGCCCCGTCGGCCAAGGTCGTGGTCACCACCGACGTGCTGCGGCTGACCTTCGACACGACCGGCGCCCAGCTGGTGCGCGCCGAGGTGCTCAAGTATCCCACCGACGGCCAGCCCACCGTGCTGTTCGATCGCTCGCCCGCGTCCACCTATGTGGCGCAATCGGGCGTGGTCGGCGCGCCGGCCAACGCGCCGGGGTTTCCCACGCATCTGACGCCGTTCCATCTAGTCTCGAACCAGCTGGACCTCACCGGCAACACGCTGCCCATCACGTTCGAGGCCGAGTCGGGTGGCATCAAGGTCACCAAGACCTACACCCTGCATCGCGGCAGCTACGACATCGATGTGCGCAACGACCTGACCAACACGGGCAACACGCCTCTGTCGCCTTCGCTGTACCTGCAGCTCGAGCGCGACGGCAACGATCCCGTGGGTACCACGCGCTTCTATCACACCTTTACCGGCATGGCGGTGTATTCGGAGCAAAACAAGTTCCAGAAAATCGCCTTCTCGGATATCGAGAATAACAAGGCCGACTACATCAAGAAGGCCGACAACGGTTGGATCGGCGTAGTGCAGCATTACTTCGCCACCGCCTGGATTCCGCCGCAAGGCCAGCAGCGCGCCATCGATGTGCTGCAGGTACAGCCCAATCTGTACGCGATCCGCACCATCGAGCCCGTGGGCCAGATCGCGCCGAACTCCACCGCCAGCGTCGACACGCATCTGTGGGTCGGCCCGCAGGACCAGAAGGCCATGTCCGCCGCCGCGCCGGGCCTGAACCTGGTGGTCGACTACGGCTGGGTCACCATCGTCGCCAAGCCGCTCTTTGAGCTGATGACCTGGCTGCACACTCTGATCGGCAACTGGGGCTGGACCATCGTGGCCTTGACTGTGCTGATCAAGGCCGTGTTCTTCCCGCTGACTGCCACCAGCTACAAATCCATGGCCCGCATGAAGGCTGTGGCTCCCCGGATGCAGGCGCTGAAGGAGCGCTACGGCGACGATCGCGTCAAGCTCAACGCGGCCATGATGGAGATGTACCGCACCGAGAAGATCAATCCGCTGGGCGGCTGCCTGCCCATGGTGATACAGATCCCCGTGTTCTTCGCGCTGTACTGGGTGCTGTTGAGCAGTGTGGAAATGCGCGGCGCGCCGTGGATCCTGTGGGTCCACGACCTCTCCGTGCCCGATCCCTTCTACATCCTGCCCGCGATAATGATGGGCACCATGTTCCTGCAAATCCGCTTCAATCCCAAACCGCCAGATCCGGTGCAGGCCAAGGTGATGATGTTCATGCCCCTGGTGTTCGGCGCGGTGATGTTCTTCGCTCCGGCCGGCCTGGCTATCTACTATTGCGTGAACAACACCCTGACCATCCTGCAGCAGTGGACCATCACACGCGGGCTGGCCAGACGGGCGACGAAGGCGGCCAATAGCTGACGCCTGTCGTAGCGACGCCCTGAAAAATCGGGCCGACACCTTGGTGGTGTCGGCCCGATTTTTTATTGCCCTGTGCATCAGGCATGCGATTAGCGTCGGACTCCGCGCCTACAGGCCTTAGATTTTTTGATATGCCATCATCAAGTAAATCAATTTCTCCTTATCATTGATCGCTCCTATCATTGCTTGAGACCTCCCCGGCGCGCCTGGCCCCTCGCCACCGCCAATTGCAGCGGGAGGACGTTTTCCTTGCCGCAGGCCTGTGCCCGGCTTTACGAATGGAGCAAGCGATGACCGACAATACAGCCCAGTGTCCCTTTCACCACGCAGAGGGTGGCGGCACGACGAATGACGATTGGTGGCCCCAGCGGTTGCGCGTCGATCTGCTCGCCCAGCACTCGAACAGGACCGACCCGCTGGGCGAGAAGTTCGACTATGCGCAGCAGTTCAAGCAACTGGACTACGAAGCGCTCAAAGCCGACCTGCGCAAGCTGATGACGGACTCGCAGGAGTGGTGGCCGGCCGACTTCGGCCACTACGGCCCGCAATTCATACGCATGGCCTGGCATGGCGCCGGCACTTACCGCACGGGCGACGGCCGCGGCGGCGCCGGCCGTGGCCAACAACGCTTCGCCCCGCTGAACTCCTGGCCGGACAACGTCAACATCGACAAGTCGCGCCGCCTGCTGTGGCCCATCAAACAGAAATACGGCCAGAACATTTCCTGGGCCGATCTGCTCATTCTCACCGGCAACGTCGCGCTGGAAACCATGGGTTTTCGCACGTTCGGTTTTGCCGGTGGCCGCGAGGACACCTGGGAACCCGACAACGACGTCTACTGGGGCGCCGAGAAAGAGTGGCTGGCCCTCACAAACAATCCGCACAGCCGCTACTCGGGCAAGCGCGACCTGGAAAACCCGCTCGCTGCCGTGCAGATGGGCCTGATCTACGTCAATCCAGAGGGCCCGGACGCCAACGGCGATCCCGTATCCGCGGCGCACGACATCCGCGAGACCTTCGCCCGCATGGCCATGGACGACGAGGAAACCGTGGCGCTGATCGCAGGCGGCCACACCTTCGGCAAGACCCACGGCGCCGGTCCGGCCTCGCACGTGGGTCCCGAACCCGAAGCCGCGCCGCTCGAATATCAAGGTTTGGGCTGGGCCAGCAGCTACCAGTCGGGCAAAGCGGGGGACGCGATCACCAGCGGCCTGGAAGTCACTTGGACCAGGACCCCGGCGCAGTGGAGCAACGACTTCTTCGAAAACCTGTTCAAGTATGAGTGGGTCCAGACCAAGTCGCCCGCAGGCGCCATCCAGTGGGAAGCCAAGGATGCCGAGGCCGTCGTTCCGGGGCCGACGGCCGGCTCGCCCAAGCGCAAGCCGACCATGCTCACCACCGACCTGTCGCTGCGCATGGACCCGGCCTACGAGAAGATCTCGCGCCGCTTCCTGAACAACCCGCAGGCCTTTGCCGACGCCTTCGCCCGCGCGTGGTTCAAACTGACCCATCGCGACATGGGTCCGAAGGCTCGCTACCTCGGACCCGAAGTGCCCAAGGAAGACCTGATCTGGCAAGATCCCCTGCCCAAGGCGGTGCACAATCCCGGCGCGGCGGATATCGCCGACCTCAAGGCCAGAATCACCGCGTCCGGCCTGTCGGCTCCCGCGCTGGTGGCCGCGGCCTGGGCGTCGGCCTCGACCTTCCGCGGCTCGGACAAGCGCGGCGGGGCCAACGGCGCGCGCATCCGCCTGGCGCCGCAGAAGGACTGGGCCGTGAACCAGCCCGTGCTCGCGACGCTGGCCAAACTGGAGGAAATTCAAACAGCTTCCGGCAAGGCGTCGCTGGCCGATGTCATCGTGCTGGCTGGCGCAGTGGGAATCGAAATGGCGGCCAAGGCTGCGGGCGCCTCTGTCTGCGTTCCTTTTGCCGCGGGCCGGGTAGATGCTTCGGCGGAGCAGACCGACGCAGCGTCTTTCGGCGCGCTCGAACCCATCGCCGACGGTTTTCGCAACTATCTCAAGGGCAGCTACAACATACCGGCCGAAGCCCTTCTGATCGACAAGGCACAGCTGCTGACGCTGACCGCGCCCGAAATGACCGCACTGATCGGAGGCCTGCGCGCCATCGGCATCAATGCCGACGGTAGCAAGCACGGCGTATTCACCGACAAGCCTGGCACCTTGACCAACGATTTCTTCGTCAATCTGCTCGACATGGGTACGCAGTGGAAGGCCGCCGGCGACCTGTACGAAGGCCATGACCGCAAGACCGGCGCCCTGAAATGGACAGGCACGCGCGTCGACCTGGTGTTCGGCTCGAATTCGATCCTGCGCGCGCTGGCCGAGGTCTACGGAAGCGCGGACGGACAGCACAAATTCATCGACGACTTTGTCGCGGCCTGGGTGAAGGTGATGAACCTGGACCGCTTCGATCTGGCTTGATCGTGCCGCCTGGTCAGGCCTTGAAAAAGGCCTCGACCAGCTTCACCCAGTACGTCGCGCCCACCGGAAGCAGGGCGTCGTTGAAGTCGTAGTTAGAGTTGTGCAACTGGCACGGCCCCATGCCGTGATAGCTGGCATCGCGGTGATCGCCCTCGCCATTGCCCAGAAACAGATAGGCGCCAGGAATCTCCTGCAGATAGAAGGAAAAGTCCTCCGCGGCCATCAGCTGAGCGGTGTTCTCATCGACGTTTTCGGCGCCGAAGGCTTCGCGCGCAACCTGCGCGGCGAACGCCGTTTCTTTCGCGTGATTCACCACCGGCGGATAAGCGCGTGTGAACTGTAGTTCGCCCGTCGCGCCATAGACCTGTGGCAGGGAAGTCACGATGCGATGCATATCGCTTTCGATCTGGTCCAGCGTCTCGGTCGTGAAGGTGCGCACCGTGCCGCGCAGCACCACTTCGCCGGGTATCACGTTGTAGGCGTCGCCCGCGTGGATCTGAGTGATCGACAGCACGGCCGGGTCGAGCGGATCGCGCCGTCGCGATATGACCGACTGCAACGCCTGCACCAGCTCGGCCGAGATCACAATGGGATCAACGCCCCGGTTGGGCATCGCGGCATGTCCGCCGACGCCGCGGATGACGATGTCCCAGCGGTTGCTCGATGCCATCAGTGGGCCCGCGCGCAGACAGAACTTGTTGGCCGGCTGACCCGGCATATTGTGAATGCCGAAAATCGCATCGCAGGGGAATTTCTCGAAAAGGCCTTCTTCGATCATGGCTCGCGCGCCGGCATGGCCGCCTTCTTCCGCGGGCTGGAAAATGAAATTCACGGTGCCACCGAACAGCTCGCGGTGCTTGGCCAGGTACTGCGCCGCACCCAGCAGCATGGTGGTATGGCCGTCATGCCCGCAGCCGTGCATGCGGCCACTGACGGTGGATGCATGCGCGAAACGGTTCAGTTCCGGCATGGGCAGTGCATCCATGTCCGCCCGCAATCCCAGGCTCTTGCGCGATGCAGCGCCGGTGCCGTGCAATACGCCGACCACGCCGGTCTTGCCCAGGCCGGTGTGCACTTGCAGCCCCCATGCGCGCAAACGATCGGCCACCAGCCTGGAGGTCCGGGTCTCCTCGAAGGCCAGCTCCGGGTTGGCATGGATGTCGCGCCGGATGGCGGTAAGTTCGCCGCGCGCACGTTCGATTTCGTCTAGGGTCTTCATGGAAATTCCTGTCTGGCGGTAAAAATCTGTCCTACATCATAGCCATGCGTGCCGTCAGACCGCCAATCACGGCAGAGCCGCCATGTCCCCTCCGGCAATTCCGCCCAGGCACGTTATATTTCTTCATTGCCTGTTTTTGCGCCCGCCATGCCTGCTGCATCCATCCCCATTGCCGCTATCGCCACCGCCCCGGGCCGGGGAGGAATCGGCGTGGTGCGTGTCTCGGGCGGCAACCTGGCCCCACTGATCATGCGGCTTTTCGGCCGGGAACTCAGCGCGCGCCATGCACATTACCTGCCTTTCACCGCCGCCGACGGCGAGGTGCTGGATCAAGGCATCGCCCTGTTTTTTCCCGCGCCGCATTCCTACACCGGCGAAGACGTACTCGAACTTCAGGGCCACGGCGGACCGGCCGTGCTGCGGCGCCTACTGGCGCGCTGCATGGAAGCCGGCCGCGACCAAAGCCTGCGCCTGGCCCAACCGGGCGAATTCACGCACCGTGCCTTCCTTAACGAGCGCCTGGACCTGGCCCAGGCCGAAGCCGTGGCCGACCTCATCGATGCGTCGTCGGAAGCCGCGGCGCGCGGCGCCATGGCCTCCTTGTCCGGGGAATTCTCCGCGCGGGTCAACGCCTTGGCCGATCGCATCGTGCATCTGCGCATGCTGGTCGAGGCCACGCTCGACTTTCCCGAGGAGGAAATCGACTTTCTTGAAAAATACCAGGCCCGTCCCACGCTCGATGCGCTGGCGGCCGATCTGGATACACTCGTCAGGCAGGCCAGGCAGGGCGTAATCCTGCGCGAAGGCCTGCACGTAGTGCTGGCCGGCCAGCCCAACGTGGGCAAGTCCAGCCTGCTCAATGCGCTGGCGGGCGACGACATCGCCATCGTCACGCCCATCGCCGGCACCACGCGCGACAAGGTCGTACAGGAAATACACATCGAGGGCGTGCCGCTGCACATCGTGGATACCGCTGGCCTGCGCGAGACCGACGATACCGTCGAAAGTCTGGGCATCGCCCGCACCTGGAAGGAAATCGAACGTGCCGACCTCATCGTGCATTTGCAGGACGCCACGCGTCCCGGTGACGCGCTCGATGCTCAGATCACCGCGCGGCTGCCGGCCCGCACGCCGGTGCTGGTCGTCTACAACAAAGTGGATCTGCTGCCCGAACCCTTTACCGCGCCTGCAGGTGGACCTGCTTATGCAGGCGCCCTGACAATCTCGGCGCGTGCCGGCACCGGTCTGTCCGAACTGCGCACGCAACTGCTGCAGCTGGCTGGTTGGAATCCCGGCGCCGAATCTCCCTGGCTGGCGCGCGAACGGCACTTGCATGCTCTGCAGGCGGCCGCCCAGCATCTGGCGTTCGCCTCAGAGCACGCCTCGCAGGACGATCGCGTACTGGATCTGTTTGCGGAAGAACTGCGGCTGGCGCACGAGAGCCTGACGGCCATAACGGGAAAATTCACCAGCGACGATCTGCTCGGTGAGATCTTTTCCAACTTCTGCATCGGCAAGTAGCTTGACGCCCGAAGAAATCCAGCCAAAGATGACGCAAACTTTCCCTTCCTGCAACACCCAATCCATGCAATCAAAAGCACGGCACTCCCGGCATACCCTCTACGGCATCGCGCTGGTTTGCGCGCTTTCGACGACTTCGGCACCCGCTATCGCAGCCGGCTCAATCGACGATCTGTGGAGCATGACCATCGCGGCTGCCAACTCAATTGCTGCGCAGGCCCAGGCCAACAACGACAAGAAGGCCCTGCATCTCATCGTGGACGAAGTCCAGCAATGCATGACCCGGGTCAACGACGCGCTTGCCAACAACGCCAAGCCCGACACCATCGTCCGCGAATGCGCCCAGAAAGTCCTGGCTGATGTTTGCACCGGCACCGGCTTTGCAAACACGAGCACGGCGCTGTCCATCAAGTCCACGCCCGAATGTGGGAACCTTGCCGACGCCGCCCGGATGTAGTGCCTAGGATAGGCATGTGTTTTGTTTAGTGGCTCAGCCGTCACGCATGCACGACCTTCTTTTTCGCGATCGTAATCTGCGCGATCGCACATGCCGCGATCAGCAGTACGGCGGCAATGGCTGCCGATACCTTCAATCCCGCCACGACATGATGCGGTTCGTCTCCAGCCAGTGCACCGAAAAGCGCCACACCCATCGCACCGGCGGCCTGCCGCGCGGCGTTGAGCACTGCCGCGGCAATACCTGAGCGCTCGCGCTCGACATTGGCCAGTACCGCCGTCGTCATCGCAGGCACGCCCAGCCCCATGCCGCCGGGCATCATCACGAAAGCAATGGCCAACTGCCAATAGGGTACCGATGCCGTGGCCACGATAGCAAGCAGCGAGAACCCCATTGCATCGATCAGCGCGCCGGTGATCATGGGTGCACGCGAACCGGCTTTTCCGACCCACCAGCCGCTGATGATGTTGACCACGAGAAACGTCGCGGTAAGCGGCAGAAAGGCCAGCCCAGCGGCGAGCGGCGTGTAGTCCAGCACACGCTGAAGATAAAGGCTCAGTACGAAAACAATGCCGTAATAGGTAAAGTTGGCGATGCTGCCGAAGCAGACGGCGCCACAGAAAATTGGCGACTTGAATAATGACAAAGGCAGCATCGGTGCCTCCGTCTGTGCTTCCCAGCAAACGAATGCGATCGCCGCGGCAGCTCCGATCGATGCGCAGATCCACACCAGAGGATTTTCAAAGCCCCTAGGCTGGACCTCGATCACGGCACCGATGACGGCGCTCAGGGCGATTACACTCAACAGCTGGCCGACTACATCGAAACCGCGTTTGGCCGCGGGCCGCGGCGTTTCTTCACACTTGAGCGTCAGCCACACGGCGATCGCGCAGATGGGCAGGTTGACCAGGAAAATGCTGCGCCAGCTCGTCACGCCGATCAGAAGGCCACCGATAATGGGCCCGGCGGCGACGGCGATGCCGCCGACAGCCGTCCACCAGCCTATTGCCATGGCGCGACGCTCGGGATGCCCCGCAGCGGCGTGATTGATGAGCGCGAGCGAACAGGGCAGCATCATTGCGGCGCCCACACCCTGCAGCATGCGTCCGGCGATCAGCAGCGCCGCGTTGGGAGCAAGACCGCAGGCAGACGATGCAAGCGCGAACATGACAATGCCACCAAGATAGCCTCGTTTGGCCCCCCAGCGGTCGCCAATATAGCCGCCGGTCAAAAGCAAAGCGGCAAACACCAGAGCATAAGCATCGACCACCCACTGCAGGCCGGCGAGGGTAGCGCCCAACTCCCGCGCTATCGTGGGTAGCGCGACGTTGACGATGGTCACATCGAGTTGGACGATTCCGAAGCCGAAACTTGCCGCGACGGTCGTCGCAACGATGGGGAAGGAGACTGCACGCTTAGTCATGCCGCCATGGTAGTTGCGGACCGGATGCGATGCTTCGGCACAGGCCGAAGCATGTGCAGATCACTTCAGAACTGAACCGCCGAGAGGAGCGGCATCCCGGAAAAATACCGCGCCGCGTTGTCGAGGAACCGTTGATAGGAAGCCTGCGCCGCTTCCGGCGAAGTTCCTGCCATATGGGGAGTCAACACGATATTGTCCAGATCCTTCAAGACTGCCGGCAACTCCGGCTCGCCTTCATAGACGTCTAGTCCCGCGCCAGCGATCACGCCCTGTTCGAGGGCGTAAGCCAAGGCTGCCGTATTGACCACGCTGCCACGCGCCACGTTGACCAGGTATCCCTCGGGACCCAAGGCTTGTAGCGTCTGGGCGTCCACCAGATGCCGCGTCGCCGGGCCGCCTGGTGTCGTCACGATCAGGTAGTCCGACCAGGCTGCAAGCTCCCTGGCACTACCGAAGTATGCATAGGGTTCATCTTCGATAAGGCTGCGGTTGTGATAGCCGATTTCCAGCTCGAATCCCAGGCCGCGCCGGGCGATCTTGCGGCCTATGGTGCCCATGCCAAGAATGCCCATGCGCTTGCCCGAAAAGTTGGGCGGGAAGGGCAGGCAATCGCGCCAACCGCCGGCTCGCGTGTGGGAATCGAGCCTGACGATGCGCCGCACTGCGGCCAATAACAAAGCCATGGCATGGTCGGCGACGCAGTTGTCGTTTGTGCCTGCGCCATTGCCCACTGCAATGCCGCGTTCTCGCGCGGCTTTCAAGTCGATATTTTCGTAGCCGGCACCCAGTGCGCAAATTAGCTCGACCCTGGGCAGGACAGCCAATTGCTGCGCCTGGCAACCCACCGTGCCGTTGGTCAATATCGCCCGCACATTGGCATGTTGCGCCAGGCGCTCCGGCGTCTGGTCTCGCTGATCGGGGACATGATGAATTTCAAAGTGCCTGGACAGCATTTCCCTGTAGTCGTTCTTCAGGGCAATAAGTACCAACAGATCGTTTTTCATAACCGGAGAAAGATCGGCGCCAAATGGTGCCATTGCGCCAGCATGTCAGCATCACCGCGCTTTGTCGAATCGCAGGCGGAGCCGCCTAGAAAGCTGCCACGGCACCTGTGGATAAGTAGGGATAAGCGCTACGGCGACGACCTGTGCAAAGTGTGTGGACCCAATATGAACAAGCGCCTTATTTCGGTCTCTTGCGAAAAGTTGTTCAACTTTGACCGCCATGCTCAAGCCTTGCGCCGCACAGGTAAAATTGAACATAACTTATTGAAATAAATGAATTTTTATCAGTTAATGGAGTTATCCACAGACACCCATTACCACCACCAAACTAATATATATAAAAGCATTGGATAACAGATAGAGATAGTCATCCAGTCGCTTGCAACGAACAATCGTTCGTCCGTTCAAGACATATGCAAGACCGCTTGACCTGAGGTGATCAACGTCGCGGTTTAGATGTGGTGCGATGAGTTCTCAGCGTGAGGACGGTAGATAACGCCGGATGTTCGGCAGTACGCTCAGGCTGGAGGGTAGACGGATGTCCGAATGGATCCGTATGGCGGCGGTCGTCTTGGCATGAAGCTGCCGACAGACGATCACAATGCGTTTTTTCTGGTCCGCTATGCGGACCAGTTTCTTTGCTATGGCAAAATGGTGGGAAGCAATCGCGTATGACAGTTAGGTTTGCCGTGTGCCTACACTTTCTTCAGCTTTTCGATTGCGGCATCCAAAGTGCTTTCTTTTTTCGCAAAGCAGAATCGTACGAGCGAGTGATTCGACTGCGGCGCATCCGGTTCTCGGTAGAAGGCCGATACCGGGATCACTGTTACACCGTGCTCGATGGTCAGCCGGCGAGAAAAATCGGCTTCGTTTTCACCTGATATTTCCCTGTAGTCCGCCATCAGGAAAAAAGTACCTGGGCTAGGCAGGACCTGGAACCGGCTGGTTGCCAGTCCTTGGACCAAGCGGTCGCGCTTTGCCTGATAGAAGCGCGACAGTCCGAGATAGGGCTGCGGATCGCTCATGTACTGTGCCAGAGCAAATTGCATGGGCGAGGACACGGTAAAGACCATGAACTGATGAATCTTGCGCAGCTCGGCTGTCATGGCCTTTGGGGCGCAGCAATAGCCAACCTTCCAGCCGGTCGCATGATAGGTTTTGCCGAACGACGAGATTACGAAGGTATGGTCTGACAGCAAGGGGCGCGTTGCCAGACTGCGATGGGATTGCCCGTCGAACACAATATGTTCGTAAGGTTCGTCGGACAGTAGCAGTACGCCGGTGTCACGCACGATACGTTCGAGGGCGTCCAGATCGTTGTCCTGCAGGATGATCCCCGTTGGATTGTGGGGAAAATTCATCATGATCAGTCGAGTCCGCGGCGTAATGGCGTCCCGCACTCGTTGCCAGTCGACCCGAAAACGAGGGTCTTCAACGGTTGGCGCTCGTAGCGCAATCGTTATTGGGGTGCCTCCTGCCAGGCGGATAGCCGGCAGATACGAGTCATAGCAAGGTTCGAGGACCACGACTTCGTCGCCTTGGCCCACCACGGCCATTACAGCGGCCATCAGGGCTTCGGTCGCGCCACTGGTTACGGTGATTTCGGTATCAAAGTCGTAGGAGCGTCCGTACAGTGCCTGAACCTTGCTTGCGATAGCCCGTCTCAGAGCAGGTATGCCCGTCATGTGGGGATATTGGTTATGGCCGTCAGCCATGGCCTGGGTTACCAGGCGGCACAGGGCAGGGTCCGGATCGAAATCGGGAAAGCCTTGTCCCAGATTGATGGCGTGATGGTCCTGAGCCAGGCGACTCATTACCGTGAATATGGTTGTGCCGATGTCGGGTAGTTTCGATTGCAGCATGGGAGTCGAACAGGTGGGTTGGATAGGGGCAGTTCGCCGCATAGTAAGCCGAGGTCTGGGAGCTTGGGATGGGTTGGTTTTGGTTTGAAGATATATGGAAATTGACCTAGGGAAAATATCTAGTGTCCCATGCGTGGCGGCTGGGTATGCTCGTCCTAGCAGTTGACTCAAGAAGTGCGCAAGTCTCTTTGGTGTATAGGTTTTAGCGTCCTTGAATCATTTGCGCATTCCGTTTTATCCATCATGGACGCTATAGGAAAATGGCAAAAGGTAAAGTCAAGTGGTTCAACGCTGATAAGGGCTATGGGTTCATCACGCCCGACGGCGGTGGTCCGGAGGTATTCGCGCACTTTTCGGCCATTCAGGGACGCGGTTATCGCAGTTTGAATGAAGGTCAGGAAGTCGAGTTCGAAGTCAAGGATGGTCCGAAGGGACCCCAGGCGGCCGAAATCAAGCCGCTCTGATCGCAGGAATCCCGTTTCCTGCTTGCCAGTTCCGTCTGGCTGCAACGCCCCAAGGTCTTATGGTCTTGGGGCGTTGTCACGTGAGCGTGAAAAAAACATGTGGATAAGACCTTAATAAGCTGGGGATAAGCTGGGATAACTATTCGATACGCTAAGGTGAGCCTTTTGGGAAGGTAACGGTGGTGAACTCGATTTTTTCAGTTATGCACAAATAGGTTTCCTTGAGAGAAAGAGGGGGGATTCTTTCCGTCCCGCAGGAGGAGGGAAACTTATTGATGTTGAATACGATGCGGCGCGGCATTTTTCTGTGAGTTATTCACAAAGATATCCTCAGCAGTTTTCTTTGATATCACGTGGATGTACTTTCGATATTGTTACGGGTCCAAAGTTGCGGATAGGTTTCAATCTTGCAGCGGATCATGCGATGGTTTCACGTGAAACACCGCGTCTGCTAGTAATTTCGATGTTTCACGTGAAACAGCAATCCCTCAGCCACTATAATGACAGCTGACGCTCTTTCATCTTTATCTACTATGGATTTCCCACGCGAATTTGATGTGATCGTTGTTGGCGGCGGTCACGCAGGTACAGAAGCCGCATTGGCATCGGCACGCATCGGCGCGGCGACGCTTCTGCTTACCCACAATATCGAGACACTGGGGCAAATGTCCTGCAATCCTTCCATAGGGGGAATTGGCAAGGGACACCTGGTCAAAGAGGTAGACGCTCTCGGTGGGGCCATGGCCATTGCTACCGACGAGGCGGGAATCCAATTTCGTATTCTCAATAGTTCCAAGGGTCCCGCTGTGCGCGCTACGCGTGCCCAGGCAGACCGGATCCTGTACCGCAAAGCTATCCGCGGCCGTTTAGAAAATCAACTCAATCTCTGGCTTTTTCAACAGGCTGTCGATGACTTGATGGTCGAGGGAGATAAGGTCGTTGGTGCGGTGACCCAGATTGGGCTGAAATTTCGAGCACGAACCGTGGTGCTTACGGCAGGGACGTTCCTTAACGGCTTGATTCATGTGGGTTTGCAACACTATTCGGGCGGCCGGGCAGGGGATCCACCGGCCATTTCTCTCGGGGCGCGGCTGAAAGAACTCAGACTGCCTCAAGGCCGGTTAAAGACAGGGACGCCTCCGCGCATCGACGGACGAACCATCAATTACAGCGTATTGGAAGAACAACCGGGAGACTTCAATCCAGTCCCGGTATTTTCGTTCATGGGCAATGCCGCTATGCATCCCCGTCAGCTGCCTTGCTGGATTACCCATACCAATAGCTATACCCATGAGATCATTCGCGGCGGGCTCGATCGCTCGCCCATGTACAGTGGCGTGATCGAGGGTGTGGGCCCGCGTTACTGTCCATCCATCGAGGACAAGATCCATCGCTTCGCCGACAAGGAATCGCATCAAGTATTTCTCGAGCCGGAAGGGCTGGACACGCACGAGATCTATCCCAATGGTGTGTCCACCAGTCTGCCGTTCGATGTGCAGCTGGATCTGATCCGTTCCCTACCTGGGTTAGAACAGGCGCACATATTGCGTCCAGGCTACGCTATCGAATACGACTATTTCGACCCCCGTGGGCTAAAGTCCACCCTGGAAACCAAGGCAATCACGGGTCTGTTCTTTGCCGGGCAGATAAACGGAACGACGGGCTATGAAGAGGCTGCAGCCCAGGGCTTGCTGGCCGGAACAAACGCCGCGTTGCAGGCGCAAGGTAAGGCAAGCTGGACGCCGCGCCGCGACGAAGCCTATCTGGGTGTACTGGTCGATGATCTGGTGACGCGCGGTGTCACGGAGCCGTATCGCATGTTCACTTCACGTGCGGAATACCGCTTGAGCCTGCGCGAAGACAATGCGGATCTGCGCCTGACCGAAATCGGACGCAAGCTGGGTCTGGTCGACGATGCTCGCTGGGATGCTTTCAGCCGCAAACGCGACGCCATTGCGCAGGAACTAGAGCGACTCAAATCCACTTGGGTCAATCCGCGCCTGATGCCAGTGGAAATCGCAGAACCCTTATTGGGCAAGGCGATTGAACGTGAGTATTCACTATCAGATTTGCTCAAACGTCCCAACGTCAGTTACGCCAGCCTCATGGCGGCCAAGCAGGCAGACGGTACTTTGTTGGCTGGTCCGGGGCTGATTCATAACCAAACGCTGGCCGAGCAGATCGAGATACAGACTAAATACGCCGGCTACATCACGCGCCAGCAAGACGAAGTGCGCAAACATGCCGACCAGGATCAGCAAGCCATCCCCGTGGACATCGACTATGAAGCAGTCACCAGCCTGTCTTTCGAAGTTCGCCAGAAGCTCAAAACCCACAAGCCCGAAACCATAGGCCAGGCCGCACGCATCTCTGGCGTTACGCCCGCGGCTATTTCGCTGCTGCTCATCCACCTGAAGCGATTGCACTACGGTGCGCGCAAGCAGGCAGCATGATGCGCGACGCAGCGATACCCGCCGATTCCGACCGTCGGCTGGCGCAGGCATGCCGGCAGCTCGAACTGCAGGCCACGCAAATGCAACGCGGGAAGCTGTTGCACTACATTGAACAAATGCAGCGCTGGAACCGCACCTACAATCTCACGGCCGTGCGCGATGTCGGTCAGATGCTGGTGCAGCATGTGTTCGACAGTCTCGCCGCAGCGCGGCCTATCGAAATGCATGCCAGGGCGCAACCGCTGCAGATCATGGATGTAGGCTCCGGCGGTGGCTTGCCCGGGGTGGTTCTGGCCATACTTCACCCGAATTGGCAGGTGCATTGCGTCGACGCCGTGGACAAGAAAATGGCCTTCGTGCGCCAGATGAGCGGTACCCTGGATCTCCCCAATTTGCGGGCCAGCCATGTGCGCGTTGAAACCTTGCCTGCATCAGGTTGCGACATCGTGATTTCCCGCGCTTTTGCCTCGTTGCTGGACTTCGCTAGCTTGGCGGGCCTGCACGTAGGCGAGCAGGGCGCCTTGCTCGCCATGAAAGGCAAGACCCCCGAAGACGAAATCGCCGCCTTGCATGCGCAGGGCGTCTGGCAAGTACAGCACATCGATACGCTGCAGGTGCCCGAGCTCGACGCCCAACGCTGCCTGGTCTGGATGCGCCGCACTGAGCAGACCTGAAAACCCGAAAGCAATATCCCAGCTACGCAGCAACTTCGACAGGAATTCCATGACCGCCCCCGCGTCCCAGACCCAGCCGACCGCACACGTCTTTTGCATTGCCAATCAAAAGGGCGGTGTCGGCAAGACGACGACAGCCATTAATCTGGCCGCCGGCCTTGCCACGCAGGGACAGCGCGTTCTGCTGGTCGACCTGGATCCGCAAGGCAACGCGACCATGGGTAGCGGCATCGACAAAAGCACGCTCCAGGGCACACTCTATCAAGTGCTGATCCGCGAAATGAACATCGTCCAGGCACGCGTACGTTCCGAAGTGGGTGGATACGACGTACTGCCGGCCAACCGTGACCTGGCGGGCGCCGAGATCGATCTGGTCGAGATGGACGAACGCGAGCGCCAGCTCAAGCAAGCCATCGCCGGCGTCGCCGATCAATACGACTTCATCCTCATCGACTGTCCGCCCACCTTGTCGCTGCTCACGCTCAACGGTCTGGTGGCGGCCCACGGCGTGATCATTCCCATGCAGTGCGAATATTTCGCGCTGGAGGGCTTGTCCGATCTGGTCAACACCATCAAGCGCGTGCACCGCAATATCAACGACGAACTGCAGCTCATCGGATTGCTGCGGGTGATGTTCGATCCGCGCATGACCTTGCAACAACAGGTTTCTGCGCAGCTCGAATCGCACTTCGGCGACAAGGTGTTCAAGACGGTCGTTCCGCGTAATGTGCGCCTGGCCGAGGCCCCCAGCTATGGCATGCCCGGCGTGGTCTACGACCGCAGCGCGCGCGGCGCGCAGGCCTATATTGCATTCGGTACCGAGGTGATCGAGCGCGTCAAGGCCATGCGCGGCGGTGTCTGAATGCAAACGGATCAAGGCTTGTCCCATGCGGCACAGATCGCCCGTATAGAAGAGGCGTCGCTCAACGCAACCGTCGTGCCTGAGCAGCAGCTCTACAACGGCTGGCTGGTGCGCTGGGCCGATTCGGCGGCCAAGCGGGCGCGCAGCATCAATATCCTGGCGCCGTCCGCAGCGCCTTTGGACGAACGGCTGGACTACGTCGCCCACATTTACAAGCGACACGACCTGCCGTTGATTTTTCGGCTAACCGACGCCTGCCCCGATGTCGATCTGCAGGAGACCCTGTCGCAGCGAGGATTCAAATCTTTTGGGCACACGCTGGTCATGACGGCATCCATGCGACAAGCGAACGAATTCGCCGCGCGGCAGCAGCAGGGCACCTGGCAGTTGCGGCCGGCCGACGTGCAGACCTTTGCGGCTCAAGTAGGACGCCTTAAAGGTTCCAGCGCGCAATACATCGCCGAGCATGCGCTGCGCCTGTCAAGCGTTGCCGTGCCCAGCCAGATGCTGCTGGCCTATCACGGCCGTGCTTGCGTCGGCGCGGCGTTGGGCGTGTTCGACGGCGCGCTGATGGGCATTTTCGATGTCATTAGCGACGCGGCGCAGCGCCGACAGGGCATTGCAACCCAGTTGCTGCGCGCGCAGTTGCAGGAGGGCGCCAGGCGGGGCATCTCGCAGGCCTACCTACAGGTCGAGACGGTCAATCAGCCGGCGCGCACCCTCTATGCCCGCTACGGCTTTACGAATCATCATCAATACTGGTACATGTCGCCGGCCGGTGGCCAGGACGACCAATAAACGCATCGAGAAAGAGGAATCACATGGCGACAAAAAACCCCAAGGGCTTGGGCCGGGGTCTGGATGTACTGCTGGGTGCGGACGCGCCCGCTGTCGATAATCTGGGCAAATCGGGGGGCCAGAAAGAAGGCCCGCCGACGTCGTTGGCCGTGGCCAAGCTGCGCGCGGGCAAGTACCAGCCGCGCACCCGCATGGACGAGGGTTCGTTGACCGAGCTGGCCGAATCCATCCGTGCCCAAGGCGTAATCCAGCCCATCACAGTCCGCGCTCTGGGCGCTGACGCGCCGGGCGAGTACGAGATCATCGCCGGCGAACGGCGCTTTCGTGCTGCGCAATTAGCGGGCTTGAAGGAAGTGCCGGTACTGGTACGCGAGGTATCGGACGAGAACGCCGCCGTCATTGCGCTGATCGAGAACATCCAACGCGAAGATCTCAATCCGCTGGAAGAAGCCCAGGGCGTACGGCGGCTGCTGGACGAGTTCGGCCTGACCCATGAGCAGGCGGCGCAGGCCATCGGCCGCTCGCGCTCGGCCACCAGCAATCTGTTGCGCCTGCTCAATCTGGCCGCTCCCGTGCAGACCATGCTGTTAGCCGGCGATATCGACATGGGTCACGCGCGTTCGCTGCTTCCCGTGGACGCGGCCACGCAGATCCAGCTGGCCAACCAGGTTGTGGCCAAGAGGCTGTCGGTGCGCGAAGCCGAAAAACTCGTTGCCCGGGTCCAAAAAGAAACCGAAGCCACTAGGACTAAAAAATCCAAGAGTCCCTCGCGCGACGTCACGCGGCTCGAAGAAGCCCTGTCCGACATTCTGGGCACGCGCGTGACGCTCAAGGTCGGTGCCAAGGAAAAGGGCCAGATCCTCATCGATTTTCACGGTTGGGATCATCTGAATTCACTTCTCGAACGCCAGGGACTGTCGGGGGTGCTCGATGCTTGAGCAAACCTTGCCGCGGATCGCCTTGCTCGCCACGGGCGGCACCATTGCCGGCACTCAGGTACAGGCCAACTCCGCCGGCTACAAGGCCGGTGCCCTGCCGATCGGACACCTGGTCGATGCCGTGCCCGGCTTGTCCAACCTGGCTCGAATACAGGCCGAGCAGGTCGCCAACATCGGCAGCCAGAACATGAGCCATGACGTATGGGGGGCGTTGGCCGCACGCATCGCCGACCTGTCCAGGCAAGAGGACATAAAGGGCATTGTCGTCGTGCACGGCACGGACACGCTCGAAGAAACCGCGTATTTCCTGAGTCTGGTCACGCATACCGACAAGCCTCTGGTACTGGTGGGCGCGATGCGTCCGGCGACGGCGCTGGGCGCGGAAGGTCCAGCCAATCTGTACAACGCGGTGGCCCTGGCCGTCAGCGCTCAAGCGCGCGGCCGCGGCCCGCTGGTCGTGATGAACGAAGACATTCACTACGCACGCGAAGTGCAGAAAATCGCCAGCATGGGCATCTGCGCCTTCGCATCGCCTAACCGAGGCAGGGCGGGGGTCGTGCGCGGAGGCGAACCGCGTTTCTACTCGCGCAACACAACGCGGCATACCCTGGACAGCGAATTCTCCTTGTCGGCCCTACAAGCGGCGCACTGGCCGCGTGTGGACATCGTCTACGCCCACGCAGGCATGGACGGCCTTCTCATCGACGCGCTGGCCGGCCATGCGGCGGGCATCGTGCTGGCCGGTGTAGGGGGCGGCAACACTACCGACAGCGCGCTGTCGGCGCTGTCGCGCGCGGCTGCGGCCGGCGTGGCGGTGGTGCGCAGCAGCCGCACCGGCAGCGGTCCGGTCGATCGCGGCGGCGAGGTCGACGATGACGCGATGAATTTCGTCGCTGCGGGCGAGCTCAGCCCGCAGAAGGCCCGAGTACTGCTGATGCTGGCCTTATCGGTCGGCCGCGACCCCGCGCAATGGCAGCGCTGCTTCGAACAGTATTGATCCCATCCGGGTAAATGCCTATCTTGATTTGACATTCTTAATCAAGTTACTCATAATCCCAAGTTCTTCGCGGAGGGGTGCCCGAGTGGTTAAAGGGGGCAGACTGTAAATCTGTTGGCCTTGCGCCTACGTTGGTTCGAATCCAACCTCCTCCACCAGAAAACCTGCAAGGTTATTAGGTTCTTTCAGGTTTTTGCGCGCGGAGAAAACCAGGCAGGTGCCAAGCAAAGCCGGCTGGTGCAGGAAAAGGGAAGCCTTAGGTGGTATGCCGCGGGTGTAGCTCAATGGTAGAGCAGAAGCCTTCCAAGCTTACGACGAGGGTTCGATTCCCTTCACCCGCTCCAGCAAAGTCGGCGTTGTGCGGTAATTGTCTGGGCTGTGCAGTATTTGCCCATGTGGCTCAGTGGTAGAGCACTCCCTTGGTAAGGGAGAGGTCACGCGTTCGATCCGCGTCATGGGCACCACGAATTCAATCGTAGTTCTTCACTTTCTTTACTTCAAGTCTGGTTCGCGGCGGTTTCTCCAAGCGTGAGGTCCCGGCGGGCAGACTCTACAAGGTCCAGGAGTCAGCCATGGCAAAAGGCAAGTTTGAGCGTACCAAGCCGCACGTGAACGTGGGTACGATTGGTCACGTTGACCACGGCAAAACGACGTTGACGGCGGCGATCACGACGGTGCTGTCGAGCAAGTTTGGTGGAGAAGCGAAGGGCTACGACCAGATTGATGCGGCCCCTGAAGAGAAGGCGCGCGGCATCACGATCAACACGGCGCACGTGGAGTACGAGACGCAGAACCGTCACTACGCGCACGTGGATTGCCCGGGACACGCGGACTACGTCAAGAACATGATTACCGGGGCCGCCCAGATGGACGGGGCGATTCTGGTGGTGTCGGCCGCCGACGGCCCGATGCCCCAGACGCGCGAGCACATTTTGCTCTCGCGCCAAGTGGGCGTGCCGTACATCATCGTGTTCCTGAACAAGGCGGACATGGTGGACGATGCCGAGCTGCTCGAGCTGGTGGAAATGGAAGTGCGCGAGCTGCTCTCGAAGTACGATTTTCCGGGCGATGACACCCCGATCGTCAAGGGTTCGGCCAAGCTGGCGCTCGAGGGCGACAAGGGCGAGCTGGGCGAGCAGGCGATCATGGCGCTGGCCGATGCGCTGGACACGTACATCCCGACGCCTGAGCGCGCTGTGGACGGCGCTTTCCTGATGCCGGTCGAAGACGTGTTCTCGATCTCGGGTCGCGGCACGGTGGTGACCGGCCGTGTCGAGCGTGGCATTGTCAAGGTGGGCGAAGAAATCGAGATCGTCGGTATCAAGCCCACGCTCAAGACCACCTGCACGGGCGTGGAGATGTTCCGCAAGCTGCTGGACCAGGGCCAGGCCGGAGACAACGTCGGTATTTTGCTGCGCGGCACCAAGCGTGAAGAAGTCGAGCGTGGCCAGGTGCTGGCCAAGCCCGGTTCGATCACCCCGCACACCGAGTTCACGGCCGAGGTGTACATTCTGTCCAAGGATGAAGGCGGTCGCCACACGCCGTTCTTCAATGGTTATCGTCCCCAGTTTTACTTCCGCACCACGGATGTGACCGGCACGATCGACCTGCCCAAGGACAAAGAGATGGTGCTGCCGGGCGATAACG
This sequence comes from Bordetella sp. FB-8, assembly GCF_000382185.1. Taxonomy (NCBI): domain Bacteria; kingdom Pseudomonadati; phylum Pseudomonadota; class Betaproteobacteria; order Burkholderiales; family Alcaligenaceae; genus Bordetella; species Bordetella sp. FB-8. Next base: position 1,358,039 of record NZ_KB907784.1, on the reverse strand, counting down.
TGACGATGACGGTCAAACTGCTGGCCCCGATCGCCATGGAAGAAGGCCTGCGCTTTGCTATCCGCGAAGGCGGACGTACCGTCGGCGCCGGCGTCGTCGCTAAAATCATCGCCTAAGCAACGGTAGGCGGGCCTGGTGCCCGCAAGGCAAATGTCCGGCTGGTCTGGCATTCGCAGCGATGGAACAAGGGCCGCTCGGCCCTCTTTCCATCTCTACTAGAAAAGTAGTATCATGTATGGTTCCGCGAGGCACTATGCATGCCAGAATCACCGCCATAGGGGTATAGCTCAATTGGCAGAGCGTCGGTCTCCAAAACCGAAGGTTGTAGGTTCGATTCCTACTGCCCCTGCCAAAGCTCAAGTTTTGGCCCTGACTCGTTCTTAAAATGTCCAACACCAACGTAGAAACCGTAACCAGCACTGCCGACCGGATCAAGCTCGGACTGGCGGTTCTTGTCGTCATCGCAGGAATTGTCGGTTTCTCGGTGTTGGATTCGCAGTCCATCGGCGTGCGCATTGGCGTGTTCGTCGGTGGTCTGGCCATCGCAGCGCTCATTGCCTGGTTCAGCGAACCCGGTCGCCGCACGCTCAGCTTTGGCAGCGAGTCCTACAACGAAATGCGCAAGGTCGTCTGGCCTAGCCGCAAAGAAACCACCCAGATGACTGGCATCGTGTTTGCCTTCGTGGTCGCCATGGGTGTGTTCATGTGGGTGGTCGACAAATTGATCGAATGGATACTCTACGGCCTATTGCTGGGCTGGAAATAAAGGGCCGTCATGAGTAAGCGTTGGTATGTCGTCCATGTCTATTCAGGCATGGAAAAAAGCGTCCAGAAGGCGCTGAACGAGCGCATTGAGCGCGCTGCGCTGCAGACTTCGTTTGGTCGCATTCTTGTGCCGTCGGAAGAAGTCGTCGAAATGAAAGGCGGCCAGAAGTCGATCAGTGAGCGTCGTATTTTCCCGGGCTACGTCCTGGTTGAGATGGACCTCACCGACGAAAGCTGGCACCTGGTCAAGAATACCAATCGAGTCACCGGTTTTCTGGGCGGCTCGGGCAATCGTCCTTCGCCGATCTCCGAAAAGGAAGTCGAGAAGATCCTCTCCCAAATGGAAGAGGGTGTCGAAAAACCGCGTCCCAAGGTGCTGTTCGAAGTGGGCGAGATGGTGCGCGTCAAGGAAGGCCCGTTCGCGGACTTTAACGGCAACGTCGAAGAAGTCAACTACGAAAAGAGCAAGGTGCGCGTGTCGGTGACCATTTTTGGCCGCGCGACCCCTGTGGAATTGGATTTCAGCCAGGTCGAAAAGACCTGATCTGGCGGGGCGATGTCCCCGATGGCAGTACCGCGTTAAGCCGTTTTCATCAACCCCGGGGAGCCCGCCGCAAGCGGCGAGCGTTAGAACCCGCAAGGAGCAAAGCATGGCGAAGAAGATCGTCGGCTTTATCAAGCTGCAAGTGCCGGCTGGTAAGGCCAATCCCTCTCCCCCGATCGGTCCGGCGTTGGGCCAGCGCGGCCTGAACATCATGGAATTCTGCAAGGCGTTCAACGCCAAGACTCAGGGCATGGAGCCCGGTCTGCCGATTCCCGTGGTGATCACCGCGTTCGCGGACAAGTCCTTCACCTTCATCATGAAGACCCCGCCCGCGACGGTCCTCATCAAGAAGGCCGCTGGCGTGCAAAAGGGCTCCCCCAAGCCCCATACTGACAAGGTTGGCATGCTGACGCGCGCCCAGGCCGAGGAAATCGCCAAGACCAAGCAACCCGATCTGACCGCGGCCGACCTGGACGCCGCCGTCCGTACGATCGCAGGCAGCGCCCGCAGTATGGGCATCACCGTCGAGGGCATCTGATCATGGCAAAACTGTCCAAGCGCGCCGCCGCTATCGCCCAGAAGATCGAACGTACCAAACTGTACCCGGTCTCTGAAGCCCTGACCCTGGTCAAGGAAACCGCCACCGCCAAGTTCGATGAATCCATCGACGTGGCCGTGCAGCTGGGTATCGACCCCAAGAAGTCCGATCAACTGGTCCGTGGCTCGGTTGTCATGCCTGCTGGCACTGGCAAGACCGTTCGCGTCGCCGTGTTCGCCCAGGGTGACAAGGCTGAAGCGGCCAAGGCCGCCGGCGCCGACATCGTCGGCATGGAAGACCTGGCCGAGAGCATCAAGGGCGGCAATTTCAATTTCGACGTGGTCATCGCATCGCCCGACACCATGCGCGTCGTCGGTACGCTGGGCCAGATCCTGGGTCCGCGCGGCCTGATGCCGAATCCCAAGGTCGGCACCGTGACGCCCGACGTCGCCACCGCTGTGAAGAATGCCAAGGCCGGCCAGGTGCAATACCGCACCGACAAGGCAGGCATCATTCACGCCACCATCGGCCGCGCCTCGTTCGGCGTGGAGCAACTGCAAACTAACCTGGCTGCCCTGGTCGACGCCCTGCAAAAGGCTCGTCCCGCCGCCGCCAAGGGCATTTATCTGCGCAAACTCGCTGTCTCGTCGACGATGGGCGGCGGTGCGCGCGTGGAAATTGCCTCGCTGTCGGCCTGATCGCCGACGGTACGTAACGTACTTTGGGCCGCACCCGAATTTTCGGGTGTAGCTGTCAAAGACCGCTGGAGCCTATGACCTCACGTTATAACGGGGTCTTGGGCTTAATACCGGAAATCCTGGGCGACCAGAAAATCCGAATCCAGCGTAGATGGCGCTCCCAGGAAGAATTCTTTATCTGAAGAACTCAACCCAGGCGCCGCATTCGGTAGACGCGCAAGACTGCGAGGAAACCCCGCAAGGGAAATCTGAACCGGTCCCAGGCGTCTTTTGATGGAGTGTTCAAACCGTGAGTCTCAATCGTCAAGAGAAAGCGGTCGTGATCGAAGAAGTCTCGGCGCAAATCGCCAAGGCCCAATCGATCGTGGTCGCCGAGTACCGTGGTCTGGACGTCGCTTCTGTCACCGTACTGCGCAAAACTGCGCGTGAATCGGGCGTTTACCTGCGTGTTCTGAAAAACACGCTGGCCCGTCGAGCTGTTGCTGGCACGGCTTTCGAGTCGCTGGCCTCGCAACTGACCGGTCCGCTGATCTATGGCATCAGCACCGACCCGGTTTCGGCGGCCAAGGTTCTTGCCGGTTTCGCCAAGAGCAATGACAAGCTCGTGCTCAAGGGCGGTTCGCTGCCCAACAGCGCACTGAGCGCTGAAGGTGTAAAGGCTCTGGCCACCATGCCTTCGCGTGACGAGCTGCTCTCGATGCTGATGGGCACCATGCAAGCCCCGATCGCGCAATTCGTGCGTACGCTCAACGAAGTTCCGACCAAGTTCGCCCGTGGCCTCGCCGCCGTGCGCGATCAGAAGGCCGCCGCGTAAGCGGGCAGCCGAGCGGAAATTCGCTGAACGACATAACGACAATCCAACCCTGGCATTTATCCAATTCTGGAGTTCTGAAAAATGGCACTTAACAAAGCTGAAATCCTTGACGCCATCGCTGGCATGACCGTGCTCGAGCTGTCCGAGCTGATCAAGGAAATGGAAGAGAAATTTGGCGTGTCGGCTGCCGCCGCCGCTGTCGCCGTGGCTGCCGCTCCGGCCGCTGCCGCTGCCGCTGTTGAAGAGCAGACCGAGTTCACCGTCGTGCTGGCTGAAACCGGCGCCAACAAAGTGAGCGTCATCAAGGCCGTGCGTGAAATCACCGGCCTGGGTCTGAAGGAAGCCAAGGACCTGGTCGACGGCGCTCCCAAGCCCGTGAAGGATGGTCTGGCCAAGGCTGACGCCGAAGCCGCCAAGAAGAAGCTGGAAGAAGCCGGCGCCAAGGCCGAGTTGAAGTAATCCCTGGCCTTCTTGCCCGGGGACAGCGCAGTTTGCCGTCCCCGGGCTTTTGCGTTTCCAGGAAAGCCCGCTTGCGTGTGTGGATTAGTGGGATTTCCTGGAGTCGTAATACCCAGGGCCGTGGTTGACGGCCCATGCAACCTCGAGTCGGAGTGCTCATGCCTTACTCGTACACCGAAAAAAAGCGCATCCGCAAAAGCTTCGCCAAGCGTGAAGACGTCCAGAACGTGCCCTTCCTGCTGGCGACACAGCTTCAATCCTACCTAACGTTCCTGCAATCTGACGTTCCCTCCGCGCAGCGGGCCAGCGATGGCCTGCAGGCCGCGTTCACGTCGATTTTCCCGATTGTCAGCCATAACGGTATGGCGCGCTTGGAGTTCGTCAGCTATGTGCTGGGCGAACCCGTGTTCGACGTCAAGGAATGCCAGCAGCGCGGTCTGACCTATGCATCGCCCCTGCGTGCCAAGGTACGTTTGGTGCTGATGGATCGCGAAGTCAGCAAACCCACCATCAAGGAAGTCAAGGAACAGGAAGTCTACATGGGCGAAATTCCGCTCATGACCGGCACCGGTTCCTTTGTCATCAATGGTACCGAACGCGTCATCGTGTCGCAACTGCACCGTTCGCCCGGTGTGTTTTTCGAGCACGATCGCGGCAAGACCCATAGCTCGGGTAAGCTGCTCTTCTCGGCCCGAGTCATTCCCTATCGCGGCTCCTGGCTGGATTTCGAGTTCGACCCCAAGGACGTCCTGTTCTTCCGTGTCGACCGTCGTCGCAAGATGCCCGTGACGATTCTGCTCAAGGCCATTGGCATGACGCCGGAATCGATTCTGGGTGAATTTTTCGAATTCGACGATTTCACGTTGCAAAGCGAAGGCGCCATGATGACCGTGGTGTCCGAGCGATGGAAGGGCGAGATCGCGCGCTTTGACATTGCCGACCGTGCCGGCAAGGTGCTGGTCGAGAAGGACAAGCGCATCAACGCCAAGCACTTGCGCGATATGGCCAGTGCCGACATCGAACGCATCACGGTGCCCGAAGATTTTCTGCTCGGCCGTGTACTGGCCAAGAACATCGTCGATGCCGAGACCGGCGAGATCGTTGCCCATGCCAACGACGAGATCACCGAATCGGTGCTGATGGCCATGCGCGAGGCCAAGGTCGCCAGCTTCCAGACCCTGTACACCAACGACCTGGACCGCGGCCCCTATATCTCGCAGACGCTGCGTACCGACGAAACCGTCGACCAGATGGCCGCGCGCGTGGCGATCTACCGCATGATGCGCCCCGGCGAGCCGCCGACCGAAGAAGCGGTCGAGGCCCTGTTCCAGCGCTTGTTCTACAGCGAGGAAACCTACGATCTGTCGCGCGTGGGCCGCATGAAGGTCAACAGCCGCCTAGGTCGCGGCGAAGACAACACCGGTCCGATGACGCTGACCAACTCGGATATCCTCGAGACCATCAAGGTTCTGGTTGAGCTGCGCAACGGCCGCGGCCAGATCGACGATATCGATCACCTGGGCAACCGCCGCGTGCGCTGCGTGGGCGAACTGGCCGAGAACCAGTTCCGCGCCGGCTTGGTGCGTGTCGAGCGCGCCGTCAAGGAACGCCTGGGTCAGGCCGAGACCGAAAACCTGATGCCGCACGATTTGATCAACTCCAAGCCGATTTCGGCCGCCATCAAGGAGTTCTTCGGTTCGAGCCAGCTGTCGCAGTTCATGGATCAAACCAATCCCCTGTCGGAGATCACGCACAAACGACGTGTTTCCGCCCTGGGCCCCGGCGGTCTGACCCGCGAGCGTGCCGGCTTCGAGGTGCGCGACGTGCATCCCACGCACTATGGCCGCGTCTGCCCGATCGAAACGCCTGAAGGTCCGAACATCGGCCTGATCAACTCCATGGCGCTGTACGCGCGCCTGAACGAGTACGGCTTTCTGGAAACGCCTTACCGCAAGATCATCGACGGCAAGGTTAGCGACCAGATCGACTACCTGTCGGCCATCGAGGAAAGCCACTACGTCATCGCCCAGGCTAACGCCGAGCTGGACGAGCAGGGCCGTTTCGTCGACGACCTCGTGGCCTGCCGCGAAGCGGGCGAAACCATGATGACCTCGCCGGCCAATGTGCATTACATGGACATCGCCCCGTCGCAGATCGTCTCGGTCGCAGCCTCGCTGATTCCGTTCCTGGAACACGACGACGCGAACCGCGCGCTGATGGGTGCCAACATGCAGCGCCAGGCCGTGCCTTGCCTGCGTCCGCAGAAACCGCTGGTCGGCACGGGTATCGAACGCACGGTGGCCGTCGACTCCGGTACCACCGTGCAGGCCTTGCGCGGCGGTGTGGTCGACCATGTCGACGCCGAGCGCGTGGTGATCCGCGTCAACGACGACGAGAACGTCGCCGGCGAAGTGGGCGTGGACATCTACAACCTCATCAAGTACACCCGTTCCAACCAAAACACCAACATCAACCAGCGCCCCATCGTCAAGCGCGGCGACAAGGTCGCCAAGGGCGATGTTCTGGCCGACGGCGCGTCGACGGACTTGGGCGAGCTCGCCCTGGGCCAGAACATGCTGATCGCGTTCATGCCCTGGAACGGCTATAACTTCGAAGACTCGATCCTGATCTCCGAGAAGGTCGTGGCCGACGATCGCTATACCTCGATCCACATCGAGGAGCTGACGGTCGTCGCGCGCGACACCAAGCTCGGGCCGGAAGAAATCACCCGCGACATCAGCAATCTGGCCGAGACCCAGCTCAACCGCCTGGATGAATCGGGCATCGTCTACATCGGCGCCGAAGTCAATGCAGACGACGTGCTGGTGGGCAAGGTCACGCCCAAGGGCGAGACCCAGCTCACGCCGGAAGAAAAGCTGCTGCGCGCGATCTTCGGCGAGAAGGCCTCGGACGTCAAAGACACCTCGCTGCGCGTGCCCTCGGGCATGATCGGCACCGTCATCGACGTGCAGGTGTTCACTCGTGAAGGCATCGTGCGCGACAAGCGCGCCCAGTCCATCATCGACGATGAATTGCGCCGCTATCGCCAGGACCTGAACGACCAGCTGCGCATCGTCGAGAACGACCAGTTCGATCGTCTGGAAAAGATGCTCAACGGCAAGACCGTCAACGGCGGTCCGAAGAAGCTGGCCAAGGGCGCCACGATTACCAAGGCCTACCTGGCCGATATGGACCGCTGGCAGTGGTTCGACATCCGCCTAGCCGACGAGCAGCACGCCGTCGTTCTGGAACAGGCCAAGGAGTCGCTCGAGCAGAAGCGACACCAGTTCGACCTGGCCTTTGAAGAAAAGCGCAAGAAGCTCACGCAAGGCGACGAGCTGCCGCCGGGCGTGCTCAAGATGATCAAGGTGTACCTGGCCGTCAAGCGTCGCCTGCAGCCTGGCGACAAGATGGCCGGTCGTCACGGCAACAAGGGCGTGGTTTCGCGTATCACCCCCGTGGAAGACATGCCGCACATGGCCGACGGCACCACCGCCGACATCGTTCTGAACCCGCTGGGCGTGCCCTCGCGGATGAACGTCGGCCAGGTGCTGGAGGTCCACCTGGGCTGGGCCGCCAAGGGTGTGGGCCAGCGCATCGCCGACATGCTGCGCGACGAGCGCGTGGCGCAGGTCAAGAACATCCGTGCTTATCTGGAAAAGGTCTACAACTCGACCGGCTCCGGTGCGCACATCGATGAGCTGACCGACGACGAAGTCATCGAGATGGCGCACAACCTGCGCGACGGCGTGCCGCTGGCCACGCCTGTCTTTGACGGCGCGACCGAAGAGGAAATCAGCACGATGCTCAAGCTGGCCTATCCGGACGACATCGCTCAGAAGATGCAGCTGACGCCTTCGCGCGCGCAGGCATGGCTTTTCGATGGCCGTACCGGCGAGCAGTTCGAGCGCCCGGTCACCATCGGCTACATGCATTACCTGAAGCTGCACCATCTGGTCGACGACAAGATGCACGCCCGTTCGACCGGCCCGTACTCGCTCGTCACCCAGCAACCGCTGGGCGGCAAGGCGCAGTTCGGCGGCCAGCGCTTCGGTGAAATGGAAGTGTGGGCCCTGGAAGCTTACGGCGCCGCGTACACGCTGCAGGAAATGCTGACGGTGAAGTCCGACGACATTAACGGCCGCACCAAGGTTTACGAAAACATCGTCAAGGGCGATCACGTCATCGACGCCGGCATGCCGGAATCGTTCAACGTGCTCGTCAAGGAAATCCGTTCCCTGGCCCTCGACATGGATTTGGAGCGTAACTGATGAAAGCGCTACTCGACCTCTTCAAGCAAGTCTCGCAAGACGAGCAGTTCGATGCCATCAAGATCGGCATCGCCTCGCCTGAGAAGATCCGTTCCTGGTCTTACGGCGAAGTCCGCAAGCCCGAGACGATCAACTACCGTACCTTCAAGCCCGAGCGCGACGGCCTGTTCTGCGCCAAGATCTTCGGGCCCATCAAGGACTACGAGTGCCTGTGCGGCAAGTACAAGCGCCTGAAGCACCGCGGCGTGATCTGCGAAAAGTGCGGCGTCGAAGTCACCGTCGCCAAGGTTCGCCGCGAGCGCATGGGCCACATCGAGCTGGCCAGTCCCGTCGCGCACATCTGGTTCCTAAAGAGCCTGCCTTCGCGCCTGGGCATGGTGCTGGACATGACGCTGCGCGACATCGAGCGCGTGCTGTACTTCGAAGCCTGGTGCGTGATCGAGCCGGGCATGACCCCGCTCAAGCGCGGCCAGATCATGTCCGATGACGACTTCCTGGCCAAGACCGAAGAGTACGGCGACGACTTCCGCGCCCTGATGGGTGCCGAGGCCGTGCGTGAGTTGCTGCGCACCATCGACATCGACCGCGAAGTCGAGACCCTGCGCGGCGAGCTCAAGGCCACCAGCTCGGAAGCCAAGATCAAGAAGATATCCAAGCGCCTGAAGGTGCTGGAAGGCTTTCAGAAATCCGGCATCAAGGCCGAATGGATGGTCATGGAAGTGCTGCCGGTGCTGCCGCCGGACCTGCGCCCGCTGGTGCCGCTCGATGGCGGCCGCTTCGCCACGTCCGACCTGAACGACCTGTATCGCCGCGTCATCAACCGCAATAATCGCCTCAAGCGCCTGCTGGAGCTGAAGGCGCCCGAAATCATTCTGCGCAACGAAAAGCGCATGCTGCAGGAAGCCGTCGACTCGCTGCTCGACAACGGCCGCCGCGGCAAGGCCATGACCGGCGCCAACAAGCGCCAGCTCAAGTCGCTGGCCGACATGATCAAGGGCAAGAGCGGGCGCTTCCGCCAGAACCTGCTGGGCAAGCGCGTGGACTACTCGGGCCGTTCGGTCATTGTGGTGGGTCCGCAGCTCAAGCTGCATCAGTGCGGCCTGCCCAAGCTGATGGCGCTGGAGCTGTTCAAGCCCTTCATTTTCAATCGTCTCGAAATGATGGGCCTGGCCACGACCATCAAGGCGGCCAAGAAGCTGGTGGAAAGCCAGGAGCCGGTGGTGTGGGACATCCTCGAAGAGGTGATCCGCGAACACCCGGTCATGCTCAACCGCGCGCCGACGCTGCACCGCCTGGGCATCCAGGCCTTCGAACCGACGCTGATCGAAGGCAAGGCCATTCAACTGCACCCGCTGGTCTGCGCGGCGTTCAACGCCGACTTCGACGGCGACCAGATGGCCGTTCACGTGCCGCTGTCGCTCGAAGCCCAGCTCGAGGCCCGCACGCTGATGCTGGCCTCGAACAATGTGCTGTTCCCGGCCAACGGCGAACCCTCGATCGTGCCGTCGCAGGACATCGTGCTGGGTCTGTACTACACAACCCGCGAGCGCATCAACGGCAAGGGCGAAGGCATTTTCTTCACTGACGTGGCCGAAGTCCAGCGAGCCTACGACAACGGCGAAGTCACGCTGCAAACACGCATCACCGTGCGCCTGAAGGAGCACGAGAAGGACGCCAACGACGAATGGCAGCCCGTCATCCGTCGCCATGAAACCACCGTGGGCCGTGCGCTGCTGTCGGAGATTCTGCCCAAGGGACTGCCGTTTACGGTACTGAACAAGGCGCTCAAGAAGAAGGAAATCTCGCGCCTGATCAACCAGTCGTTCCGTCGCTGCGGCCTGCGCGACACGGTGATCTTCGCCGACAAGCTGATGCAGTCGGGCTTTCGCCTGGCCACGCGCGGCGGCATCTCGATCGCCATGGAAGACATGCTGATCCCCAAGGCCAAGGAGAGCATCCTGGCCGAGGCCAGCCGCGAAGTGAAGGAAATCGACAAGCAGTACTCGTCGGGTCTGGTTACCTCGCAAGAGCGCTACAACAACGTCGTGGACATCTGGGGCAAGGCCGGCGACAAGGTCGGCAAGGCCATGATGGAGCAACTGGCCACCGAGCCGGTCATCAACCGCGCCGGCCAGGAAGTGCGCCAGGAATCCTTCAATTCCATCTACATGATGGCCGACTCGGGCGCGCGCGGTTCGGCCGCCCAGATTCGCCAGTTGGCCGGCATGCGCGGCCTGATGGCCAAGCCTGACGGCTCGATCATCGAGACGCCCATCACGGCGAACTTCCGTGAAGGCCTGAACGTTCTGCAGTACTTCATCTCGACGCACGGCGCCCGCAAGGGCCTGGCCGATACGGCGCTCAAGACCGCGAACTCCGGCTATCTCACGCGCCGCCTGGTTGACGTGACGCAGGACCTGGTCATCACCGAAGACGATTGCGGTACCTCGCAAGGCTATTCGATGAAGGCGCTGGTCGAAGGCGGCGAAGTCATCGAGCCGCTGCGCGACCGTATCCTGGGCCGCGTGGCCGCGGTGGACATCGTCAATCCCGACACGCAGGAAACCGCCATTCCGGCGGGCACGCTGCTGGACGAAGACCTGGTCGACGCGATCGACAAGCTGGGCGTGGACGAGGTCAAGGTTCGCACGCCGCTCACTTGCGAAACCCGCCACGGCCTATGCGCGCATTGCTACGGCCGCGATCTGGGCCGCGGCGTGCGCGTCAACTCCGGCGAAGCGGTCGGCGTCATCGCCGCCCAGTCGATCGGCGAACCGGGCACGCAGCTCACCATGCGTACCTTCCACATCGGCGGCGCGGCTTCGCGCTCGGCCCTGGCCAGCGCGGTGGAAACCAAGTCGGCCGGTAACGTCGGCTTCATCAGCACGATGCGCTACGTGACCAACGCCAAGGGCGAACGCGTGGCGATCTCGCGCTCGGGCGAACTGGCCATCTTCGACGACAACGGCCGCGAACGCGAACGCCACAAGATCCCCTACGGCGCCACGGTGCTGGTGGGCGACGGCGAAGCCGTCAAGGCCGGCACGCGCCTGGCTACGTGGGATCCGCTGACCCGTCCGATCGTGTCCGAGTACGGCGGCGCGGTGCGCTTTGAGAACATCGAGGAAGGCGTCACGGTTGCCAAACAGGTCGACGAAGTCACCGGCCTGTCGACGCTGGTCGTCATCACGCCCAAGACGCGCGGCGGCAAGATCACCATGCGTCCGCAGATCAAGCTGGTCAACGAGGCGGGCGAAGACGTGCGCATCGCCGGCACCGACCACGCGGTGAACATCTCGTTCCCGGTGGGCGCGCTGATCACGGTGCGCGACGGCCAGCAGGTCGCGGTGGGCGAAGTGCTTGCCCGTATCCCGCAGGAATCGCAGAAGACCCGCGACATTACCGGCGGTCTTCCGCGCGTGGCCGAGCTGTTCGAAGCCCGTTCGCCCAAGGATGCCGGCATGTTGGCCGAAGTCACCGGCACGGTCTCCTTCGGCAAGGACACCAAGGGCAAGCAGCGCCTGGTCATCACCGACCTGGAAGGTACCAGCCACGAATTCCTCATTCCGAAGGAAAAGCAGGTGCTGGTGCACGACGGGCAGGTGGTGAACAAGGGCGAAATGATCGTGGACGGCCCGGCCGATCCGCACGACATCCTGCGCCTGCAAGGCATCGAGAAGCTTGCCACCTACATCGTCGACGAAGTGCAGGACGTCTATCGCCTGCAAGGCGTGAAGATCAACGACAAGCACATCGAAGTGATCGTGCGGCAGATGCTGCGCCGCGTGAACATCGTCGATGCGGGCGACACGTCGTTCATCACCGGCGAGCAGGTCGAGCGTTCGGAACTGCTCAACGAGAACGATCGCATCGTTGCCCAGGACAAGCTTCCGGCCACGTTCGAGAACGTTCTGCTGGGTATCACCAAGGCCTCGCTGTCGACGGATTCGTTCATCTCCGCGGCGTCCTTCCAGGAAACCACCCGCGTGCTGACCGAAGCGGCCATCATGGGCAAACGCGACGACCTGCGCGGCTTGAAGGAAAACGTCATCGTCGGCCGCCTGATCCCAGCGGGTACCGGCCTGGCCTATCACCTGGCCCGCAAGGACAAGGAGGCCATCGAAGCGGCCGAACGCGAGGCTGCCCGACAGCTGGCCAACCCGTTCGAGGATGCGCCGGTCACGGCATCGGTCGAAGCTGATGCCGATGCCGCTGCCGATGCCGCTGCGGACGCGGCGCCCAGCGTGGAGTAAGCTGTCTGCGCGTGCTCCGGCCGTAGCCGAGGCATACGACAAAAAAGCCGCCGGAAAAACCGGCGGCTTTTTTATTTTCATACGACCTTGAGGTAAACCTATTCGGGTCCGGCGGCCCAAGGCTGCGCCACGATGCTCACGCCGCGCGTTCGTCGATGCGGGCGATTTCGTCTTCCGTGTAGGCAGGCAGCCGCAGGATGAAAGTGGAGCCGGCGCCGGGCTGGCTGTCCACCTCGATGCTGCCGCCGTGACGGGCCGCCACGGTGCTGACAAAGGCCAGGCCCAGGCCCGCCCCGTTGCTGTCATTGCGTGCAGCCGGACCCACGCGCGTGAAGGGCTGAAAGATGTTCGGGAGATCTTCCTGCTCGATACCCAGGCCGCTGTCGGCGATGCAGATTAACCAGCTCGCACCCTCGCACTGCAGGGAAATCCGCACCCGCCCGCCACCGGGCGTGTACTTGACCGCGTTGTCGATCAAGTTGCATATGGCACGCAGCAATAAAGCACGGTCGCCGCGGATCAGGGCGTGGTGCGGATCGTCGCCGAAGGACAGGTCCACACGGCGCGCCTGGGCCAGACCCCAGAAATCGTCCATGGCCTCGTGCAGCAGCATGTCCACGTCGATGACCACGTGCGCAAGGCGTACCGATTCGGCGCGGGTCAGATGCACGAAGTCATCGACCAGCCGCAGGGTACGCCGCGCCAGCTGGCCGATGCGCGACCAGGCATCATGCTGTTTCTTCGGATCGCTTTCCTGGCTGTTCAGGTAGACCAGCGCAAGGATGGAGTTCTGAGGCGCGCGCATGTCGTGCGAAACGAAACGCAAGGTCTCCTCGCGCTTGCTCTCTGCCAGGCGTATTGCGCTGATATCGTTGAACGTGACGACCGTCCCGGCGAACTCGCCGGAGCTGATGTGGATAGGCGCGCATTTAAGGATGACGCTGCGGCCTTGGCGGTCCTGAATCTCCATGTTCAGGCGCCAGGGCGACGCGTCGGACTGCCGGCCGGTGAGGGCAGGGCCGACCTCGCCCAGCACGGCGGGATCGGAAACGAGTTGTTCCAACAGCCAGGCAGTCGATTGGCCCAGGCGCGGCGCGCGCAGCGCAAGGTCGCGGAAATAGGCCAGCGCGGCGCGGTTGCGCATGCGCAGGCGTCCGTCTTCATCGGAGACGAAGACCGGGTCGGTGATGCCGTCGAAGCCGTCGACCAGAAAGCGCCGCAGGTTGCGCACACGCGTCAGTGCCTGTCGCAGTTCAAGCAGACGCGCACCCATGGCGTCCTTGCTCGGGCGCGCCGGCAACTGCGCCTCGCCGAGTATGGGCGGATATTCCTCCCGCAGCCGTTGCAGCTCCCTGTCTATATCGCCGAGCACGGCCTCCTGCTGACGCCAGCACCATAGCGGATAGCATACGATCAGCATGAGAACCGCCGCCGAAGGCGCCATCCAGTAATGCGCATAGTTCAAGGCCGCGAACGCCGCGGCCATTGTTAGAGCGGCCGCAGCCAGTGATAGCAGCAGGGCGCCGCGCGGCGGCATGCGGCGTAAGGCCAGGCACGCCAGCAGGGCGCACAATGCGGTAACCAAGGCAGTGAGCCATGCCGGTGCGGTGCGGATCATGAGATCGTCCCGGGCGGCCTGCAGCTGTTCGCCCAGCAGCTCTACGCCGCTCAGCCGCCCCATCGGCGTGGGAAAGCGGCGCGCCCAGCTGTCGGGCTGCGAACCCACCAGCACGTATTTGCCGCGGATCTGCGCTGCGGTAACTTGCCCGCGCAGCACTTGCAGATAGGATGCGACGCGCATGTGGCCTGAGGGGCCGACGTAATCGATGCCGGTGGTGCCGCCCGGCCCGGCCTGCCTCAATATCGTGTCCGCCTTGCTTTTCTCGCCGCCCGCGGCAAGCAGGGCCAGCACCACATACCGGCAATTGCGGCCGTCTTGCAGATGCGTACTCCATTGCACGCGGCGGATGATGCCGTCGTTGTCCGGCATGCTGTTCAGATAGCCCGTGCCCGCGGCCGCCGCGGCCAACTTGTCATTGGCAAGATCGTTTCGGGTGGGGGCGGCCAGGTGGTCGAGCACGGCGGGCAGCACGACATGGCCGTTGCGCTGGATGGCCTGGAGCAGCAGCGCGTCGTCCCGCGGATTGGTTGCGGACTCGTTGGGAAGCAGGCCAACGGCACGCGCGCCCTGCAGCTTGCCCAGCAGCTGAACGAGAACACTGCGTGGCCATGGCCACGGACCCAATGCGTCCAGCGATGCATTGTCGACGGTGACCAGAAGAATGTCGGGCGAGGCCGGCCGGCTCGACCAGGCCATGGCTTGGTCATAGAGACTTTGGTCGAAACGGCCCAGGCCGTTAAAGGAGCCCAGTAGGGCGGCCACGACGACCAGCAGGCCGATAAGCAACTGGTCGGCCGACCAATTCAGGCGCCTTCGGCGTCTTTGTGTCTGGGCCATGTCAGCGCATCCGGAGCGACTCAGGGCACGATGGGGAACGGGGAAACGCGTTCGCCGGCTTCCTGTTCGGAAAGATGCACCAGATCGAGGCGGTAGCCGAGCGCGTAGGAGGAACTCAGGCGCACGCCGTGCTGCGCGCGCAGTTGCAGCTTCTGGCGGATATTGGACAGATGCGTGTCCAGCGTGCGGGAGGTGGCGGGAATCTCGCGGTTCCATACGCTCTCGGCGAGCACGTCGCGCGACAGCAGGCGGCCGATGTTGCGAAAGAACAGCACCGCAAGGTCGAACTCCTTGGGTGCCAGCACGATGTTGCGGCCGTCCAGGGTGATGAAGCGCTCTGCCGGGTCGATGCGATAGGCGCCGACCGTGAAAGCGGCCTCAGCCGCCTGCACGGGCTGGGCGCGGCGAAGCAGGGCGCTGATGCGGGCCAAGAGCTCGGCGTGGCGCAAGGGCTTGGAGATGAAGTCGTCGGCGCCGGCCTGCAGGCCTTGCACTACCTCCTCTTCCTGGCTGCGGCTGGTGAGCAGGATGACGGGGATGGCATAGCCGAAGTGGTTGCGCAGATGCCGAAGTACTTCGTCCCCATTCATGTCGGGCAGTTGCCAATCGAGCAGCACCAGATCATAAGTGATGTTGCGCATGGCGCCCAGCAAGTCGACGCTCTGCTGGAAGCTGTCGCAGTGGTAGCCGGCCGAGGCCAAGACCTGCTGAATTTGACGGGCCTGGTCCAGGTCGTCCTCGAGCGATGCGATCTTCATAGGTTTGCGCTTGTTGGTGAGACAACAAATGATGCAAACCTATGAACGGCTCCATCTTTACATCTCTTAAGGTTTGTAAAGAGCAAAGCGTGAAGATTTGATAAATATTACGTCTCAATACATTCATGAGATTTCGGTAACAACGGAGGGGCTTGGGAGACGAGAGCTAAGGCCGCCAGGATTTTCCCCTCGTTCAAAGGGTTCTCCCGCCTATCTTTCTTTGACAAACGCACTTGCCTGAGCTAAGCTTTCGGGCTCACTGCTACATTTGCGAATAAAAGGATGGCCGGTGCGATTTTTCGCCTGGACGCTCCGGTTTTCGCAATGTGCCGTTTCAGTCTGCGCTCGATAAGATTTGCGAGCGCGATGCCTGCAAATCCTTCTTCAAATGCGGGCATGGCCGAAGCGAGAGCCGCTCTTTTACGTATGCGACATGGTGCGACGGAAAACGGGCGGGTCTGTGTGAGCTGCCTACACATCCAGTGGTAATACGTAAAAGGAATTCCCGAGGCCATGCCTACCATCAGCCAACTCGTGCGCAAGCCGCGCGAAGTCAGCATCATCAAGAGCAAGAGCCCTGCGCTCGAAAATTGCCCGCAGCGCCGTGGCGTCTGCACGCGCGTCTACACCACCACCCCCAAGAAGCCGAACTCGGCGCTGCGTAAAGTCGCCAAGGTGCGCCTGACCAATGGTTTCGAGGTCATCTCGTACATTGGCGGCGAAGGCCACAATCTGCAGGAGCACTCGGTGGTGCTGGTGCGCGGCGGTCGTGTCAAGGACTTGCCGGGTGTGCGCTACCACATCGTGCGCGGTTCGCTGGACCTGCAAGGCGTGAAAGACCGCAAGCAGTCGCGCTCCAAGTACGGTGCCAAGCGCCCCAAGAAGGCCTGATTTCCTGAGGCCGATCAGCAGTCATAAACCCGCAAGACCCGAACGGCAAACTGCCGCGAGGAACGTGCAAACGCACAGCATCGTTGGATGCGTGTGGACCGTAAGGGGCCATTTGAATGAATGG
The DNA here is from genome assembly GCF_000382185.1 of Bordetella sp. FB-8. NCBI lineage: Bacteria > Pseudomonadati > Pseudomonadota > Betaproteobacteria > Burkholderiales > Alcaligenaceae > Bordetella > Bordetella sp. FB-8. The sequence goes on along the minus strand of NZ_KB907784.1, from coordinate 1,341,466 downwards.
CCACGGCCGTGGGGTCGAACAAACCCGCGGTTCAACTGAATAGACACAAGGAAGTAAGAAATGCCCCGTCGCCGCGAAGTCCCCAAGCGCGAGATCCTGCCCGATCCGAAGTTCGGCAGCGTCGAACTCGCCAAGTTCATGAACGTTGTGATGCTGGACGGCAAGAAAGCCGTCGCCGAGCGCATCGTCTACGGTGCCCTCGAGCAGGTCCAGAACAAGACTGGCAAAGAGCCGCTGGAAGTCTTTTCTCTGGCCATCAACAATATCAAGCCCATCGTCGAAGTGAAGAGCCGTCGTGTGGGTGGCGCCAACTACCAGGTGCCGGTCGAAGTGCGCCCCGTGCGCCGCCTGGCCCTGGCCATGCGCTGGCTGCGCGAAGCCGCCAAGAAGCGCGGCGAGAAGTCCATGGACCTGCGTCTGGCCGGCGAACTGATCGACGCCTCCGAAAGCCGCGGCGCCGCAATGAAGAAGCGTGAAGACACGCACAAGATGGCCGAAGCCAACAAGGCATTCAGCCATTTCCGCTGGTAATACAAGGAATACCGAATCATGGCCCGCAAAACCCCGATCGAGCGCTATCGCAACATTGGTATCAGCGCTCACATCGACGCTGGCAAGACCACCACGACCGAACGCATCCTGTTCTACACCGGCGTCAACCACAAGTTGGGCGAAGTGCATGACGGCGCGGCGACGACCGACTGGATGGAGCAGGAGCAAGAGCGTGGCATCACCATCACCTCGGCGGCCGTGACCTGCTTCTGGAAGGGGATGGACCTGTCCTACCCCGAACACCGCTTCAACATCATCGACACCCCGGGACACGTGGACTTCACCATCGAGGTGGAGCGTTCCATGCGCGTGCTCGACGGCGCCTGCATGGTGTACTGCGCTGTGGGTGGCGTGCAGCCGCAGTCCGAGACCGTGTGGCGTCAGGCCAATAAGTACAATGTGCCGCGTCTGGCGTTCGTCAACAAGATGGACCGTACCGGCGCCAACTTCTTCAAGGTCTACGACCAGATGAAGCTGCGCCTGAAAGCCAACCCCGTGCCCGTCGTCATCCCGATCGGCGCCGAAGAAAACTTCAAGGGCGTGGTCGATCTGGTGAAGATGAAGGCTATCTTCTGGGATGAGGCTTCCCAGGGCATGAAGTTCGACTACGCGGACATCCCGGCCGAACTGGCCGCGGACGCCAAGAAGTGGCGCGAGAACATGGTCGAGGCCGCCGCCGAGTCCGGCGAAGAACTGATGAACAAGTATCTCGAAGAGGGCGACCTCAACGAGGACGACATCAAGCAGGGGCTGCGCGTTCGCACCATCTCGACTGAAATCCAGCCCATGCTGTGCGGTACTGCGTTCAAGAACAAGGGCGTGCAGCGCATGCTCGACGCGGTTATCGACTACCTGCCTTCGCCCGTAGATATTCCTCCCGTCAAAGGCACCGACGAGGACGACAACCCCACCGTCCGCAAGGCTGACGATAGCGAAAAATTCTCCTCCCTGGCGTTCAAGCTGATGACCGACCCTTTCGTCGGCCAGTTGACCTTCGTGCGCGTCTATTCGGGCGTGCTGAAGAAGGGCGACACGGTGCTCAACACCGTCAAGGGCAAGAAAGAACGTATCGGCCGTATCGTGCAGATGATGGCCAACGACCGTATCGAGATTGACGAGATCGTCGCTGGCGACATCGCCGCTTGCGTGGGCCTGAAGGAAGTGACGACGGGCGAAACGCTGAGCGACCCGAGCGCCGCCATCGTGCTGGAGCGCATGGTGTTCCCTGAGCCCGTGATTTCGCAGGCCGTGGAACCCAAGACCAAGGCCGACCAGGAAAAAATGGGCATTGCGCTGCAGCGCCTGGCTTCCGAGGATCCTTCGTTCCGTGTTCGCACCGATGAAGAGTCGGGCCAGACCATCATTTCCGGCATGGGCGAGTTGCACCTGGAAATCATCGTCGACCGCATGAAGCGCGAATTCGGCGTGGAAGCCAACGTCGGCAAGCCCCAGGTGGCCTACCGCGAAACCATACGCAAGACTGTCGAAGAAGCCGAAGGCAAGTTCGTCAAGCAGTCGGGCGGCCGCGGCCAGTACGGCCACGCCGTGCTCAAGGTCGAGCCCCTGCCTCCCGGCGGCGGTTACGAGTTCGTCGACGCGATCAAGGGCGGCGTGGTGCCTCGCGAGTTCATCCCCGCGGTGGACAAGGGCATCCAGGAAACCCTGCCGGCCGGCATCCTCGCGGGCTTCCCCGTCGTGGACGTGAAGGTCACGCTGCACTTCGGTTCGTACCACGACGTGGACTCGAACGAAAACGCGTTCAAGATGGCCGGTTCGATGGCGTTCAAGGAAGGCATGCGCAAGGCCAGCCCGGTTCTGCTCGAGCCCATGATGGCCGTTGAAGTCGAAACGCCCGAAGACTACGCCGGTACCGTGATGGGTGACCTGTCATCCCGCCGCGGTATGGTGCAGGGCATGGACGACATGGTCGGCGGCGGCAAGATCATCAAGGCCGAGGTTCCCCTGGCCGAGATGTTCGGCTATTCGACCTCGCTGCGTTCGGCGACCCAGGGTCGCGCCACGTACACGATGGAGTTCAAGCACTACGCCGAAGCTCCCAAGAACGTGGCCGACGAGGTCATCGCCGCTCGCGCCAAGTAAACATCTACCCATGACCGCGTCCCGGCGTCGGGACGCGGCAACCCAACAATTTTTTTCCTTGCAATCAAAGGACAGAGATCATGGCAAAAGGCAAGTTTGAGCGTACCAAGCCGCACGTGAACGTGGGTACGATTGGTCACGTTGACCACGGCAAAACGACGTTGACGGCGGCGATCACGACGGTGCTGTCGAGCAAGTTTGGTGGAGAAGCGAAGGGCTACGACCAGATTGATGCGGCCCCGGAAGAGAAGGCGCGCGGCATCACGATCAACACGGCGCACGTGGAGTACGAGACGCAGAACCGTCACTACGCGCACGTGGATTGCCCGGGACACGCGGACTACGTCAAGAACATGATTACCGGGGCCGCCCAGATGGACGGGGCGATTCTGGTGGTGTCGGCCGCCGACGGCCCGATGCCCCAGACGCGCGAGCACATTTTGCTCTCGCGCCAAGTGGGCGTGCCGTACATCATCGTGTTCCTGAACAAGGCGGACATGGTGGACGATGCCGAGCTGCTCGAGCTGGTGGAAATGGAAGTGCGCGAGCTGCTCTCGAAGTACGATTTTCCGGGCGATGACACCCCGATCGTCAAGGGTTCGGCCAAGCTGGCGCTCGAGGGCGACAAGGGCGAGCTGGGCGAGCAGGCGATCATGGCGCTGGCCGATGCGCTGGACACGTACATCCCGACGCCTGAGCGCGCTGTGGACGGCGCTTTCCTGATGCCGGTCGAAGACGTGTTCTCGATCTCGGGTCGTGGCACGGTGGTGACCGGCCGTGTCGAGCGTGGCATTGTCAAGGTGGGCGAAGAAATCGAGATCGTCGGTATCAAGCCCACGCTCAAGACCACCTGCACGGGCGTGGAGATGTTCCGCAAGCTGCTGGACCAGGGCCAGGCCGGAGACAACGTCGGTATTTTGCTGCGCGGCACCAAGCGTGAAGAAGTCGAGCGTGGCCAGGTGCTGGCCAAGCCCGGTTCGATCACCCCGCACACCGAGTTCACGGCCGAGGTGTACATTCTGTCCAAGGATGAAGGCGGTCGCCACACGCCGTTCTTCAATGGTTATCGTCCCCAGTTTTACTTCCGCACCACGGATGTGACCGGCACGATCGACCTGCCCAAGGACAAAGAGATGGTGCTGCCGGGCGATAACGTGACGATGACGGTCAAACTGCTGGCCCCGATCGCCATGGAAGAAGGCCTGCGCTTTGCTATCCGCGAAGGCGGACGTACCGTCGGCGCCGGCGTCGTCGCTAAAATCATCGCCTAAGCGGCAGGGTCCAGGTCCCCATGAAAATGGGGCGCCTATTCCACTGGGCCTGCGAATCGTATAGACTTTCGTGTTTGGCTTTGACTGCCGACCACTTAAGTCGATTTCACAGGCCAAAAACCCACGCTCCGGGTTAAATCGTTCTTTAGGAAATTTCATGAAAAACCAGAAGATCCGCATCCGCTTGAAAGCCTTCGATTACAAGCTGATCGATCAATCCGCCGCTGAGATCGTCGAGACCGCCAAGCGCACCGGCGCCGTGGTCCGTGGCCCCGTGCCCCTGCCCACCCGCATCCGCCGCTACGATGTGCTGCGTTCGCCTCACGTGAACAAGACCTCGCGCGACCAGTTCGAAATCCGCACCCATCAACGCCTGATGGACATCGTGGACCCCACCGATAAGACGGTCGACGCGCTGATGCGCCTGGACCTGCCGGCCGGCGTCGACGTGGAAATCGCGCTGCAGTAAGGCCGAACCAGCCCCGCTCAAAGAGGGCGGGGTTGAAAAAAGCCGGACTTTTCCGAAAGTCCGGCTTTTTTCATCAGTGCAAGAGCGCACGCAGCATGCTTTTTCCACAATGCCTGAATCCGAGCAACAGACCTTGCAAAATCAAGGTTTGCCATGCTAAGATGCAAAGCTTGCCATTTTGTGGTGAGCCTTTATGCATATTGAATGCGCAAAGGCAAATTTGTAGGGTTCGATGCCTTTACTGTCGAATCCGATTAGCCCCGACCAATCGCAGTTGGGAATGCAAAACCTGGGGCCATTGGCCCTGTGGAGAAAACAATGTCGAATACGACATCCACGCCCGCCGCTTTCCGGCTGGGTCTGGTGGGTCGCAAGGTCGGCATGACCCGTGTGTTCACGGAAGATGGCGAGTCCATCCCCGTGACCGTGCTGGACGTGTCGAACAACCGCGTAGCCCAGGTGAAGTCGCCGGAAAATGACGGCTATGCCGCCGTCCAGCTGGCTTACGGCACCCGTCGTGCCTCGCGCGTCGCCAAGGCGCAAGCGGGCCACTACGCCAAGGCCGGCATCGAAGCCGGTAGCATCCTCAAAGAATTCCGCCTGGATCCTTCCAAGGCCGCCGAATTTACGGCGGGCTCGGTCGTTGCCGTGGAGTCCGTGTTCGAAGCCGGCCAACAGGTCGACGTGACGGGCACCACTATCGGTAAGGGCTTCGCCGGCACGATCAAGCGCCACCACTTCGGTTCGCAGCGCGCTTCGCACGGTAACTCGCGTTCGCACCGCGTTCCCGGCTCGATCGGTCAGGCGCAGGATCCCGGTCGCATTTTCCCCGGCAAGCGCATGTCCGGCCACTTGGGCGATGTTACGCGCACCGTCCAGAACCTGGACGTCGTCCGTGTCGACGCCGAACGCGGCCTGCTGCTCGTCAAGGGCGCCGTACCCGGCTCGGCCGGCGGCGACGTCGTCGTGCGTCCGGCCATCAAGGCCCCCGCCAAGCAGGGAGCATAAGCAATGGACATCAAGCTCCTGAACGAACAAGGTCAATCGACCACGTTTAGCGCGCCCGACACCGTGTTCGGCCGCGACTACAACGAAGCGCTGGTTCATCAGATCGTGGTGGCCTACCAGGCCAATGCCCGCAGCGGCAACCGCGCCCAGAAGGACCGTGCCGAAGTCAAGCACAGCACCAAGAAGCCCTGGCGCCAAAAAGGCACCGGCCGCGCTCGCGCCGGCATGACCTCCTCGCCGCTGTGGCGCGGAGGCGGCCGCATCTTCCCGAACTCGCCTGAAGAAAACTTCGGCCAGAAAGTCAACAAGAAGATGTACCGCGCCGGTATCCGCTCGATTCTGTCGCAGCTGGCCCGCGAAGACCGCATCGCCGTCGTCGACACGTTCGCGCTCGAATCGCCCAAGACCAAGCTGGCTGCGGCCAAGCTCAAGACCATGGGCCTGGATTCGGTGCTGATCATCACCGACAACGTCGATGAGAACGTTTACCTCGCCACCCGCAACCTGCCGCACGTTGCCGTGGTCGAACCCCGCTATGCCGACCCGCTGTCGCTGATCCACTACAAGAAGGTGCTGATCACCAAGCCGGCCATCGCGCAACTCGAGGAGATGCTGGGATGAACGCCGAACGCTTGATGCAAGTCATTCTTGCCCCGATTGTGACCGAAAAGGCCACCTTCGTTGCCGAGAAGAACAATCAGATCGCCTTCCGCGTCGTGGCTGACGCCACCAAGCCGGAAATCAAGGCTGCCGTCGAACTGCTCTTCAAGGTGCAGGTCGAGTCCGTGCAGGTTCTCAATCGCAAAGGCAAAGAGAAGCGCTTCGGTCGCTTCGTCGGTCGCCGCCGCAACGAGCGCAAGGCCTATGTCTCGCTCGTCGCCGGTCAGGAAATCGACTTTGCGGAGGTGAAGTAAATGGCCCTCGTAAAAACGAAACCGACATCGGCCGGCCGCCGCGGCATGGTCAAGGTGGTGCACCCCAATCTGCACAAGGGTGCTCCCGAAGCCTCGCTGCTCGAGAAGCAGATCCGTGGTTCGGGCCGTAACAACAACGGCCACATCACCGTTCGCCACAAGGGCGGCGGTCACAAGCAGCACTACCGCGTCGTGGATTTCCGTCGCAACAAGGACGGCATTCCCGCCAAGGTCGAGCGCCTCGAATACGATCCCAACCGCACGGCGCACATCGCGCTGCTGTGTTATGCCGACGGCGAGCGCCGCTACATCATCGCCCCGCGCGGTCTGGAAGTGGGCGCCACGCTGGTCTCGGGCATCGAAGCCCCGATCCGCGCCGGTAACACGCTGCCCATCCGCAACATCCCGGTCGGTACCACGATCCACTGCATCGAGATGCTGCCCGGCAAGGGTGCCCAGATGGCCCGCTCGGCCGGCGCATCCGCCGTGCTGCTGGCTCGCGAAGGCATCTACGCCCAGGTTCGACTGCGCTCGGGTGAAGTGCGCCGCGTGCACATCGAGTGCCGCGCCACCATCGGTGAAGTGAGCAACGAAGAACACAGCCTGCGCCAGATCGGCAAGGCCGGCGCGATGCGTTGGCGCGGTGTCCGCCCGACGGTTCGCGGCGTGGCCATGAACCCGGTCGATCACCCGCACGGTGGTGGTGAAGGCCGCACTGGCGAAGGCGGCGTGCCCGTCAGCCCGTGGGGTACCCCGGCCAAGGGTTACAAGACCCGCCGTAACAAGCGGACGGACAGCATGATCGTCCAACGTCGCAAGCGCAAGTAAGAGGCGAACACTATGTCACGTTCGATCAAGAAGGGCCCGTTTGTCGACGCTCACCTTATCAAGAAGGTGGACGCGGCCGTTGCGGGCAAAGACAAGAAGCCGATCAAGACCTGGTCGCGCCGTTCCACGATTCTGCCCGAGTTCATCGGTCTGACGATTGCCGTGCACAACGGCAAGCAACACATTCCTGTGTATGTCAACGAGAACATGGTCGGTCACAAGCTTGGCGAGTTCGCCCTGACCCGTACGTTCAAGGGTCACGCTGCGGATAAGAAGGCCAAGAGGTAAGGGATAAGCCATGGAAACTACTGCCATTATCCGTGGGGTGCATATCTCGGCGCAGAAGACTCGCCTGGTCGCGGACCTGATCCGCGGCAAGTCGGTCGCTCAAGCGCTGAACATCCTCACCTTCTCGCCGAAGAAGGCCGCCGGCATCCTGAAAAAGGCTGTCGAGTCCGCCATCGCCAACGCCGAGCATAACGACGGCGCCGACATCGACGAACTGAAGGTCACCACGATTTACGTGGACAAGGCCGAGTCGATGAAGCGTTTTTCGGCTCGCGCCAAAGGCCGCGGCAACCGTATCGAGAAGCAGACCTGCCACATCACGGTCAAGGTCGGAGCTTAAGGAGTCAAGATGGGTCAGAAAATACATCCCACTGGGTTCCGTCTCGCGGTCACCCGTAATTGGACCTCGCGTTGGTACGCCGACGACAAGGCTTTCGGCGGCATGCTCGCTGAAGATATCCGCGTGCGCGAATATCTGAAGAAGAAGCTCAAGAGCGCATCGGTCGGTCGCGTGATCATCGAGCGTCCTGCCAAGAATGCCCGCATCACCGTCTACTCGGCGCGTCCGGGCGTGGTGATCGGCAAGCGCGGCGAGGATATCGAAAACCTCAAGAGCGACCTGCAGCGCCTGATGGGCGTGCCCGTGCACGTCAATATCGAGGAAATCCGCAAGCCGGAAACCGATGCTCAGCTGATCGCCGATTCGATCACCCAGCAGCTCGAAAAGCGCATCATGTTCCGCCGCGCCATGAAGCGCGCCATGCAGAACGCCATGCGCCTAGGCGCCCAGGGCATCAAGATCATGAGTTCGGGCCGTCTGAACGGCATCGAAATCGCGCGTACCGAGTGGTATCGCGAAGGTCGGGTGCCGCTGCATACGCTGAAGGCGAACATCGACTACGGTACCTCCGAAGCCCACACCACGTACGGCGTGGTTGGCGTCAAGGTCTGGGTCTACAAGGGCGATCTGCTGGCCAATGGCGAGCTGCCCCCCGAAACCGCCGCTCCGCGTGAAGAAGAGCGTCGTCCGCGTCGCGCCCCTCGTGGCGACCGTCCGGAAGGCGCCCGTGCGGGCCGTCCTGGCGGCCGTGGCCGTGGTCCCCGCAAGGCGGACGCCGCTCCGGCTCCTGAAGGAGAATAAACATGCTTCAACCCGCTCGCAGGAAATATCGTAAAGAGCAGAAAGGCCGCAACACCGGCCTGGCTACGCGCGGCGCCGACGTTTCGTTTGGCGACTTCGGCCTGAAGGCCACCGGCCGTGGCCGTCTGACCGCCCGCCAGATCGAAGCTGCCCGTCGCGCCATCAACCGTCACATCAAGCGTGGCGGCCGTATCTGGATCCGTATCTTCCCCGACAAGCCGATCTCGCAGAAGCCTGCCGAAGTGCGTATGGGTAACGGTAAGGGCAACCCGGAATACTGGGTCGCCGAGATCCAGCCCGGCAAGGTGCTGTACGAAATGGAAGGTGTCAGTGAAGAGCTGGCGCGCGAGGCGTTCCGCTTGGCCGCTGCCAAGCTGCCGATCTCGACCACCTTCGTGTCGCGTCATATCGGTGCTTAAGGAGTAACGAATATGAAAGCTACCGAACTCCATACCAAGGACACCGCCGAGCTCGGCAAAGAGCTCGAAAGCCTGCTGAAGGCGCAGTTTGGTCTGCGCATGCAGAAGGCCACTCAGCAGCTCGCCAACACCAGCCAGCTGCGCAAAGTGCGCCGCGACATCGCGCGTGTGCGCACTGTGCTGGCCGAGAAGGCAGGGAAATAATCATGACCGAACAAACCACTCAAGTGGCCAAGCGCCAGCGCACGCTGGTTGGCAAGATCGTCAGCAACAAGATGGACAAGACTGTCGTGGTGCTCGTCGAGCGCCGGGTCAAGCACCCCATCTACGGCAAGATCGTCATGCGTTCGGCCAAGTACAAGGCGCACGACGAAGCCAACCAGTACAACGAAGGCGATACGGTCGAAATCGCCGAAGGCCGCCCCATCTCGCGCTCCAAGGCGTGGTCGGTGGTGCGCTTGATCGAGGCTGCCCGCATCATCTAAGCTGCCTGCAGTCTCGCAAAAAAGCCAGAGGAAGTCCTCTGGCTTTTTTTTGGCTGCGCGGTTCTTCCAGGAAAATGCCTACGCCTTGAGTCGCGCGACGGTGGTATGGTCGTGCCTGCAGTCAGGCGCGTGCCCTGGTGGCGCGTGGATCAATCACAATGGCCCATGGGTGGAACAATGCAAGAGCGCGCAGTGAAAACGGTGGTGGACGCAGTTGCGCTGGTCGAGGCCAGCGCATTGACGCATATCAAGGTGGGTCTGTCCGACATCGACGGTGTGATGCGGGGCAAGTACCTGCGCAAGGACAAATTCCTGTCCGCCCTCAAGTCGGGCCTGGGTTTCTGCAATGTTGTGCTGGGCTGGGACCTGGACGACCATCTGTACGACAACGTCAAGTACACCGGCTGGCACACCGCGTATCCGGATGCCCAGGTGCGCATCGTGCCCGAGAGCTGTCGCCGGCTGCCGCTGGAACCGGGACCGGGCGGCGAGGCCATGCTGTTCTTCCTTGCCGAGTTCGAGGGCGCTGCGGCGCAGGTCTGTCCGCGCCGACTGCTGCATCGCGTGCTGGAACGCGCCGACAGCCTGGGGTTCGATGCTTACGGCGCGCTCGAGTACGAATTCTTCATGTTCACCGAGACACCGCAATCGGTGCGCGAGAAGGGCTATCGCAACCTGCAGAACTGGACGCCGGGCAACTTCGGCTATTCGGTTCTGCGCAGCACGGTGGCGTCCGATTTCTATCGGCAGCTAAATGAGATGTGCGAAGCCATGGACATGCCCATTGAAGGCCTGCATACCGAAACCGGCCCCGGCGTGCTGGAAGCCGCGCTTGCGGTCGACCAGGTAGCCAGGGCGGCCGACAAAGGCTTTCTGTTCAAGACCTTTACCAAGGCGCTGGCGCAGCGCAACGGCATGATGGCGACGTTCATGGCCAAGTGGTCGCACGAGCATCCGGGCCAGAGCGGCCACATTCATTTATCGCTGCGCGACAAGCAGACGAACAAGTCGGCCTTCTTCGACGAAAGCCAGCCTTACGGCATGAGCAGGACCCAGGCCCGCTTCATGGCGGGTGTGCAGCGCTATCTGCCCGAGTTCATGGCGATGTACGCGCAGACGGTCAACAGCTATTCGCGCCTGGTACCGGGCTATTGGGCGCCGCTCGATGCCACTTGGGGCATGGAGAACCGCACCACGGCCCTGCGCCTGATTCCCGGCAGCGATACATCGCAGCGCGTGGAAGTGCGCATCGGCTCGGCCGATGCCAATCCCTATTTAGCCTTGGCTGCGGCGCTGGGCTCGGGCCTGTATGGCATCGAGAGGGAACTCGAGCCGGAACCCATGGTCCAGGGCAACGCTTACGCCCAGCAGTTCCCCGCGCACTTGAAGCTGCCCAACACGCTCTGGGATGCGGCGCAGCGTCTGCGCCAGTCCGATGTCGCGCGGACCTTGTTCGGCGAGGCCTTCGTCGAGCATTTCGCCGCCACGCGCGAGTGGGAGGAGCGCGAATTTCGCCGCCACGTCACCGACTGGGAACTGGCGCGCTACTTCGAAATCATCTGAAGCCCGGATGCATTGCGGCATGGCGCCCTTTTATGTTGTCATCCGCATTGCCGTGCATCGACCTCATATCGGACTCCCATGAAACAGGAACTCATTACCATCAGCCCTATCGACGGCCGTGAACTCGTGCGCCGTCCTTTCGCCAGCGAGGCCGAACTGTCGGCCCTGCTGGCCCGCGCCCAGACCGCGCAGCGCGAGTGGCGCTCGCTTGCGCTGACGCAGCGCAAGACCTTGGTCGGCGCGGCAATCGATCGTTTTGTCGCGATGAAGGAGGAGGTGGCCCAAGCGATCACCCGACAGATGGGGCGGCCGCTGCGCTATACGCCGGGCGAGGTCGACGGCTTTGCCGCACGCGCGCGGCACATGATGGAAATCGCCGACCAGGCCCTGGCGCCGGTGCAGGTTGCGCCGCAGGCCGGGTTTACGCGCTATATCAAACGCGAGCCGATCGGCGTCGTGCTGACCATCGCGCCATGGAACTATCCCTTGCTCACGGCGGTCAACAGCATTGTGCCCGCGCTGCTGGCCGGCAATACGGTGATCCTCAAGCATTCGGAGCAGACGCCCCTGTGCGCCGAGCTGATGCATCGCGCCTTCACCGAGGCGGGATTGCCGCAAGGCGTGTTCCAGTTCGTCCACGCCAACCACGAGATGACACAGCGACTGATCGCCGCGCCCGAGGTCGGGTACGTCTCCTTCACGGGGTCGGTCAACGGCGGGCGCATGGTCGAGGCGACGGCCGCCGGCCGGTTCATCGGCATGGGCCTGGAGCTGGGCGGTAACGACCCGGCCTATGTACGCGCGGATGCCAAGCTCGATCATGCGGTCGAGACGCTGGTCGACGGGGCCTTCTTCAATTCCGGTCAGTCGTGCTGCGGCATCCAGCGCATCTATGTGGCGCAGTCGCTTTACGGCGACTTTGTCGAGCAGGCTGCGGCGCTGACGCGGCAGTACGTGCTAGGCGACCCGATGCAAAGTGAAACCACGCTCGGGCCGCTGGTGCGCACATCGGCCGCCGACAGCGTGCGCAAGATCCTGGGCGAGGCGCTCGCGCGCGGTGCGCGCAATCTGATCGACGCGAATTTTTTCCCGGCTGCGCGCGAAGGCACGGCCTATATGGCGCCGGCCCTGCTGGTCGACGTGGACCACGGCATGACGCTGATGAACGACGAATGCTTCGGCCCGGTAGTGGGCATCATGCCGGTCAAGGACGACGACGAGGCGATCCGGTGGATGAACGACAGTCCCTATGGCCTGAGCGCGGCCGTATTCACCCAAGACCAGCAGGCCGCGGTGCGCATCGGCGATCGCGTAGCGACCGGGACGTTCTTCATGAACCGGTGCGACTACCTGGATCCGGCGCTGGCCTGGACCGGCGTCAAGAATACCGGGCGCGGTGCATCGCTGTCGGTAATCGGCTATGAGCACCTGACGCAGCCCAAGTCCTTCCATCTGCGCGCGCTCTGACGCGTTCAATCCTATTGTCAGACAAGGATGAGTGTTATGAAACCCGCTAGCGTCAACTGGAACTACCCGACCGCGGTCAAGGTCGGCCCCGGGCGTATTGCCGAACTGCCCGACGGGTGCAAGGGTCTGGGCATGAAGCGCCCGCTGCTGGTGACCGACCCCGGCCTGGCCGGCATGCCCATGGTGGCCGCGGCGCGCGCCGCATGCGAGGCCGCGGGCCTGCCTTGCGGCCAGTTCCACAGCATCAAGGGCAATCCCACCGGCGCCAACGTCGATGACGGCGTGCGCGTGCTGCGCGACGGCGGGCACGACGGCGTGATCGCATTCGGCGGCGGCTCGGCGCTGGATGCGGCCAAGGCGATTGCATTAATGGCGGGGCAGACGCGCCCGCTATGGGATTTCGAAGACGTAGGCGACAACTACCTGCGGGTGAATGTGGACGGCATGGTGCCCGTGGTGGCCGTGCCGACCACGGCGGGCACCGGTTCGGAAGTGGGGCGCGCCTCGGTCATCACCGACGAGGCCGCGCACGTCAAGCGCATCATCTTCCATGCGCGCATGCTGCCGGCCGTGGTGATTCTGGACCCGGAACTGACGGCGGGCCTGCCCGCAAAGCTGACCGCTGCGACCGGCATGGACGCGCTCTCGCACAACCTGGAGGCCTACTGCTCGCCGTTCTACCACCCGATGGCGGTCGGCATCTCGGTGGAAGGCATGCGCCTGATCAAGGAATATCTGCCGCGCGCAGTAAGCGACGGCAAGGACCTGGAGGCCCGACAACAGATGCTCGTCGCCTCGGCCATGGGGGCGACGGCCTTCCAGCGCGGCCTGGGCGCCATGCATGCGCTGGCGCACCCCCTGGGCGCGCTGTACGACGCGCATCACGGGATGCTCAACGCGATCCTGATGCCCTATGTTCTGCATGCCAACGAATCGGCTATCGGCGAGCGAATCGCGGCATTGGCGCGCTACCTGGACCTGCCTGCGGCCAGCTTCAAAGGCTTCATGGACTGGGTGCTGGATTTGCGCGCATCGATCGGCATCCCGCACAAGCTGGCCGACATCGGCATCGATGCGCGCGATGCCCGGCGCATCGGCGACATGGCGGTGCTCGACGGCTCGTCCGCGACCAACCCGATCGCCTTCGACGCCGCGGCCTATGCGGCGATACTCGAATCGGCCGTGCAGGGCAGGCTGTAGGAAAGGGCCTGTGCCCTTATAGATAAGGCCCATAAATAGTCTGAACTAATTGCTGGCGCTGTGGTCAGATAGCGCATGGAAACCGAAGACGCCCGCCGGCTCAGCCCGGCCGAACAACACGAGCGCCGCCGCCAGGTCATTCGGGCGTACAAGCGCAAGCTCACCAAGCGGCAGATCGCGCGCGATGTGGGACTGAGTTATTCAGCCACGTGCAAGATCATCGACCGCTATAACGCTGGGGGCATGGCGGCGCTGGCGCCAGGTCAACGTGGCCGCAGCGCTGGCGACAAACGCGCACTGACCGTCGAGCAAGAAGCCACGATCCGTCAGACGATCTGCGACAACCGTCCGGAGCAGCTGAAGATGGAGTTCGCCTTGTGGAGCCGTGCCGCCGTGAAGGAGCTGATCGAGCGCGACTACCAGATCACCTTGCACCTGCGCTCGGTTGGAAAGTATCTGGCGCGCTGGGGCTTCACGCCGCAGAAGCCCATCAAGCGCGCCTATGAACAGTCGCCCGAAGCCGTGCGCACGTGGCTGGATGAAACCTATCCTGGCATCGCCGAACGCGCAAAATCAGAGGGTGCGGAGATTCACTGGGGTGATGAGACGGCGCTGGTGAACACCGATGTGCGTGGCCGCAGTTACGCCCCCAAAGGCAAGACGCCGGTAGCGATGGCAGTGGGTGGCACGCGCCAGAAGCTGTCCATGCTGGCCAGCGTGACCAACCAGGGCAAGGCGCGCTGGATGATCATCGACGGCAATTTCAATCACGAGAAGCTGATCGAGTTTTTCGAGGCCCTGGTCGCGGACACCGAGCGCAAGGTGTTTCTGATCCTGGACAACCTGGGCGTGCATCACTGCAAGCCGGTCAAGCAGTGGCTGGCCGAGCATGTCGATCAGATGGAGGTGTTCTATCTACCCAGCTACAGCCCCGAACTCAATCCGGAGGAACGTCTCAACGCCGATCTCAAACACGTTATCCGTCGCAAGGTACCGGCACGCACCAAGGCCAAACTTCGCGCCGCCACTGAAGCACATATGGCCGTGATCGGCAGCGAGCCGGAACGCGTCAAAGCCTACTTTCGCGATCCTCGTGTCAAGTACGCTGCTTGATACTGTTTAAGGGCCGAATCAATAAGGGCCTGCGCGAACGCCGCGTCTGCCGAGCTCGCGCAGGCGGCCGGCGATGCCTGTGGGGAAATAATAGACCGACAGCACGAACAGAAGCCCCAGCCACAGTAGCCAGCGATCCGGCTGGAAAAGAGCCGCGACCGGCCCGAGGCCGGACAGCGCGTGGTGCAACAGGCGCAGGCCATCCTGTAGATAGCTTTGCGCCAGCACGAAGATCGCCGCGCCCGGCACCGCGCCGTACAGGGTACCCATGCCGCCGATCACCAACATCAGCAGAATGTTGAGCATGATCTCGAAGGACAGGGTGGTATCGGGTCCGTTGTAGCGCAGCCAGAGCGCGTACAGCGCGCCCGCCAGGGTGGCGAAGGCGGCGGCTAGCACATTGGAACCGCTGCGGTAGACCACGGTGCGAAAACCGATGGCCTCGGCGCGAAAGGCATTCTCGCGTATGGCTTGCAGCACCCGCCCGAAAGGCGAGTTGACGATGCGCAGCATGGCCAGGAACAGCATCGCGCAGACCAGGAACATGAGGTAATAGCCAACGATGCCGCCATCCACCGCGACGCCGAACACCCGGCCTTGAAATAGTCGGAAAGCCGGACTCAGCAGGCGCGGCACGTCGAAGCTCAGGCCGTCCTCGCCGCCGGTCAGGTCGGACAGCTGCGACACCAGTGTCTGGAATGCCGACGCAATGGCCAGCGTGATCATGGCATAGAAGATCGCGCGTACCCTCAGGCTGACCAGTCCGACGACGGCGGCCAACACCAGGGACAGCAGCAGCGCGGCGCCCGTACCCAGTGCGATGGCGCTCCAGCTCGAACCCATTGCGGTGCTGGCGATGGCCACACCATATGCGCCGATGCCGAAAAACATGGTGTGGGCGAAGCTGACGATGCCGGTATAGCCCAGCAAGAGATCGTAGCTGGCCACCAGGACGATGAACACCAGCACCTTGCCCGCGACCGCCAGCGCGCGCGGGCCGGGAAAGAGGAAGGGCGCGATCGCCAACGCGACCAGTGTCAGCAGCAGCAGCGCCGCCAGGATGCGGCTGCGGGGCAGATCGCCCGAGAGGATGCGAGGCATAGGCGGGCCGATGCAAGGAGGGTCAGCGCGATGCGACCGGGTAGACGCCCTGCGGCCGCCACATCAGGATGACGATGAGCAGGGCGATGTTGGAGAAGAGCGCGGCCTTGGGCACGAGAAAGCCGGTGTAGTTGGCCATCAGGCCAACCAGCAACGAGCCGATCAGACAGCCCAGGGTCGAGCCCATGCCGCCTATCATGATCACGATGAAGATGAGGATGTTGACCTGCGAACCCAGTTGCGGAATGACGGCCTGCTGGTACATGCCCCACAGCACACCGCCCAGGCCGGCCAGCATGGCGCCGGCCACGAACACGCCGATAAAGAGATGGCGGATGCGATAGCCCAGGCTTTCGACCATCTCGCGGTTTTCCACGCCGGCGCGTATCAGTAGGCCGAGTTTGGTGCGGTTGAGCACCCACAGCATGAGCAGCAGAACCAGCACGCCGACGGCCAGGGCCAGCAAGCGGAATTTTTCGACGGCGGCATCGCCCATGAGCACGGCGCCGCTCAAGGCTTGCGGCAGCGCGAACGGTAGCGTCTGCGGGCCCCAGATGGCCTTGATGAGTTCTTCGCCCACGATCAGGCCGCCCACGGTGATGAGGATCTGCTTCAGATGCTGTCCGTACACCGGCCGCACGATGAGACGTTCGAAAACCGCGCCCACCGCACCGGCGACCAGCATTCCGATCACGGCGGCGGGCAAGATCGCGCCCAGGTTGGCGAGCAGGCTGTCCGCTTGGGTCCAGCCCGTCATGCCCCCCATCACGCTGCACGCGACATAGGCGCCCAGCGTGATGAACAGGCCGTGCCCAAAGTTCAGCACATCCATGAGGCCGAACACCAGCGTCATGCCGGAGGCCACAATGAAGATGATCATGCCCATGGCCAGGCCGGCCACGGTGAGCGTGAGCCAGGTCGAGAATCCGTCGACCAGCGGCAGGGCGATGAGCGCCAGGCCGGCGACCATCAGCATGGGAATGGGATCCAAGCGCGTGCCGGGCAGCGGCGTGTCATGGGTGCTTGCGTTCATTGATGGCTGTCCAGGGAAAGGCCCAGCAGGCGGGTCTGCAAAGAGCCGTCCCGGGCGAGTTCGGCCATATCGCCGTGATGCACGATCCGGCCGTTGTCCATGACCGCGACGCGATCGCCCAGGCGGCGCGCGAAGTCGAAGTTCTGCTCGACCAGCAGCACTGTGGTGGCGTCGCGCTTGAGCTCGGCGAAGGCCTCGATCATGTTCTGCACGATGGCCGGCGCCAGGCCCTTGCTGGGCTCGTCTACCAGCAGCAGCCGGCGCGGCTCGACAATGGCGCGCGCCACGGCCAGCATCTGCTTCTGTCCGCCGGACAGCTTGCCGGCCGGATGCAGCCAAAATTTGCGCAGCGCGGGAAAGAAGCCGAATATCCAATCCAGGCGTGCGGTATCCAGGTCGGCGGCCCTGCGCGCCTTGCGGGCAGCCAGCAGCATGTTTTCCTGTACGCTCAGATCGGCGAAGATGCCCATGTTCTCGGGCACGTAGGCGATGCCTTGGTCCACCATATCGGGCGGGGCGATACGCCGGTCCGCGTTGCCCACGATGCGGTCCTGCAGGCGCAACTCGCCGGACGAGATGCGCCACAGGCCCATGATGGTGCGCAGGGTCGTGGTCTTGCCGGCGCCGTTGCGGCCCAGCAGCATGGTGACCTGCCCCGGGGGCACGGCCAAGTCGACGCCGTGCAAGATGTGATAGGCGCCGATGTGCGTGTGCACGCCGCGCAGTTCGAGCAGGGAAGGCATCGGCGTATCGCTCACGCGGCGCTCCTGTCGGGCGCGGTGCCCAGGTAGGCCTGCTGCACGATGTCCGATGCGATCACTTCCGACGGCTCGCCGTCCGCCATGAGCCGGCCATTGTGCAGCACCACGATGCGGTCGGCCAGTTCGCGCACGACGTCCATCTTGTGTTCGACGAGCAGGATGATCTTGCCGCTGTCCTGCTTGAGTCCGCGAATCAGCTCGAGCATGACGGGCATGTCGTCCACGCTCATGCCCGCGGTGGGCTCGTCCAGCATGTAGACGCGCGGCGACAGGGCCATCAGCATGGCGATCTCCAGTTTGCGCTGGTCGCCGTGCGGCAGGCTTGCGGCGGGCAGGCCGCGGCGATCCGCCAGCAGCGTGCGTTCGAGCAATTCGTCGGCCCGCTCCAACAGTGTTCGATCCGTGTCCCAGACGCGCCACAGACGGATGTGGCGCCAGCTCGCCCCCTGTGCCCGCGATTGCAGGGCCAGCCTGATGTTCTCCTGCACGCTCAGGTAGGGAAACAGCTGCGTCAGCTGGAAGGCGCGGCCCAGCCCGGCATGCATACGGGCCGAGACGCCCAGGGGCGTGAGGTCGCGCCCGTCCAGGTGGACTGTGCCCGCGTCAGCGCGCAATTGCCCCGAGATCAGGTTGAAGTACGTCGTCTTGCCGGCCCCGTTGGGGCCGACCACAGCGGTCAGCGTGCCGGGCTCGTAGCGGCAGCTGACCTGATCCACGGCCGTATGGCCGCCGAAGCGAATGGTGAGATCGCGGGTTTCCAGCACGTTGCGATCAGCGCTTGTTGAGGATGGGCACGTCCATCTGTTCGGGCGTGATCACGTTGACCAGGTCCTGCTCGGCCCAGGACAGCGACGGGTTGTTGCGGATGCGAAAGTGGTACATGTTCTGCATGGCCTGATGATCCTGCGCACGGAAAGTCATCTTGCCCTTGGGCGTCTCGAAGCTCATGCCTTCCATGGCCTTGATCAGCGTCTCGGTGTCAGAGTCGCCATGGGTCTTCTTCAGGGCCGCGACGATGGCCAGCGCCGCGGACATGCCACCACAGGTGAAGAAGTCGGGCGGCTGGCCGTAGCGCTTCTCGTGCTCGGCCACCAGCCAGTCGTTGATGGGGTTCTTGGGCATGCCGTAGTAGTAGTACGTGGCGCCTTCCATGCCGGGCAGGGCCTTCCACGATGCGGTGGCTGGCAGGATATTGCCGCCCGTGGCGATCTCGATACCGTAGCGCTGGGGATCCAGGTCGGCGATCTTGAACGGATTGCCCGCGCCGGCCCACAGGATGAAGATGATCTTGCGGCCGGGTTTGTCTTTGAGTGAATCGAACAGGCGCTGCGCCCCGGCGGTGAAGTCGGTGGTGTTCACCGGCAGGTATTCCTCGTGGACGATCTTGGCGTGCTTGAGCGCGCTCTTGAACGCCTTGACGCCGTCGCGGCCGAAGGCGTAGTCCTGCGCCAGCATGGCGATGGACGTGCCTTCCTTGTCGAAGACCGTGGCGTTGGCGATGGCGTCCTGCGACGAATTGCGGGCGGTGCGGAAGATGTAGCGGTTCCACTTGGCGCCGGTGATTGAGTCGGCCACGGCGGGCTCGACCAGCAGGATCTTGCGGTACTCCCGGGCGATGGGCAGCATGGCCAGCGCCACGCCGGACGAGGTCGGACCCACGGCGATGTCGGCGTGGTCGTCGGCATAGGCCGAGGCCAGTTGTGCGCGGCCCACGTCGGGCTTGCCCTGATCGTCCTTCTCGATCACGCGGATCTTGCGGCCGTCGATTTCCATGGTGCCGTGGGTCGCGTATTCCAGGCCCATCATCAGGCCGGTCTGGGTCTGCTTGGCATAGGCCTCAAGCGGGCCGGTCTTGTCGTAGACGTGGGCGATGACGAAGTCGTTCGCCCAGGCCGGGGTCTGCAGTGCAAAAGCGGCCAGGGCGGCCAGCAACAGTCGTTTCATGGATGTCTCCTTCGTGGCATTTTTCAAAGTTCGCCGGGGCGGGCCAGGAAATCGGCCACGGCGTTGATCTGGAGGGGGACGTTCAAGGCCGGCGCGTGGCCGCATTCTTGGAAATCGATGCGCGCCGCGCGCGGGCCCCGCCGCGTCATCGCGTCGGCCACGCTTTCGGGCAGCAGATCGGACTGCGCCCCGCGCAGCAGCAGTACCGGCAGGCGCAGGGCGTCGTACGCGTCCCAGCGGTCGTAGTCGCGCGGATGGTGGCGGAACTGGCCGACGATGGCCGGATCGTAGTGCAGCGTGACGCGGCCGTCGGGCAGGCGGCGCGTCGAAGTCTCGGCCATGCGCCGCCACTGCGCGTCGCTTTGCCAGCCGTAGGGGCGATAGGCCTGGCGCAGCCAGCCTTCCAGCTCGGTCACGGTGTCGAACGCGGGCGGGTTGCCGACATAGGTCGTGATGCGTTCTACGGCGGGGGCAGGCAGTTCGGGGCCGATGTCGTTGAGCACCAGGTGCGAGATCCTGCCGCGCAGCGTGGTGGCGGCGGCGACCAACCCGATGGCGCCGCCCATGGATGTGCCGACCCAGCGCAGCTGCGGCAGGCGCAGCGCGTCGGCCAGGGCGGCCGCCAGGCGGGCATAGCTGTCCAGCCGGTAGTCTGCGATGGGGTCGGCGCTCCATTGCGACAGGCCGCGCCCGGGGGTGTCGGGGCAAATGACACGATAGCGCGCGGCCAGCACCTGGGCCAGATCGTCGAAATCGCGTCCGGTGCGGGCCAGGCCATGCCACAGGAACACGGCGGGCGCCGAGGCCTCGCCCCATTGGACGAAATGCAGCTCGCGGCCCAGGCAGCCGATGTAGCGCGAGGCAGGCCCTATACAGGCCTGCTCAGCTGCGCAGGTGGCGTCGTCGCGCATGTCTCCTTCCTCGTGTCCGGGTCCGCGCCCGGCGTTATAGTTGTCAGGATTTCGTTCGACTATGGCGCGCGGAAAAACAGAGCGCAACACAATCGCACACCGGGTGCGGACTGAGTCAATAAAATGTGGAGCCTGGGTAAAAATCCGGGCGGCGCAGTTCCCCAGGAGACATCGCCATGACAACAAGGGGTTCCGGGCATCAGATCCTGGAGGGCGGGCCGCAGGGTTACGAACAGTGGCGCGAGACGCTGAGCGATGCGTTCGGCCCCTTCGAAGTGCACCGCGGCGCGTCCGAGCCTTTCGCCGGCAGCGTGCGGTACGTGCGCCGCGCGGGGTTCCAGTTCAACGATCTGCACTACCAGGGCCAGCAGATCGAGCGCACGTCGCACAATGTGGCGCGGCTGTCGCAGGAGTTCTACACCTTCGGTCTGCCGCTGGCCGGGCCTTTGGAGGTGTCCCGCTCGGGTCGGCAGTTTCAGGTCGAACCCGGCTGCGTCTACCTGATGAACCAAAGTGCGCCCTATCGCGCGACGGCCCAGGGTGAGCAAGGCTACCGCAGCCTGAGCATCTCGTTTCCGCGCCAGTCGTTGGAGCGGCGTCATGCGCGCATCGAACCCTTCTACAAGTTGCTCATCGGCGACGGCTCGCCGCGCGGAGCCCTGCTGGCGCAATATCTGGAGCAGCTGTTCAAGGGTCTGGGGGACTGGTCCGATGCCGAAGTGGCCGAGCTGGGCGAGCGCCTGCTCGACCTGGTCGTGCTGTTCCTGGTCGAGCCCGGCCGGGCCCAGGCCTCGGAGGCCGACAGCAGCGTCACGCTGGCCCATCGCGAACGCATCGAGTCCTACATCAAGCGCCACCTGGGCGATCCGGACCTCAGGCCCGAGGCTATCGCCCAGGCCTGCGGCATCTCGCCGAGCTACCTGCACCGGATCTTCCAGGGCGTGGGCGTGGAGGCGTATCTCTATGAGCAGCGCCTGCTGTATTGCCGCGACCTGCTCGCCAGCCCGCGGCACGCGCACCGTGGCATCGCGGAACTGGCCTACCTGGCAGGGTTCGCGCATCCCTCGCATTTCAGCCGTCTGTTCAAGCGCCGGTTCGGCGCTTCGGCGCGGGCCTTCCGCGCCGAACGGGCATCGGACTGACGTTTCAGATCAGGCGCTTGCCCTCGCGCAGCATGTCTGCGAACTCCTCCGCCGTAACAGGCGGGCTGAAGTAGTAGCCCTGAATTTCGTCGCAGTTATGCCGGCTGAGGAAGCGATAGTGCTGCTCGGTTTCCACGCCCTCGGCGATCACCTTGAAATTCAGCGTGTGGGCCAGGGCGATCACGGCTTGCACGATGGCCTCGTCCTCTTTTTCGGTCAGCATGTTGCGCACGAAGGATTGATCTATCTTGAGCGTATCCACGCGAAAGCGCTTCAAGTAGTTGAGGCTGGAATATCCGGTTCCGAAATCGTCGATGGACAGCTTCACGCCGAGTTTTTTGACTGCGTCGATCGTTTCCACGACCTTTTCGGCGTCCTGCGCTATCAGGCTTTCGGTAAGTTCCAGCTCCAGGCAACCAGGCGGCAGCTGCGTGTCTTGCAGGGTGCGCGCCACCCAGGCTATGACGTCCTGCTGCAGGAACTGGCGCACCGAGAGATTTACCGCAACGCAGACACAGGGCAGTCCGGCCTGCATCCAGGCCCGTGCCTGCATGCAGGCCATGCGCAATACCCAGTCGCCAATGGGCACGATCAGGCCCGAATCTTCGGCGATGGGGATGAATTGGTCTGGCGGCACATCGCCCAGCTCGGGGTGGCGCCAGCGCAGCAGCGCTTCGCAGCCGGTGATGCGGCCGCTGTCCAGGTTGATCTTGGGCTGATAGGCCAAGGACAGCTGGCCTGTTCCGATCGCGGCTTGTAGCTTGATTTCCAGGTCGACTCGGTGCTGGGTCTCCAGGCTCATGCCGATAGCGAAGAACTGCCAGGTATTGCGGCCCAGCTCTTTGGCTCGATACATCGCCATGTCGGCGTTGTCGACCAAGGTCTGGCCGGTTTCGCCGTCCTTGGGAAAAACGCTCACGCCTACGCTGCCCGAGAGATGGATTTTTCGGTCCTGCACGAGGAGCGGGCTGTCCAGGCAGGCGACGATCTTGCGCGCGACCAGGCCGGCATCGCTCGATCGCGTGAGAGGGGTCAGGAGAATAAGGAATTCGTCGCCGCCGAGCCGGGCCACTGTGTCGTGCGGGCGCACCAGTTCGGCAAGCTGCTTGGCTACGGCCCTGAGCACGGCATCGCCGAATAGGTGGCCGTAACCGTCATTGACGACTTTGAATCGATCCAGATCGATGTAGAGCAGCGCCAGCAGCGTGCCATGGCGCCGGGCATGCACGATGGCCGTCGCGATCCGCTCCTCGATCAAGTTGCGATTGGCCAAGCCGGTCAGATGATCGTACATCGCCAGAGCCCGCAGATTCGCTTCGGCCTGCTCGCGCTCGGCGATCATCCGGTCCAGCGACTCGCCCAGGCGCTTGGTTTCCAGGAAATTGTTCACCGACGACGGTGTCCGGGCTTGGGGTGGGTCGACCGCCGGCTGGCCGATGGCGGCCACGCGCCTTTCCAATTCAGCCAGCGGCATGCCGAAGCGGCGGGCGATGCGCACTGAAAGCAGTACCAGGCCCAGCGCGATAGCCATACCCATGCCTAGCACCGCATAGAGCTGGTGGCGCAGCGGCATCTCGATAAACGGCGCCGCGCGCGAGACCACCAGCAGCCACGAGATGCCGCCCTTGAGCGCAATGCGGCGCGCGGCCACCCATTGCATAGTGCCATCCAGAGAGATGCGGTCTACGGAAACCGCGGCGCCGGAGGTGCTGCGCGCCAGCGGCGCCAGCTCCTTGGGCAGCGGCAGCGGCATGGCGTTGGCGCCCGGCGCGCCGATCAGACGCGGCGTCGGCCCCAGCTCCACGACCCGCAACTGTGCGTGGTATTCCTTGGAAAGGGACCGTAGGAAGCGGTTCAGGGCCGGCATGTCGAAATCGGTGTCGATCACGCACAGCAGCGTCCCATCGCTGTTGCGCAGCGCCTTCACGTAACTGAATCCCCAGAGCTCCTCGCGGGTGTCGGTATGGACTATCCATCGATAGGCCGGCATCCAGATGCCGTCCGCCTTGCCGTCGGCCAGGGCGGCCTGGTAGAACGGCCGTTTGCGCGGGTCGTAGCCGTCAGTGGGATAGTGCAAGTGCGGCACGAAACCCGTGTCCGTCAGGACAAAATTGCGCACGGTCGGGTCGATCGGCCTGTTTCCTGGAAAGAGCCAGAGCAGCACCGTGCCGTCGGCGGTTCGTTCCAGATTGCCGTATTCGCCGGTTTTCGGGAGAACGATGCCGAGATAGCTAAGGTCCGGCTGTTGGTCGAACGCAGCCTGCAAGGTTTGCAGGGCGGGCAGAAGCGTGGCCGAATCGACCCGATCCGTGCGCGCGACGCGCTCCACGGATCTGGCCGTCAGCTCGGCAGCGTGGACCAGGGCTTGCAAATGGTCTGCAGAGCGTTCCAGTGTCTCTTTGATCTCCTGCCGGGACGCCTGCTCGGTGCTGGCCACGCCCTGCCAGGCTATGGCGATAAGCAGGGCCAGACCGAGGGTGAGGAGCAACCCGACGATGCTGGAAACCAGGGCACGCGAGAACGAAGAGGCCGATGGGGAGGCGGGCCCGTTTTGCATGGCATAGCCCTGGTAGGCTGCGTCAAACGTGCGTGATGAACTTGGTCACCAGGTAGCCGTCGAACATCTCGGTGCCGCCTTCGCTGCCGATGCCGCTGTCCTTCACGCCGCCGAAGGGCGTTTCGGCCAGCGCGCTACCGAAGTGGTTGATGTTGACCATGCCGGCCTCGATGCCGTTGGACACCTTGGTGGCCGTCTGCAGCGAGTTGGTGAACACATAGGACGACAGGCCGAAAGGCAGGCTGTTGGCGCGCTTGAGCACCTCGTCCACATCGGTGAAGGGCACCACCGGCGCGATCGGGCCGAAGGGCTCTTCGGTCATCAGCATGGCGTCGTCGGGCAAGTCGGTGATCACGGTCGGGTTGAAGAAGAAGCCCTTGCCCTGGGGCGCATCGCCGCCCAGCACGATCTTGCCGCCGCGCTTGACCGAGTCCTCGACGAACCTCTCGACGGCGGGCACGCGGCGCTCGTGGGCCAGCGGACCCATATCGATGCCGGCTTCCAAGCCGTTGCCCACCTTGATGCCCTTGAGCACGTCGGTGAATTTGGCCAGGAACTGGTCGTAGGCGCCCTTTTGCACATAGAAGCGGGTGGGCGAGACGCACACCTGGCCGGCATTGCGGATCTTGAACTTGGCCAGCATGGTGGCGGCGCGGTCGATGTCGGCGTCGTCGAACACCATTACGGGCGAGTGGCCGCCCAGCTCCCAGGTGCCGCGCTTCATGTACTGGCCGGCCAGTGCCGCCAGTTGCTTGCCCACCGGCACCGAGCCGGTGAAGCTGACCTTGCGCACGATAGGCGAGCGGATCAGGTAGTCCGAGATCTCGGCCGGCTTGCCCCAAACGATGTTCAGGCAGCCCTTGGGCAGCCCTGCTTCGTGGAACATGCGGGCGATCGCCATGATGGCGCTGGGCGAGTCTTCCGGGCCCTTGAGTATCATCGTGCAGCCCGAGGCGATCGCGGCGGCGACTTTGCGGATGGCCTGGTTGTAGGGGAAATTCCAGGGCGTGAAGGCGGCGCAGACGCCGACCGGCTCGCGGATGACGATCTGGCGCACGTCCGGGTTGCGCGGCGGGATCACACGGCCGTAGAGGCGGCGGCATTCCTCGGCGGCCCAGTCCAGGTGCTCGGAGCAGGATACGATCTCGCCGACAGATTCGGCCAGGGGCTTGCCCTGGTCCAGCGTCATATTGCGACCGATCTCCTTGGCGTTGGCGCGGGCCAGCTCGGCGACTTTGCGCAGGATGGCCGAACGATCCATGGGCGAGGACCGCTTCCAGGATTCGAAGGCGCGCTGGGCCGATTCCAGGGCATGGTCCAGGTCGGCCTGGGTGGCGTGGGGCAACTGCCCGAGGACTTCCTGGGTGGCGGGGTTGACGACGTCTTCCGTCTTGCGGCCGTCGCCGCCGATGAATTCGCCGTTGATGTAAAGGGCTAGGGATTCGTACATGATGCGATCGGACTCCAAAAAAGAGGGGCGAACGCGCAGGAGCCGCGCGTTCATGGCCGGGCGCCTATCAGTCTAAACCACATGGCAAGAAAGTACTTGCGTAAACCCTGAAAGGCGCGCTAGAATGCTTAGCTCTTTCCCCGAAATGCTTTGGGGAGGGTGTGCGGGAAGGCGGGTTTGGTGCGGAAATGGCGCGCCAACAGCTTGAGAGCACAAAAATTATTTGCCGCAAGATTTCAACCCGGGTTGCTGGGGCGACGCAAGTTGCGCCAGGGGCCCTACGGGACCAAAACTGGTTGAAATGAGCAAGCCCGGTTCGTAAAGAAAAAACGAAGCGGTTTTGCCCAGCTCGACTAAGTTGGAACAGGAAAAATCATGATCCAAATGCAGACCACGCTGGACGTGGCCGATAACACGGGTGCACGCTCTGTGATGTGCATCAAGGTGCTCGGCGGCTCCAAGCGCCGTTATGCCGGCATCGGCGACGTCATCAAAGTCAGCGTCAAGGACGCCGCCCCCCGTGGCCGCGTCAAGAAAGGCGAAATTTACAACGCCGTGGTGGTTCGCACCGCCAAGGGCGTGCGCCGCAAGGACGGTTCGCTGATCCGTTTCGGCGGCAACGCCGCCGTGCTGCTCAATGCCAAGCTGGAGCCCATCGGCACCCGCATCTTCGGACCCGTTACGCGCGAACTGCGTACCGAGAAGTTCATGAAGATCGTGTCGCTGGCCCCCGAAGTGCTGTAAGGAGCCCACGATGAACAAGATCCGTAAAGGCGACGAAGTCGTCGTGCTGACCGGCCGCGACAAGAGTCGTCGCGGCACCGTGCTGTCCCGCATCGATGCCGACCACGTTCTGGTCGAAGGCATCAATGTCGTCAAGAAGCACACCAAGCCCAATCCCATGGCCAACCAGCCTGGCGGCATTGTCGACAAGACGATGCCCATCCATGTTTCCAACATCGCGCTGTTCAATCCTGCCACCGGCAAGGGTGATCGCGTCGGCTTCACGGAAGTGGATGGCAAGAAGGTGCGTGTGTTCCGTTCCAATGGCGCCGTCGTCGGCGTCAAGGCATAAGGGGCGATAAGACATGTCTCGCTTGCAAGATTTTTACAAGAACAAGGTCGCCGGCGACCTGAAGGCCCAGTTCGGCTACAAGAGCGTCATGGAGGTGCCCCGCATCACCAAGATCACGCTGAACATGGGTGTTTCCGAAGCCGTGGCCGATAAGAAGGTCATCGAGCACGCCGTGTCCGATCTGACCAAGATCGCCGGCCAGAAGCCCGTGATCACCAAAACCAAGAAAGCGATCGCCGGTTTCAAGATCCGCGAAAACTATCCGATCGGCTGCATGGTGACCCTGCGCGGCCAGCGCATGTACGAATTCCTCGATCGCCTGGTTGCGGTCGCGCTGCCTCGCGTACGCGACTTCCGCGGTATCTCGGGTCGTGCTTTCGACGGTCGCGGCAACTACAACATCGGGGTGAAAGAGCAGATCATTTTCCCCGAAATCGAATACGACAAGATCGACGCGCTGCGTGGGCTGAACATCAGCATCACCACCACCGCCAAGACTGACGAAGAAGCCAAGGCGCTCCTGACCGCCTTCAGCTTCCCGTTCCGTAACTAAGGGGCTGTCGACGTGGCTAAACTTTCCCTCATCAATCGCGACATCAAGCGCGCCAGGCTGGCCGAGAAATTCGCCGGCAAGCGCACCGAGCTCAAAGCGATCATCGACGATCAATCCAAGACCGACGAAGAGCGTTACCAGGCTCGCCTAAAGCTGCAGCAACTGCCGCGCAATGCCAATCCCACGCGTCAGCGTAATCGCTGCGTTGTCACCGGCCGTCCCCGCGGCGTGTTCAGCAAGTTTGGCCTTACCCGCCACAAACTGCGTGAAATGGCCATGAGGGGCGAAATCCCCGGCATGACCAAGGCCAGCTGGTAAGGAGAACAGAAATGAGCATGAGCGATCCCATCGCCGATATGCTGACTCGCATTCGTAATGCGCAGCAAGTGGACAAGGTTACCGTGGCCATGCCCTCGTCGAAGCTGAAGGTGGCCATTGCCGCCGTGCTGGCTGACGAAGGCTACATCGACGGTTTCCAGATCAAGGGCGACCAGGCCAAGCCTGAACTCGAAATCACCCTGAAGTACTACGCCGGACGTCCGGTCATCGAGCGCATCGAACGCGTATCGAAGCCCGGCCTGCGTATCTACAAGGGCCGCAGCAGCATTCCTCCGGTCATGAACGGCTTGGGCGTGGCTATTGTTTCGACCTCGCGCGGCGTGATGACCGACCGCAAGGCCCGCGCCAACGGCGTGGGCGGCGAAGTCCTGTGCTACGTGGCCTAAGGAGCAATTCTCATGTCACGTATCGCTAAATATCCGGTCGAACTGCCCAAGGGCGTCGAAGCCAATATCGGCGCCGGCCAGATCACCGTCAAGGGCCCGCTGGGCACGTTGACCCAGTCGCTGACCGGCGAAGTCGCCATCCACCAGGATGACGGCAAGCTGACGTTCGCCGCGCTGAGCGAAGACCGTCACGCCAACGCCATGTCGGGCACCATCCGTGCCCTGGTCAACAACATGGTCACCGGTGTGAGCAAGGGCTTCGAGCGCAAGCTGACGCTGGTCGGCGTGGGTTACCGCGCCTCGATTGCCGGCAATGCCGTCAAGCTGCAGCTGGGCTTCTCGCACGACGTCTTGCACGCGCTGCCCGATGGCGTGAAGGCCGAGTGCCCCAGCCAGACGGAAATCATCATCAAGGGCGCCGACAAGCAAGTCGTCGGTCAAGTGGCCGCTGAAATCCGAGCCTACCGCGAACCCGAACCCTACAAGGGCAAGGGTGTGCGCTATGCGGACGAGCGCGTGGTCATCAAAGAGACCAAGAAGAAATAACGGCGCACGCAAGGACGAATCATGGACAAGAAACTTTCCCGTTTGCGTCGTGCGGTTCCGACCCGTCGCAAGATCGCCGAGCTGCGCGTGCATCGCCTCTCGATCTTCCGCTCGAACCAGCACATCTACGCCAACATCATTTCGCCGGAAGGCGACCGCGTGCTGGTCAGCGCTTCGACGCTGGAAGCCGAGGTGCGCGCCGAACTGGCGGGCAAGACCGGCCTGGGCGGCAACACCGCCGCCGCCGTTCTGGTGGGCAAGCGCGTTGCCGAGAAGGCCAAGGCCGTCGGCATCGAGCTGGTTGCCTTCGACCGTTCTGGCTTCCGTTATCACGGTCGCGTCAAGGCCCTGGCCGACGCCGCCCGTGAAGCCGGCCTGAAGTTCTAAGCGAGGATCAGTCAAATGGCTAAGGTACAAAGCAAGAACGCCGCCGAAAAAGAGAACGACGACGGTCTGCGCGAAAAAATGATCGCGGTCAACCGCGTGAGCAAAGTCGTCAAGGGTGGTCGCACCATGAGCTTTGCCGCGCTGACCGTGGTCGGCGACGGCGATGGCCGCATCGGCATGGGCAAGGGCAAGGCGCGTGAAGTGCCGGTCTCGGTCCAGAAGGCGATGGAACAGGCCCGCCGCGGCATGTTCAAGGTCGCTCTGAAGAACGGCACGCTGCATCACACCGTGGTCGGCAAGCACGGCGCCTCGAAGGTGCTGATCTCGCCCGCCGCTGAGGGTACCGGCGTGATCGCCGGCGGCCCGATGCGCGCCATCTTCGACGTGATGGGCGTGCGCAACGTGGTTGCCAAGAGTCTCGGCTCGAGCAACCCCTACAACATGGTCCGCGCTACGCTCAACGGTCTGCGCGCCTCCATGACGCCGTCGGAAGTTGCTGCCAAGCGCGGCAAGTCCGTCGAAGAGATCCTGGGGTAAATCATGGCTCAGAAGCAGCTCAAAGTCACGCTGGTGCGCTCTGTGATCGGCACCAAAGCCGACCACCGTGCCACCGTCAAAGGCCTGGGCCTGGGCAAGGTCAACAGCACCCGCGTGCTGATTGACACGCCCGAGGTTCGCGGGATGATCCGCAAAGTAGACTATCTCGTCTCCGTCTCGGAAGTCTAAGGAACGGTTATGGAACTCAATTCGCTCAAGCCCGCAGAGGGCAGCAAGCACGCCAAGCGCCGCGTCGGCCGTGGCATCGGTTCGGGTCTGGGTAAGACCGCCGGCCGTGGCCACAAGGGCCAGAAGTCGCGTTCGGGCGGCTTTCACAAAGTCGGTTTCGAAGGCGGCCAGATGCCTCTGCATCGCCGTCTGCCCAAGCGCGGCTTCACGCCGCTGGGACAGCACCTGTACGCCCAGATCCGCCTGTCGGAACTCCAGGCCCTGCCCATCGACGAAATTGATGTGCAAGCCCTGAAGGCCGCCGGCGTGGTTGGCCAGCAGGTCCGTTACGCCAAGGTGATCAAGTCGGGCGAGCTGTCGCGCAAGATTACGCTGCGTGGCATTTCCGCTACGGCCGGCGCCCGCGCCTCGATCGAGGCGGCTGGCGGTTCGATCGCTGAATAAGTTGAGGTGACGCGTGGCTAAAGCACAGACTCCTGGCAAGGCTGACCGATACGGCGATCTCAAGCGCCGTCTCGTGTTCCTGGCGCTCGCCCTGGTCGTCTACCGCCTGGGCACGCACATTCCCGTTCCCGGCATCAACCCGGATGCGCTGTCGGATCTGTTCCGCCAGAACCAGGGCGGGATTCTTGGCCTGTTCAACATGTTCTCGGGCGGCGCCCTGTCGCGCTTCTCCGTGTTCGCCCTGGGGATCATGCCCTACATCTCCGCTTCCATCATCATGCAATTGATGGCGGTGGTGATGCCTTCGCTCGAAGCCCTTAAGAAGGAGGGTCAGGCGGGCCAGCGCAAGATCACCCAGTACACCCGTTACGGCACCGTGGTGCTGGCGCTGGTGCAGGCGGTCGGCATTTCGGTTGCGCTGGAATCTCAGCACGGCCTGGTGGTCGATCCCGGCATCGTGTTCCGCGTCACGACGGTGGTCACGCTGGTTACCGGCACCATGTTCGTCATGTGGCTGGGCGAGCAGATCACCGAGCGCGGTCTGGGCAACGGCATCTCGATCCTGATCTTCGGCGGTATTGTCTCGGGCCTGCCCTCCTCGATGGGCGCTCTGCTGGACCTGGTGCGCACCAACTCCATGTCCGTGCTGTCGGCGCTCTTCATCCTTGCGCTGGTGGTTCTGGTGACGGGCTTCGTCGTGTTCGTCGAACGCGGCCAGCGCAAAATCACGGTGAACTACGCCAAGCGCCAGGTGGGCAACAAAGTGTACGGCGGCCAGAGTTCGCACCTGCCGCTCAAGGTGAATATGGCCGGCGTGATCCCGCCGATCTTTGCCTCGTCGATCATCCTGTTCCCTGCAACGGTCACCAGCTGGTTCTCGACCAGTGGCAAGATGATGTGGCTGCGTGATCTGGCGGCCGCTCTGCAGCCGCGCCAGCCGCTCTACATCACCCTGTATTCGATCGCGATCATCTTCTTCTGTTTCTTCTACACGGCGCTGGTGTTCAACAGCCGCGAGACGGCGGACAATCTGAAGAAGAGCGGTGCATTCGTGCCTGGGATCCGTCCCGGCGAGCAGACGGCGCGCTATATCGACAAGATCCTGATGCGCCTGACGCTGGCCGGCGGTCTGTATGTCACCCTGGTGTGCTTGCTGCCCGAGTTCATGGTCATGCACTGGAACGTTCCGTTCAACTTCGGTGGCACGTCCTTGCTGATTATTGTCGTCGTTACCATGGACTTCATGGCTCAGGTGCAGGCTTACATGATGTCGCAACAGTATGATTCGCTGCTCAAGAAGGCTAACTTCAAGGGGACGGGCAGCCTGCCGCTGCGGTAAACAGAACAATGTCCAAGGACGACGTTATCCAGATGCAAGGCGAGGTTATCGAGAACCTTCCCAACGCAACTTTTCGCGTCAAGCTTGAAAACGGCCACATCGTGCTGGGCCATATTTCCGGCAAGATGCGCATGCATTACATCCGGATCCTGCCGGGCGACAAGGTCACAGTGGAACTCACGCCCTATGACCTGACGCGAGCCAGGATCGTATTCCGGTCTAAGTGATCGGTAGGATTTCGGAAAATTAGGAGTCAACCATGAAAGTAATGGCATCGGTTAAGCGGATTTGCCGCCACTGCAAAATCATCAAACGTCACGGCGTGGTGCGTGTCATCTGCACCGACCCGCGTCACAAGCAGCGTCAGGGCTGATCCGGCGACGGACCCCTGAAGCAACGGAACTACTAAGGAAACGTTATGGCCCGTATTGCCGGCATCAACATTCCGCCGCAACAGCACACTGAGATCGGCCTGACCGCCATCTTCGGTATCGGTCGCACTCGCGCTCGCAAGATTTGCGAAGTCGCTGGCGTGCCCGTCACCAAGAAGGTCAAGGACCTGTCCGACGCCGAACTCGAGCGCATCCGCGAAGGCGTGGGTACATTCACGGTCGAAGGCGATCTGCGTCGTGAAGTTCAGCTCTCGATCAAGCGTCTGATCGACCTGGGAACCTATCGCGGCATGCGTCACAAGCGCGGTTTGCCCGTGCGTGGCCAGCGTACCCGCACCAACGCACGCACCCGCAAGGGTCCGCGTCGCGCTGCTGCGTCCCTGAAGAAATAATCCGAGGAAGAGAACATGGCCAAGGCTTCTACTGGCGCCGCCTCGCGTGTGCGCAAAAAGGTCAAGAAGAACGTCTCGGACGGCATCGCGCACGTCCACGCTTCGTTCAACAACACCATCATCACCATCACCGACCGCCAGGGCAACGCTCTGTCGTGGGCGACTTCGGGCGGCGCCGGCTTCAAGGGCTCGCGCAAATCGACCCCGTTCGCCGCTCAGGTTGCCGCCGAAACGGCCGGCCGCGTCGCAATGGAATACGGCATCAAGAATCTCGAAGTGCGCATCAAGGGCCCCGGCCCCGGTCGCGAGTCGTCGGTTCGTGCTCTGAATGCCCTGGGCATCAAGATCACCAGCATCGCCGACATCACGCCCATTCCGCACAACGGCTGCCGTCCGCCGAAGCGTCGTCGTATTTAAAGGGAACCAACATGGCTCGTTATATTGGCCCCAAGTGCAAACTCTCGCGCCGCGAGGGCACCGATCTTTTCCTCAAGAGCGCCCGCCGCTCGCTGGACTCCAAGTGCAAGCTGGATTCCAAGCCTGGTCAACACGGCCGCACCTCGGGTGCCCGTACCTCCGACTATGGCCTGCAGCTGCGTGAAAAGCAAAAGCTCAAGCGCATGTACGGCGTGCTGGAAAAGCAATTCCGCAAATACTTCGCCGAAGCCGAGCGTCGCCGCGGCAACACCGGCGAAACGCTGATCCAGCTGCTCGAATCGCGCCTGGACAACGTTGTCTACCGCATGGGTTTCGGTTCGACCCGCGCCGAGGCTCGCCAGCTGGTCAGCCACCGCGCCATCGAACTGAACGGCCACACCGCCGATATCGCCTCGATGATCGTCAAGGCCGGCGACGTGGTTTCTGTGCGTGAAAAGGCTAAGAAGCAAGGCCGTGTCAAGGAGTCGCTCGACCTGGCGACCAGCATCGGCATCCCCCAGTGGGTAGACGTCGACGCCACCAAAATGACCGGTACCTTCAAGGCCATGCCCGATCGCGCTGACGTCGCCCGCGACATCAACGAATCGATGGTCGTCGAACTGTACTCGCGTTAATCGAAATTGACGCGACCGCGGCATGCACTTGCCGCGAGCCGAGGCTTCCGGAAGGAATCCGAAGCGCAGCCCGTTTCAAGGGCGAGCTTCGGGATTCCCGCAGGCAGCCTCGGTGTGTTTAGAAAGATTCTTTTTCCAGCCCGTTTTTCCCCTTCATCCATCAGCCTTATCGGTGTAACGAGCCGAGGGTATTGAAAAGGATCCTACCAAGATGTCCACTCAAGGTTTTCTCAAGCCGCGCTCCATCGAAGTCGAGCCCGTCGGCCTCAATCACGCCAAGATCGTGATGGAGCCCTTCGAGCGCGGCTACGGCCACACGCTGGGTAACGCCCTGCGTCGCATTCTGCTGTCGTCGATGACCGGCTATGCGCCCACCGAAGTCCAGATGACGGGCGTGGTGCATGAATACTCGACCATCACCGGCGTGCGCGAAGACGTGGTCGACATTCTGCTGAACTTGAAGGGCGTGGTGTTCAAGCTGCACAGCCGCGACGATGTCACCCTGGTGCTGCGCAAGACCGGCGCCGGCGAGGTGCGCGCCAGCGATATCGAGCTGCCCCACGACGTCGAGATCATCAATCCCGATCATCACATCTGCAGCTTGACCGAAGCCGGCAAGCTGGAAATGCAGATCAAGGTCGAGAAGGGGCGCGGCTATGTGCCGGGCAATGTGCGCGCGCTGTCCGAAGACCGCGGCCACACCATCGGACGTATTGTGCTGGACGCTTCGTTCTCGCCCGTGCGCCGCGTGAGCTACGCCGTTGAAAGCGCCCGGGTCGAGCAGCGCACCGACCTGGACAAGCTGGTCTTGGACATCGAGACCAACGGCGTCATCTCGCCCGAGGAAGCCGTGCGTCAGTCGGCCCGCATCCTGATGGACCAGATCTCGGTCTTCGCCGCCCTGGAAGGCGCCGCCGAAAGCAGCTATGGCAGCGATGCTCGCGGCAGCGCACCGCAGATCGACCCTGTCCTGCTGCGCCCGGTCGATGACCTGGAGCTGACGGTGCGTTCGGCCAACTGCCTGAAGGCCGAAAATATCTACTACATCGGCGACCTGATCCAGCGCACCGAGAACGAATTGCTCAAGACCCCGAACCTGGGTCGCAAGTCGCTCAACGAGATCAAGGAAGTGCTGGCCGCACGCGGCCTGACCCTGGGCATGAAGCTCGAGAACTGGCCGCCCCTGGGCCTGGAACGCCCGTAATAGACCACCCCCCAAGCGCCTGCGGCGCTTCCCCCTCAAGAGGGCGCCGCAAGCAGACCGGCAAAGCCGGATCTGCTGCGGCCTTGAGGGAACCCATTTTTTGCACCGGCCCGCGAACCTTCGATAGAAGAGCCGGATAACCCGATGGCCCAAAAGGCCGTCATGTAGATTCAAAGGAAATACACCATGCGTCACGGTAATGGTCTGCGCAAACTCAACCGCACCAGCAGCCACCGTCTTGCCATGTTCCGCAACATGGCCGTTTCGCTGATTCAGCACGAAGCGATCAAGACCACACTGCCCAAGGCGAAAGAACTGCGCCGCGTCATCGAACCCCTGATCACCCTGGGCAAGCAGCCCACCCTGGCGAACAAGCGCCTGGCCTTCGCCCGCCTGCGCGATCGCGATGCCGTCCTCAAGCTGTTCGCCGAAATCGGCCCGCGCTACGCCACCCGCAATGGCGGCTATACCCGCGTGTTGAAGATGGGCTTTCGCCAGGGTGACAACGCCCCCATGGCTTTCATGGAACTGGTCGATCGTCCGCAACCCCAGGAAGGCGAAGCCAGCGCCGAGTAATCGCGCAGGGCGAGAGCCAAGCATGAGACGGGCCGGGTTGCATAAACCCGGCCCGTTTTTCATTTTTGCCGCACGGGCGGCTTCGCGCGAAAATATTCCGGGCCGCACATTGCCATCGGAACAGTTGCGCATGCCATGGCGGCCCTTACACAAGGGAGAAGTTCAATGGAAAAGCCGGATGTTCGATTTGTCAAAACAACGCTGCTGGCGGTGGTCTTGGCTGTGGCCGGGACGGCAGGCAGCCCTTACGCGCAGGCCGCGGGCCTGCCCACGCTCTACTCGCGCGGCCAGATAAGTTATACCTCCGGCGGAGTAGGGCAGGACGAATCGCAGGCATTCAAGCGCGAAGCGCCGAACTGGCCCTTGGCCCTGCAGTTCTCCGGCCTGGGTGGTCAATATATCGCCGACGTCCATATCCGCATCCTCAAGCGCGACGGCACGAAGGTGCTCGAGGCGGTATCGCAGGGGCCTTTCATGCTGGTCAAGCTGCCGCCTGGCGAGTATGCGGTCTACGCCCGGTACAAGCATGAAGAACAGAAGCGGGACGTGCGCGTCGCCGGGCATGCATCTGCGGCATTTCGCTGGAATATGCAATAGCGCCGATCCACGGCAAGGCCATGCCGGCGCCGCAGGCCGCGGATCGTGCGCGGGGCCGTGGCCGTTTTAGAATGAGGACTTCGGCCTGATCGGGCTTCTGGAAAGTGTCCATGAGAACAATGAAAAGCGAGAGCGACGACGACGTCGTGCTGGTACTGAGCAATGTGCCCGATGCCCCGCTGGCCGAGCGCATTGCCCAGGTGCTGGTCGATGGCGGCCTGGCGGCCTGCGTTCACCTGGGCGGTCCCATAACGTCGGTCTATTCCTGGCAGGGCAAACTCGAACGCACCCAGGAAATTCCGCTCGTCGTCAAGACGACCCGCGCGCGCCAGGAAGAGGTGATGCAGGCCCTGGCCAAGCTGCATCCCTATGAAGTGCCCGAGGTGCTGGTGGTGAGCGCGCAGGACGGCCTGGATTCCTACCTGGACTGGGTGCGGCGGCAAACACGGGTGCAATGGCATTGAAGCGAATGAAACAATACGGGCGGCTGGCCCTGTGGGTGCTCCTGATGGCGCTGTCGGGCTGGCAAGGCGCGACCGCGCAGAGCGAGTCCGACTTCCTGCCGCCCGAGCAGGCCTTCGCGCTGCAGGCGAAG
This sequence comes from Bordetella sp. FB-8, assembly GCF_000382185.1. Taxonomy (NCBI): domain Bacteria; kingdom Pseudomonadati; phylum Pseudomonadota; class Betaproteobacteria; order Burkholderiales; family Alcaligenaceae; genus Bordetella; species Bordetella sp. FB-8. Next base: position 1,305,146 of record NZ_KB907784.1, on the reverse strand, counting down.
ATGGCCGCCCCGGACAGGCTGGTGCTGCATTATCGCGTGGCCCCGGGCTACTACCTGTACCGAGAACGCTTCGTGCTGGCGCCGGCCGCCGGGCAGGCCCAGTGGATGGGCGCCGCTGTCTATCCCAAAGGCCAGGTCAAGCACGATCCGGTTTTCGACCAGGACATGGAGGTTTATCACCATGACTTGGATATCCGCGTGCCGCTCAAGCCCGGAGCCGCCGGGCCGTGGGTACTCACGGTGACCAGCCAGGGTTGCGCCGAGGCGGGGATCTGCTATCCGCCCATGGATCATGCCGTGACCCTCAACCCCGTTGCCGGCGGCTATGCCCTGGCCGGCGTGGATCTGCCCCAGGCAGGCGGCGTGAACATCGCGGCCGCGGTCGCCGGCATATCGATGCCGGCGATCCGCAGCACGGGTATTCTGGGTGCCTCGACGCCCGCGGCGCCAGGCGCGGGTATCGATACGCCCGCTGCGCCGCGCCCGCCGCCAGCCCTGGGTGCCTTGCTGCACGCTGGCGACACCGGCCTGGCCCAGGCCCTGGGCGGCCTGGGCTGGCTGAAGACGGCAGGCGTATTTCTGGTGCTGGGCCTGCTGCTGTCGTTCACGCCTTGCGTGCTGCCCATGATTCCCATCGTATCGGCGCTGGTGCTGGGCGACGCGGCGCGGCGTTCGCGCTGGCGCGGCCTGGGCCTGGCGGCGGCGTATGTGCTGGGCATGTCGATCGTCTACACCGCGCTGGGCGTGGCCGCCGGGCTGTCGGGCGCCGGCTTGGCCGCCTGGCTGCAGACGCCCTGGGCGCTGGCGATATTCGCGCTGCTGCTGGCGTTGCTGGCCCTGGCCATGTTCGATGTCTATGTCTTGCAGATGCCGGCGCAGGCGCAGGCGGGTTTGAGTGCGTGGGCCAACCGCATGCCGGGCGGTCGCCATGCGGGTGCCTTGATGATGGGCGCCGTTTCGGCGCTGATCGTGGGTCCCTGCGTGGCGGCTCCGCTGGCGGGCGCCCTGCTTTATATCTCGCGCACGGGCGACCTGCTGCTGGGCGGGTCGGCCTTGTTCGCGCTGGCCTGGGGCATGGGCGTGCCGCTCCTGGCCGTGGGCGGTTCGGCGGGCGCCTTGCTGCCGCGCACGGGGCCGTGGATGGAATCGGTCAAACGTCTTTTCGGCATGTTGCTCCTGGCCACGGCCTGGTGGATGCTCATGCCGGTGCTGCCGGGCTGGACGCAGATGCTGGGCTGGGCTTTTCTCGCCGTGGTAAGCGCAGTGATGCTGCGCGCCTTCGATGCGCTGCCCGCCGAGGCGGGCGTGGGGCGCATGTTCGCCAAGGGCCTGGGGTTGTTGCTGGCGCTGGCGGGCGTGGTCTGGCTGGTGGGGGCGGCCAGCGGCGGGCGCGACGTGCTGCAGCCCCTGTCGCAGTTGAGCGCGCCGGCGCGCATGCAGGCAACGACGCAGGGCAGCGATGTGCGGCCGCCGCAGTTCACTCCGGTGCACAACTTGGCTGAACTCGATGCGATGCTGAGGCGTAGCGACAGGCCCGTCATGCTGGATTTCTACGCCGACTGGTGTGTGTCGTGTCGCGAGATGGAACGCGATACCTTCAGCGAACCCTCCGTGGCCGCGCGTATGGACCGTATGCTGCTGCTGCGCGCGGATGTCACGCGCAATACGGCCGCCGATCGCGCGCTACTCAAGCGTTTCAGGCTGTTCGGCCCACCGGGCATGGTCTTTTTCGCCCCGGGAGGTCGCGAGCTGGCCACGCGCGTTATCGGCTACCAGGTTGCGCCGCGTTTCGGCGCGGCGCTCGATACGGTGCTGGCAACCCGCTAGGCATGCTGAACCCGGTCAGCATTCTGCTCGTCGCGATTTTGTCCAGCGTGATGAGTGTGGCAATGCTGGGGTCGCTGCAATTTGCGGCCATACCGGGTGTGCGCCGATGGATCGTTGCGGGCCTGCTCTGGATGGTCTCGATGGCGTTGGTCGCGCTGCAGAGTCTGCCCTATCCCAAGTTCGTGTCCCTGGTCCTGTCGAATACGCTGATGGCCTATTCGATAACCTTGATCTACGAAGGATGCCGGCAGTTCCAGGGGTTGCGGCCTGCCATCGTTCTGCCCTACATCGGTTGCGCAGGCATATTTCTGGGCAGCTGCTATTGGCTCTATGTGTCGCCCAGCTTCAACGCCCGGGTTGTCCTGGTTATTGCGGGGCATGACTTATTTCCTGGGCTGGGCGCAGCAGACGGATTTGCTGCAGCTCACGCCGATCAATCTGACATTTCTCGCCAGCGGCATACTCTCCCTGCCGTCTCTGTCGATCGGCATGGTTATGTTGGCGCATGACCGTCTGGCCGAACGGCTGGAACGGTGGGCAAATATCGACACGATGACCGGCGCCCTGGTGCGCCGCGCCTTCATGGAGCGGGCGCAGTCGCGGCTGGAGCGGACCGGGTCCGGCGCAGGTCCGGCGTCCCTGGCGATCATCGATATCGATCACTTCAAGTCGATCAACGACAGGCATGGGCATGCGGCGGGCGATCAGGTGCTTGCCCATGTGGGCCGTCTCATCGGGACGAATCTGCAACAGGACGATCTGTTCGGCCGGATCGGAGGCGAAGAGTTCGGCATCTTGTTGACGGATACCGGCAAACAAGAAGCGCTTGCGCGCATCGAGTCGTTGCGGCGATTGATCGTGGGCAACAAATGCCGGGCTTTGTCCGCCGAGGAAGGCCGGATAGACGTGAGCTGTACGTTCAGCGCGGGCGTGGATGAATACCGCTGCGGCGAGACGCTATCTAACCTGATGGCGCGCGCGGACTCGGCGCTGTACGCGGCCAAGTCGCGCGGACGCGACTGCGTAGTCGACGCGCAAATGCAGTCCGGATGTTGACTCAGGCCCGCGTGAGCAGCCGGGCCGCTTCGATGGCGAAGTACGTCAGGATGCCGTCGGCACCGGCGCGCTTGAATCCCAGCAGGGCTTCCATCATCACCTTGTCGTGGTCCAGCCAGCCGTTGTTGGAGGCGGCCTTGATCATGGCGTATTCGCCGCTCACCTGGTAGGCGAAGGTCGGCACGCCGAACGCATCCTTCACGCGCCGCAGTACGTCCAGGTAGGGCATGCCGGGCTTGACCATCACCATGTCGGCGCCTTCGGCGAGGTCGGCCGCCACTTCGCGCAAGGCCTCCTCGATATTGCCCGGATCCATCTGGTAGGCCTGCTTGTTGGATTTTCCCAGGTTGGAGGCCGAGCCCACGGCGTCACGGAAGGGGCCGTAGAAAGCGCTGGCGTACTTGGCCGAATAGGCCATGATGCGCGTATGGATGAACTGCCTGTTTTCGAGCGCCTGGCGGATGGCGCCGACGCGTCCGTCCATCATGTCGCTGGGGGCGACGATGTCCACGCCGGCCTGTGCCTGCACCATGGCCTGCTTGACCAGCACTTCGATGGTGGGTTCGTTGAGCACGTAGCCGTGCTCGTCGATGAGGCCGTCCTGGCCGTGGCTGGTGTAGGGGTCCAGCGCCACATCGGTGAGAATGCCCAGCTCGGGAAAACGCCTCTTCAATTGGGCGACCACGCTCGGTATGAGACCGTTCGGGTTGGCGGCCTCGATGCCGTCGGGCGTCTTCAGGGCGGGATCGATCACCGGAAAGAGCGCCATCACGGGGATGCCCAGCGCGACGCATTCTTCAGCCACGGGCAGCAGGGTGTCGAGTGAATGGCGCACCACGCCCGGCAGCGACGGCACGGGTTGCGCCAGGCCTTGGCCTTCGGCCACGAAGACCGGGTAGATCAGGTCGTCGACCGACAGCGTGTTCTCGCGCACCAGCCGGCGGGTGAAGTCGTCGCGGCGCAGACGGCGAGCGCGGGCAATGGGATAGCGGGCGGAAACGAGATGCTGAGTCATGGCACGACCTGCGGTGAAATCCAGTTCTCGACGGCCAGCGTGGCTTCAGGCAGGCCGATGCGATCGGTGGAGGAAAAGGGGATGGCGTTGAGCTGGCCGATGTCGGCCAGTTCCTTGCGCACGGCCTGCACGGCCCGCACGCGCTGGCCGTAGGGCAGCTTGTCGGCCTTGGTGAGCAGCGCCAATACGGGCCGGCCCGTCGGCGCGATGAAGCTGGACAGGCGCCGGTCCAGGTCGGTCACGCCACGGCGGATGTCCAGCAGCAGCACGATGCCGGCCAGTGACGGGCGATCGCGCAGATAGCCGCCCAGTATGTCGGCCCAGGCCTCCTTCTCGCGATGCGCCACCGAAGCGTAGCCGTAGCCGGGCAAGTCGACCAGAAAGCCCAGCTGTCCGTCCGGATCGAGCGGATCGGGCAGGCCAAACAGATTGATCAGACGCGTGCGGCCGGGCGTCTTGCTGGAGAAGGCCAGGCGCTTCTGGTTGCACAGCACGTTGATGGCCGAGGACTTGCCGGCGTTGGAGCGGCCCACGAAGCAGACTTCCGGCGCGCCCGGGGGCGGCAGTTGGTCCAGCCGGGCCGCCGACACGAAGAACGAAGCGCGATGAAGTAGGGACACGTCGGATGCCTAGGTTGGGGGAGCAGTAAATAGGCCGCAGTGTGACAAGTGCACATACAGGCGGCCGTGCAGCGCTCATTGTACGATCTGGCGTTCCGCATCTGCGCGCCAGGCAGTTCGCCGTCAGCCGGGGAGCGGTATGCTGTTCTCCGACATGATGAGCCGTACGTCTTCCCACCTTGCCCCACGCCAAGTCCTGAGTGCGTTTTTCGAACTGCTGGGTTCGATGCGCTTTGCCGTCAGCCTGCTGGGCATTCTGTGCGTGGCCAGCGTGGTGGGTACGGTGCTGCCGCAGAACAGCCCGGACAGTGCCTACATCGATCAGTTCGGCCCGTTCTGGTTCGAGGTGTTCGACCATTTCTCGCTGTGGCGCGTCTATAACAGCGGCTGGTTCATGCTGATCATGGCCTTTCTGGTTCTGTCCACCTCGATCTGCCTGACGCGCAACGCGCCGCGCATGCTGCGCGATGCCCGGTCCTTTCGCGAGTATGTGCGCGCCGACAGCCTGCGCGCTTTTGCGCATCGCTTCGAGACCCACTATGCCATGGCGCCGGAGCCCGCCGCGCAGGCCTTGTGCCGGCTGTTCAAGGCCCAGGGCTATGCGGTGCGCGTGCGCCGCGACGCCGCCGGGCTGATGGTGGCGGCCAAGAAGGGCAGCGCCAACCGCCTGGGCTATATCTGTGCGCACGCGGCGCTGGTCATCATCTGCCTGGGCGGTCTGGTCGATAGCGACATGTCGCTGCGCCTGCAGATGTGGCTGGGCGGCAAGCAGCCCGTGATGGGCAATATGAGGATTGCCGATGTGCCGGCCAGCGGCCGCTTGTCCCCGCGCAACCCGAGCTTTCGCGGCAACATCCTGGTACCCGAGGGCGGGCAGACGTCTTCGGCGGTGGTGATGGTGGGCGACGGCGCGCTGGTGCAGCCGCTGCCCTTTACGCTGCGGCTCAAGCATTTCGTGGTGGACTATTACTCCACCGGCATGCCCAGCCGCTTCGCCAGCCAGGTCCAGGTCATCGATTCGGCCACCGGCAAGACTTTTCCTGCCACCATTGAGGTCAATCATCCCCTGCACTACAAGGGCATCACGGTCTACCAGTCGAGCTTCGACGACGGCGGCAGCCATGTGACGCTGGTGGCGTACCCGCTGAAGGGCATGCTCCCGCGGGGCGCTACGGTGCAGGGCACGATAGGCAAGTCGCTCGTGGTGGATCCGGCCGCCGCCGGCGCGGCCGTGGCGCGGCAGGGCACGGGCGCGCCGCCCGATTCCATGCATATGGACCTGGCTTCGCTGCGCGTGATCAATGTCCAGGACATGTCGGGCGACAAGCCGGCCGATCGCAAGTCGCTCGAGCAGGAGCTGGCGTCGGTCACCGGCAGCGCGGCCGGCAAGAAGAACGAAAACCTGCACAATATCGGCCCCAGCATCGAATACCGCCTGACAGATGCCTCCGGGCAGTCGCACATGTTCCGCAATTACATGGCGCCCGTCATGCTCGATGGCGCCTCGGTGTTCCTGGTCGGCGTGCAGGGCGACGACGGCGCGTACCGCTACGTGCGCATCCCGGCGGACGCGCAGGGTTCCCTCGCGCAATTCGCACGCCTGCGCGCGGCCCTGGCCGACCCGGACATGCGGCGCGCGGCTGCACAGCGCTTCGCGGCCGCCAGTGCGCCTTCCTCGGCCGACACGGCGGCCTTGCAGGCCGCCGCGCTGCACGCGCTGGACACATTCGCGCACGGCGGGCTGCAAGGGGTGGCCGACGTGCTGCAGAACAATACCCCGCCCGCCCAGCTCAAGCATGCGGCCGACATGGTGGTGCGCCTGATCGGGGCCAGCATGGCTGAACTGGACGATCTGGCGCGCCAGCGCGACGGCCTGTCTGCCGCGCCGCGTACCCGTGAGCAGGCCCGGTGGACGCGACGGGCCGTCGCGGCCTTGTCGGACCTGTCGCGCTATCCGGCGCCGGTCATCTACGAGTTGGACGATTTCAAGCAGGTGCAGGCCAGCGTCTTTCAGATCACGCGCAACCCCGGCGAATATGGCGTGGTGTTGGGCGCGGTGCTGCTGATCGTCGGCATCTTCACCATGTTCTATCTGCGCGACCGGCGCATCTGGGCCTGGGTCCAGCCTGCCGAGGGCGGCAGCACGGTGCTGGCGGCGATGACAACGCAGCGGCGTACACTGGACTTCGACCAGGAATTCGAGCGGCTGCGCGCGGCCGCCACGGCGCCGGGCTCGGCGCAGCGCTGAGCAGCTCACAAGCGAGGGCATGCATGACCACCGACTTTTCGACTTCTTCTTCCCTGTGGCCGGCCGTGCCCTTGGCCAGCGGCGACGGCCGCCCGCATCGCGGCCGGCCCGATATTTCCGACCTGGTTTTCTTTCTGCTGCTGGCGCTCGGCGCGGGCTGGACGCTCGCGCACCACGGCAGCGCGATGGATTACTACGAGAAGGTCATCCTGTGCGCGGGGGTGGCGGTGCTGACCTGGCTGGGTTGGCTATGGCGCCCGCTGCGCGGACTCCTGGTCGCCTGCGGCCTGGCCGCAGGCCTGGCGCTCGTGCTGTACGGTCACGATCTGGCGCGCGCCGACCACGAGTTCCTGCTCAAGTACCTCCTGTCTTCGCAGTCGGCCATCCTGTGGATGTGTGCGCTCTTCATCCTGGCGACGGTCTGCTACTGGCTGGGCTTCTTCAGCCCGACCTGCGCCTGGCTGGGAACGGTCTGTACCTGGGGCGCGGTGTTTGCGGGCCTGACCGGTATGCTGGTGCGTTGGCGCGAGAGCCATCTCATGGGTCCCGGCCTGGGCCATATCCCGGTGAGCAACTTGTATGAAGTCTTCGTACTGTTCTCGCTCATCACCGCGCTTTTCTACCTGTATTACGAGCGCCGCTATGCCACGCGCGCGCTGGGCGGCTTTGTGCTGCTGGTGATCTCCGCGGCGATCGGCTTTCTGCTCTGGTATGCGCTCACGCGCGACGCCTGGCAGATACAGCCCCTGATACCGGCCCTGCAAAGCTGGTGGATGAAGCTGCACGTGCCGGCCAACTTCATCGGCTACGGTTCGTTCTCGCTGTCGGCCATGGTGGCCTGCGCCTACCTGGTCAAGCAGCATTTTCCCAACGGCCGCCTGGGCCGCGCCCTGCCCGCGCCGCAGGTGCTGGACGACCTCATGTACCGCTCGATCGCGGTGGGCTTTGCCTTCTTCACCTTGGCCACGGTGCTGGGGGCCCTATGGGCCGCCGATGCCTGGGGCACCTATTGGCAGTGGGACCCGAAGGAAACCTGGGCCCTGATTGTCTGGCTGAACTATGCCGCGTGGCTGCACATGCGGCTCATGAAAGGTCTGCGCGGCAGCATGGCCGCGTGGTGGGCCCTGGTGGGGCTGGCGGTGACCACCTTCGCGTTCCTGGGCGTGAACATGTTCCTGTCCGGACTGCATTCCTACGGCGGTTTATAGGGGGGCTGTGCGCTAACCGCACAACGACGGCCCCGGCAGCATGACCGATCCGCAGCCCATCGAATTCGCGGCCGCCGACGGCTATCTGCTGCGCGGTTTCGTGTGGCGCCGCCGCGCGCCGCGCGAGGATGGCGCGGCGCGTCCCGTTGTCATCGTCAATGCGGCGACATCAGTGCGCTGCCGCTACTACTTCCGGTTCGCGGACTACCTGCACCGGCACGGCTGCGACGTCGTGGTCTATGACTATCGGGGCATCGGGGAATCGCGGCCAGCCCGGCTCTCGAGCCTGGCCGCGACCTGGGTGGATTGGGGCGAGCTCGATTGCGAGGCCGCGCTGCGCTATGCGGCCGGTGTGTTCCCCGGGCAGCCCATCGATGTGGTCGCGCACAGCATCGGCGGCTTCGTGCTCGGGCTCGCGCCGTCGAACCACCTCGTGCGGCGTGTGTTCACAATGGGTGCGCAGTATGCTTATTGGCGCGATTACGCGCCGCGCAGCAGGCTTGCGATGCTGTGGAGATGGCACGTCGTGATGCCTGCCGTGACGGCGTTGCTCGGCTATTTTCCGGCAAAACGGCTGGGCTGGATGGAAGACACGCCCCGCGGCGTCGTGCTGTCGTGGGTCCGCAGCCGGCGCAACTTCGAAGATACCTACCGGCGCGCACCGATCGCGCTGACCGAGTCCAGGCGCCGCGCACTGGCGCAGCGCTTCGCGGCGTTGCGGGCGCCGCTGCTGGCGGTCAGCGTGACGGACGATCCCTTCGGCACGATGCCGGCCATTGAGCGGCTGCTGCGTTATTTCTCCGGCCGCGTGCTGCATCTGCGCTTGCCGCCGCAGGCAGTCGGTGCCGATGCGATCGGGCATTTCGCGTTTTTTCACAGCCGATTCGAGGCCAGCCTCTGGCCGATCCCGCTGCATTGGCTGGCGACGGGCGAAGTACCGCCGCAATTCGTGTCCCGGCTGGTGTCCGAGCGCGGTGCGCGCGAGCCGGGGCAGGCCGACTGAAGCGGTCCGTTCAAGCCCGCGGCCGCCAGGGCTGCCCGCCCGCAGGTCAAAAAGGCAGCCTGGACTCGCCCCGCGTCAGGTCCGAGATGGACTCGCGCTGGCGCACCACGTAATACTTTTCGCCGTCCACCATGACTTCCGCCGGCCGCGGGCGCGAGTTGTAGTTGCTGGCCATGGTCATGCCGTAGGCCCCCGCCGACTCCAGCGCCAGCACGTCGTCCTGCTGCACGCACAGCGCGCGTTCCTTGGCCAGCCAGTCGCCGCTTTCGCATACCGGACCCACCACGTCGTACACGCGCGTTGCGCCCGCGCGCGGCCGCACCGCGCGCAGGCCGTGCCAGGCCGTGTACAGCGAAGGCCGCAGCAGGTCGTTCATGCCGGCATCGACGATGGCGAAGTTGCGCGCCTGCGCATGCTTGAGGTATTGCACCGTGGTCAGCAGCAAGCCGGCATTGCCCACCAGCGAGCGGCCCGGCTCCAGCACCAGGTGCAGATGGCCGTAGCCGCGTGCGGCCAGGCGTTCGAACACGTGGTCCAGCAGTGCCTTGGGCGAAGGCTGGACCTCGTCGGTGTAGCGGATGCCCAGGCCGCCGCCCAGGTCCAGGTGCGCGATGGCAATACCCGATGCCTTGAGCGTGTCGATCAGGTCGATAAGCTTGTCCAGGGCGTCGAAATACGGGCTGATGTCGGTGAGTTGCGAACCGATGTGGCAGTCCACGCCCACCACGTGCAGTCCGGGCAGGCTGGCTGCGATGCGGTAGGCCTGGGGGGCGTCCTCGATGGCGATGCCGAACTTGTTTTCCTTGAGCCCCGTGGAAATGTAGGGGTGGGTCTGCGCATCGACGTCGGGGTTCACGCGCAGCGACACGCGCGCATGCCGGCCCATGCATTGGGCCACGTCCGACAGGCGATAGAGTTCGTCCTGCGATTCGACGTTGAAGCACTTCACGTCGGCTTCGATCGCGGCGCGCATCTCCCAGGCCTGCTTGCCCACGCCCGAGAACACTACCTTGGACGGATCGCCGCCGGCGGCCAGCACGCGCGCCAGCTCGCCGCCGGACACGATGTCAAAGCCCGCGCCCAGGCGGGCGAACTCGCCCAGCACGGCCAGGTTGGAATTGGCCTTCATGCCGTAGCAGACCAGCACCGGGCGGCCGTCCATGGCCTGCTGGTAGCGGTCCAGGGCGGTGCCCAACGCCGCGCGCGAATACACATACAGCGGTGTACCGAGCTCGGCGGCCAGATTGTCCAGCGGCACGCCCTCGGCATGCAGCGCACCCTTGTGATAATGAAAATGCGGATGACCGATCGGCTCGGCTTGGGCGGGGGCGTTGCTCATTGCGGGAAGAGGTCGGGTACGGGGTTGGCTTGCCGGGCGTGGCCGGAGTCGTTCGGCGCGCGGGCAGGCGGCGCTGCCTCGGGCGCCGCGGTCTGGCCCGGCTTGAGCGCGGGCGGCGGTACCGGCCGCGGATGGTCCTGCGGGCTGCCGGGCATATACAGCGGGCCTTTGTAGCCGCAGGCTGCCAGTGCGCCGCAGACGGCCAGCATGGCTACAATGCGAGAGATGGAACGGCAGCGTGCCGAGTGCGCAAAGTGCACAGAAGACTCCGTAATCGATGGCAGGTTGGATTATGACCGAAACCGAATTCCTTGCCCTGGTAGACCAGGTGCTCGACAGTATCGAGAGCCAGGCCGACGACTGGGCGGCCGCGACCGATCTGGATATTGAAGCCAGCCGCAGCGGTCACGTGCTGACCCTGGTTTTCAACAACGACATCCATGTCGTGATCAATTCCCAGGCACCCATGCGCGAGATCTGGGTGGCGGCGCGCAGCGGCGGCTTTCATTATCGCTACGACGGCCGCATCTGGAACGACACGCGCGGCGGCCCGGCCTTGCCCGAGGCCTTGTCGCAAATCTGTTCCGCGGCGGCCGACATGCCTCTGGCCGTGCGCCTTTAGCCTCAAAGCGTACCCGAGCATTCGAACGAACCCGGCGTCTGCCGGGTTCGCGCATTGGGCGATCAGTGGCCGGCCTTGCTGCTGCCCGCGAGATTGCTCAGGAAGTCGCCCAGCGTATCCTGCTGCGGCGGGGCGTCCTGGGGGTTGCCGCCCAGGCCCAGCGAGGCTACGGCCTGGCCGGGCGGATAGTCCGAGAGATACAGTTCGTTGTTCACTTCGAGCACGCCGTCCGGACGCGGACGCGGCGTGGGCATGGGCAGGTCCTTGACCGCGTCCTGCATGTAGCCCAGCCAGATCGGCAGGGCCACGCCGCCGCCGGTCTCGCGCGCGCCCAGCGATTTGGGCTGGTCGTAGCCCAGCCACGCGGTGGCTTCCAGGCCCGAGGTATAGCCGGAGAACCAGGCGTCCATCGAATCGTTGGTGGTGCCGGTCTTGCCGGCGACGGTGCGCTTGAGCACGGCGTGCGCGCGCGCCCCCGTGCCGTAGGTGGCCACGCCTTCCAGCAGATTGTTCACGATGTAGTCCACGCGTGGATCGATGGCGCGGATGGACTCGTCGCCGGCCTGATTGGGCTTGGCCTGCATGATGACTTTGCCGTCGCTGTCGGTGACTTTGTCGATCAGGTAGGGCGTGACGCGGTAGCCGCCGTTGGCGAACACCGAATAGCCGGCGGCCAGCTGCAGCGGCGTCACGGTGCCCGCGCCCAGCGCCATGGGCAGCACGGCCGGCTGGCGCGACTTGTCGAAACCGAAGCGGGTCAGGTATTGCTGCGCATAAGCCGGCCCGATGGCCTGCATGATGCGCACCGTGACCATGTTCATGGACTTGTACAGCGCCTGGCGCAGGGTGAGCATGGGTTCGTATTCGTCGCCGTAGTTCTTGGGCGCCCAGGGCTTGGAACCGGTCTGCGCGGCCGTCAGGAAGAAAGGCTCATTGGAAATCTGCGTGGCGGTCGAGAATCCGCGCTCGATCGCGGCGGCGTAGATGAAGGGCTTGATGTTCGAACCCGGTTGGCGCCAGGCCTGCGTCACGCGGTTGAAGTTGCCGCGATAGAAGTCGAAGCCGCCCACCATGGCGCGAATGGCGCCGTCATTGGGCGTGAGCACCACCAGCGCGGCCTGTACGGCGGGGTAGTTGATCACCTCCCAGTTGCCGTCGGGATCCTTGTGCACGTAGACCACCGAGCCGCGCGTGATGCGCACGCCGGGCTTGGCCTTGTCGCCCAGCGCGCGCGCCACGGTCAGGAGCGCCTTCTTGTCGCTGACGGTGATGATCTCCTTGGCGCTGCGCGCCACCGTGATCTGCGTCGGGCTGGCCGAGAGCACCACGCCGGTCAGCAGATCGTCGCCGCTGTCGGGGTACTTCTCGATCACGGCGTCGATGATGTCGTCCAGCTTCTGCGGATCCTGCTCGACGTTGGCCGGCAGGTCGATGTTTTCTTCCGGGCCGGGATAGGGCGCGCGGCGCGTGTATTCGAGCACGCCGTTGCGCAGCGACTGGTAGGCCAGTTCCTGGTCCTTGGCTCGCACGGTGGTGTAGATATTGATGCCGCGCGAATACAGATCGTCGTGGTAGATGTTGTAGAGCAGCTGGCGCGCCAGCTCGGCCACGTATTCGCCATGCACCTTGAAGCTTCCGGGAGCCGTGCCGGCGCTCGATCGCGTCACGATCTTCTGTGCCATCGCGCTCTGGTATTCGGCCGGCGTCAGGTAGCCCAATGCCAGCATGCGGCCCAGCACGTAATGCTGGCGCACCTCGGCGCGCCTGAGGTTGGACAGCGGGTTAAAGCGCGAAGGCGCCTTGGGAATGCCCGCCAGCATGGCGGCCTCGGCCGGCGTCAGGTCCGCCAGCTTCTTGCCGAAATAGGTGCGCGCCGCGGCCGCGAATCCGTAGGCGCGGTGGCCCAGGTAGATCTGGTTCATGTACAGCTCGAGGATCTGGTCCTTGGAGAGCTGCGATTCGATCTTGAAGGTGAGCAGCAGTTCGTAGAACTTGCGCGAATAGGTCTTCTCGGACGAGAGGTAGAAATTGCGCGCCACCTGCATGGTGATGGTGCTGGCGCCCTGCGCCTTGGAGTCCGTGACCAGGTTGGTGATCGCCGCGCGGATCACGCCTGTCCATTCCACCCCGCCGTGCTGATAGAAGCGGTCGTCCTCGGCCGAAAGCACGGCCGCTTTCATGAGATCGGGGATTTCCGAGAAGCGCAGCACGTCGCGGCGTTCTTCGCCGAATTCGCCGATGAGCACGTGGTCGGCCGTGTACACGCGCAGCGGTATGCGCGGCCGGTAGTCGGTCATGGCGTGCAGATCGGGCAGATTGGGCCAGGCCAGGGCCATGGCCATGGACCCCAGCAGCACCCCGCACAGGCCCAGGCCGCCGAAGAAAATGAAAGCCTTGAGGATGAACCGCAAGATCCAGGGGCCTGCCGATGCGGGCTGCGGTTCTTGCTTGGAGGAAGTTTGACGGGTGCGCATCGCGGCGATTTTACTTTTGATCTGAATCCCCATCGGACGGGGCGCGTTCGGGTTCTGTAACAAATAGTCCGGGCTGTGGTAATCGCACAACTGGCGCCGCAATGGGATAATTGCGGCTATGAATAGGCAAGTGAATATCGGCGGGGCGCCCGAGCCCGACGTGTCGTGCGAATCCGGCGCGCCTTGCGTCGTCGCCAGCCCACCCGCCTGCCTGGCCGACGGCCGGCCGCTGTTCCTGGTGGGCATGATGGGTGCGGGCAAGACCACCATCGGCCGTGGCCTGGCCCGGGTGCTGGGGCGCGAATTCTTGGATCTGGACCATGAGCTGGAAGCGCGCTGCGGCGTGCGGGTGCCGGTGATCTTCGAGATCGAAGGCGAAACCGGATTCCGCCGGCGCGAGGCACAGACCCTGCAGGAGTGTACCCAACGGCGCGACATCGTATTGGCCACCGGCGGCGGCGCCATCCTGGCCGATCAAAGCCGCAGCCTGCTGCGCGAGCGCGGTTTGGTGGTCTATCTGCGCGCCACGCTGGACGAGCTGTTTCGCCGCACCTCGCGCGACCGCAGCCGGCCGCTGCTGGCCACGCCGGATCCGCGCGCCACCCTGCGCCAGTTGATGACGGCGCGCGATCCGCTCTACTGCGAAGCCGCGCATCTGATCATCGACACCGGCGCCTCTTCGGTCAGCTCGGTGGTCAAACACGTGCTGACCCGGCTGAACAACTTCGAGATCGCCCCATGACGACTGTCGTCCACGTCGATACCCCCGGCGGGCAATACCCCATCCATATCGGCGCGGGCCGGCTCGATCTGCTCGATGCCAGCATTGCGGCCGATGCCACGTCCATCGTCATCGTCACCAATCCTGCCGTGGGCGCGCTGTACGCGCACCGGGCGAGGACGGCCTTGGCACGTACCGGCCGGCGCGTGATCACCGTTGAGCTGCCCGACGGCGAGATCCACAAGGACTGGCAGACGCTGAACCTGATCTTCGACGCCCTGCTCGAGAACCGCTGCGACCGGCGCTGCGTGCTGGTGGCGCTGGGCGGCGGCGTGATCGGCGACATGACCGGCTTTGCGGCTGCCGTTTACATGCGCGGGGTGCGTTTCGTGCAGGTGCCCACCACGCTCCTGGCGCAGGTCGATTCCTCGGTGGGCGGCAAGACGGCGGTGAACCATCCGCTGGGCAAAAACATGATCGGTGCCTTCTACCAGCCCTTGGCCGTGGAGATCGACACCGAAGCGCTGGCGACGCTGCCGGCGCGCGAGATTTCGGCCGGGCTGGCCGAAGTCATCAAGTACGGTCTGATCCTCGACCCCGAGTTCTGGTCCTGGTGCGAAATCAACGCGGCCAGGCTGCGCGCGCTTGACCGCGAGGCGCTGTCCTACGCCATCCGCCGCTCCTGCGAACTCAAGGCGCAGGTGGTGGGCAAGGATGAACGCGAGTCGGGCCTGCGCGCGATTCTCAATCTGGGCCACACCTTCGGCCATGCCATCGAATCGGGCCTGGGCTACGGCCAGTGGCTGCACGGCGAGGCCGTGGGCTGCGGCCTGGTGCAGGCGGCCGAGCTGTCGGCCCGCGTGACCGGCCTGCCGGCGGCCGACGTGGCCCGCGTGCGCAAGCTGGTGGCCGACATAGGCTGCCCCGTCGCGGCGCCCGACCTGGGGGCCGAGCGCTGGCTCGCGCTGATGCAGGTCGACAAGAAGACCGAGGACGGCCAGATCAAGTTCGTGATGCTGCCGCGCATCGGCCAGGCGGTCACCCGCGCGGCGCCCGAGGCGGCGGTGCGCGATACGCTGGCCTGCACCACGGGCTGAGGGCGTGACGATGTCCGCATCGTTCCCGGCCCTGGCGCCCTATGCCTGCGATCCTGCCCGCACCCGCGGGCGCAGGCATGACGAACCCTCGGCGTCCAACCGCAGCGAATTCCAGCGCGATCGCGATCGCATCATTCACTGCGGGGCTTTTCGCCGCCTCGAATACAAGACCCAGGTCTTCGTGAACCATGAGGGCGACCTGTTTCGCACGCGGCTCACCCATAGCCTGGAAGTGGCCCAGATCGCCCGCACCGTGGCGCGCAGCCTGGGGCTTTCCGAAGACTTGATCGAGGCCATCGCGCTGGCGCACGATCTGGGCCACACGCCTTTCGGCCATGCCGGGCAGGACGAGCTCAACGCCTGCATGCGCGAACTGGCGCCCGATACGGGCGGCTTCGAGCACAATCTGCAGAGTCTGCGCGTGGTCGACGAGCTGGAAGAACGCTATGCCCAATTCAACGGCTTGAACCTGTGCTTCGAGACGCGCGAAGGCATACTCAAGCATTGTTCGGCGGCGCATGCGCGCCAGCTGGGCGAGGTGGGTCGGCGTTTCCTCGAGCGCACCCAGCCGTCGCTGGAGGCGCAACTGGCCAATCTGGCCGATGAGGTGGCCTACAACAACCACGACATCGACGACGGCCTGCGTTCGGGCCTGCTCTCGCTGGACCAGCTGCAGGAGGTGGCCTTCTTCGCCCGGCACCATGCCACCGTCGTGAAGCATTACCCGGATCTGGCGCCGCGCCGCGCCGTCCACGAGACCATACGGCGCATGATCAACACGCTCATCATCGACCTGACGGCCACCACGCGCGAACGCATCGCCGCGCATGCGCCGGCCAGCAGCGACGACGTGCGCGCCGCGCCGCCGCTGGCCGGTTTCTCGGACGCGGTGCGGCGCGAAGCCGACGCGCTCAAGACGTTCCTCTTCGACAATCTCTACCGGCACTACCAGGTGATGCGCATGACGGCCAAGATGCGCCGCGTGGTGCGCGAGCTGTTCGTGACTTTCCTGGATGATCCGCGCGTGCTGCCGCCCGATTACCGCCGCGACGATCAGGCCGGGCAGGCGCGCGCTATCGCCGACTACATCGCCGGCATGACGGACCGCTATGCCATCCGCGAGCATCGGCGGCTGTTCGAGATCAATCCGCAGAATTGATCTTTGCCGCCGGGCGGCTTCGAGACGAAAGCGTTTGTGCAGGGCCGCGCGGCGCGAGCGCGTCGCGCCGCATACTCAGACATGCGCTTGCTTGAAGCGCGCGAGAAAACTGCGCGTGGCTTCTTGCCGCGGGGCTTCGATGACCTGCGATGGGGGGCCGCATTCCACCACCACGCCGTCGCGCATGAAGATCACCTTGTCGGCGACTTCCTTGGCAAAGGCCATTTCGTGCGTGACCAGCATCATGGTCATGCCCTCGCGCGCCAGCGACTTGATCACCTGCAGCACTTCGCCCACCAGCTCGGGGTCGAGCGCCGAAGTGGCCTCGTCAAATAGCATGACCTCGGGCCGCATGGCCAGCGCCCGCGCGATGGCTACGCGCTGCTTCTGACCGCCCGAAAGCTTGTCGGGGTAGAAATCGGCCTTGTCGGCCAGACCCACCTTCTGCAACAGCTCGCGCGCCGTGGCCTGGGCCTGGACCCTGCCTTGCCTGAGCACGGTGAGGGGGCCTTCCATGACATTGCCCAGCGCGGTCATGTGCGGGAACAGGTTGAAGTGCTGAAACACCATGCCCGTGCGGGCGCGAAAGCGCGCCAGCTCGCGGTCGCCCGGCAGGCGGGTGGCGTTCTTGCCGAAGGCGGCGTCGTGCTCGCCCACCCGCACCTGGCCCGAATCGGGCAGCGTCAGCAAGTTGATGCAACGCAGGAGCGTGGACTTGCCCGAGCCCGAGGGCCCGATCAGCGCCACCACTTCCCCTCTGGCGACTTCAAGGTGGATGCCCTTGAGCACGGCATTGCTGCCGAAAGATTTTTCCAGGTCGCGGATTTCGATGAGCGACGCTTGCGTCATTAGGTTTCCTTGACGAAAGAGCCGAATTCCAGGCGCTTGGCCCAGATCGTCACTGGCAGCAGCACGACAAAATACAGCCCGGCGACCAGGGTGTAGATTTCCAGCGGCCGGTAAGTGTCGTGCGCGATCACCTGGCCCTGGTAGAGCAGGTCGGGCAGCGCCAGCACAGACAGCAGCGAGGTGTTCTTGAGCTGCATGATGGACTGGCTGATGAGCGGCGGAATCATGCGTTTGAAGGCCTGCGGCAGCACGACGCGCCGCATTACCTGTGCGCGCGTCATGCCCAGGGCCTGGCCGGCTTCGGTCTGGCCGGGGTCCGTGGCGATGATGCCGCCGCGGATGATCTCGGAATAGAACGCACCGCCGTATAGCGACAGGCACAGGGCCGCGGCGACAGGCGCCGAGATCGAGATGCCCGCGAGCACGGGCAGCGCGTAATAGAACCAGATCAGCTGCACCAGCACGGGCGTGCAGCGAAACACCTCGATATAGGCCCGGATGGGGGCGGTGATCCAGCGGGAGCGGGCCAGCCGGCCCATGCCCGTCAGCAGGCCCACCAGCAGGCCCAGCGCCACGCAGATGACCGTGAAAAAGAGCGTATACCCCAGACCGTGCAGAATGATCCAGCGATATTCCCAGAGCACCTCGAAGTGCCAGGTGTAAGTCCGCATGACGCGCGTCTATCCGATCAGAAGTCCATGTCGGCCGGGAAGGCGCTGGGCTTGACGCCCGCGAGCTTCTGCATATTGCTCAAGATGACCCGCTTGACCTCGCCGTCCTGGTGGGCCTTTGCCAGCCACGTGTTGACCGCCTTGAGCAGCCGGTGGTCGGTTTCTTTTTGCAGGCCGATGGAAACCTCGTTGGAGAATACGGGCTTGGGAATGGTGAGCGTGCCGGCGTCGGGCACCTTGGCCAGCATGGGCAGCGCCAGGGTGATGACTTCCACCTGGCAGTCAACGCGGCCGGCCTGCAGAGCCAGCGTGGCGGCGCCCTGGCTGTCAAAGCGCTGGATGTCGGCCTTGGGCGCCATCTTGGTGGCGGCCATGTCGTTGGTCGACCCGACGTCCACGCCGATCTTCACTTTGGGATTGCTCAGCTCGGCCCAGGACTTGCCGGCGTTGGCCTTGTCGCAGACCGTGGTGTAGGTGTTGACGAACAGTGTGTTGGTAAAGTCGATCGCCTTGGCGCGCTCGGGTGTGGGGGCCATGCCGAACATGATGTCGATCTTGTTCGATTGCAGGTCCAGCACCGCATTGCCCCAGGTGGTCTCCACGTATTTGACCTTCACGCCCAGCGACTTGGCCAGGTCCTGGGCGAAGTCCGGGCCGAAGCCGTCCCACTTGCCCGTGGCCAGGTCCTTGTGGAAATACGGCACGGCGTCGGCGATGACGCCCACGCGCAGCACCTTGCTGTGCTCTACGCGGTCCCAGCCGCTTTGGGCGGCACCCTGGGCGCTGGCCGTAAAGCCGGCCGCAGCCAGGGACATGGCGGCGACGACCTTGATGGTGTGATGCATGAAGCGCATGGACTTCCCCTTGTTGGTTTGGCGGTGACGTATTGGTTGGGCGCCAAGCGGATAAGATGCCCGAAAGGCGCGATTTTAGACTCTTGCAGAGGATTCTATATGGGTTTCCTGGGCGTTCTGATGCTCGATACGCGTTTTCCCCGCCCGCCTGGCGACATCGGCAATCCGGCGACTTTTGAGGCGCTGGGCATTCCCGTGCGCTATCTCACGGTGGCGGGCGCCTCGCCCATGCGGGTGGTGCGCGAGGGGGATCCGGCGCTACTGGAACCCTTCATCGCGGCCGCGCGCATGCTGGCCGGGCAGGGCGCGCGGATGATTTCCACCAGCTGCGGGTTTCTGGCGGCCTTCCAGCCGGACATGGCGGCTGCGCTGGATGTACCGGTCGTGACATCCAGCCTGCTGCAATGCGCGGATCTGGATGGACCCGGCGTGCTGACCTTCGATGCGCAGTCCTTGACGCCTGGGCTGCTCGAACGGGCCGGCGTGCCGGCGCGCACGCCGGTGCAGGGCGTTCAGCCCGGCTGCGAATTCCATACCCGCCTGCTGTACAACCACGACCGGCTTGACCTTCAGGAGGCCCGGCGCAATGTGGTGGACGCGGCGCGGGAACTGGTGCGCCGCCATCCCGGTGTACGCAGCCTTGTCCTGGAATGCACCAATATGCCGCCGTATCGCGCGGCCATCGAAGCGGCCACCGGCCGGCCGGTGCACGATATCGTCACCCTGCTGCAGGCGCGTTGGCAGGGCCTGCCTGAATAATTGATTTCCCCCTGCGCGGTTTGCGCGCCGCCGACCGCCTAGCGGTGCGTGCGGTAGGGCTCGTCCTGTGCGACCCACATGCCTTCGGCGCGCGCCTCGCGCATCCATTCCTGCATGGCGGGCAGGGCCAGGACGGCGTCCATGTAATCGCGCGCCGCGCCTTCGGCGGCAACGCCGTAGGTCGTAAAGCGCGATACGACGGGTGCATAGAACGCATCGGCGGCGCTGAATTGGCCAAAGAGGAAAGGTCCGGCCGGGAAGGACCCGCTCCGGCCAAACTCGGCGCGGGTGTCACGCCATAGCGTCTGTACCTTGTCGATGTCCTGCAGGGCTTCGGTGAGGTCGATGCCCGGCAGGTGGGCTTCGATGTTCATGGGCATGAGGCGGCGCAATGCGCCCAAGCCGCTGTGCATCTGCGCGGCCAGCGAACGGGCCCGGGCGCGGGCGCGCGGGTCGGCGGGCCAGAGACCGGCTTCGGGATGGCGCTCGGCCGCGTATTCGCAGATGGCCAGCGAATCCCACACCGCCAAGCCCTCGTCGATCAGCACCGGCACCTGGCCGGCCGGCGTGAGTCCTTGCAGCTGCTGCGCGAATTCAGGCGTGTCCAGGCCCACGCGCTTTTCTTCGAACGCGATGCCGGCCACGCGCAGCGCGAGCCAGGCCCGCAGCGACCAGGACGAGTAGTTCTTGTTGGCGATGACGAGTGTGTACATGGGCAATCCGTTGAACGAGGGAGCAATCAATCGGCAGGTCAGTTTATCTGTCCGGTGCCTCGTGCGCGGGATCGGTGCGCAAAGCGCGCGCCAGGTAGCGCCCCGTATGGCTTTGCGCCGCGCCGGCCACGTCTTCCGGCGTGCCCTGGGCCACGACCCGGCCGCCGCCGTCGCCGCCTTCCGGGCCCATGTCCACCAGCCAGTCGGCTGCCTTGATGACGTCCAGGTTGTGCTCGATGATCAGTACGGTGTTGCCGCTGTCGACCAATTGATTGAGCACTTCGAGCAGCAGTTCGATGTCGCGGAAATGCAGGCCGGTGGTGGGTTCGTCCAGAATGTACAGCGTGCGGCCCGTGCTGCGGCGCGACAGCTCCTGCGAGAGCTTTACGCGCTGCGCCTCGCCGCCCGACAGCGTGGTGGCGCTCTGCCCAAGGCGGATGTACGAGAGTCCCACGTCCATCAGCGTCTGCAGCTTGCGCGCGATGGCGGGCACCGAATCGAAGTACTCCAGCGCCTGTTCCACCGTCAGGTCCAGCACCTCGCTGACGTTGCGGCCGCGGTAGCGGATCTCCAGTGTCTCGCGGTTGTAGCGCTTGCCGTGGCAGACGTCGCAGGGCACGTACATGTCAGGCAGGAAGTGCATCTCCACCTTGACCACGCCGTCGCCCTGGCAGGCCTCGCAGCGTCCGCCCTTGACGTTGAAGCTGAAGCGGCCCGGGTCGTAGCCGCGCACGCGCGCCTCGGGCACGCCGGCGAACAGCTCGCGTATGGGCGTGAAAAGACCCGTGTAGGTGGCCGGGTTGCTGCGCGGGGTGCGGCCGATGGGGCTCTGGTCCACGCTGATGATCTTGTCGAAATGCTCCAGCCCGGTCAGCTGCGCATAGGGCGCGGGCTCGCCGTGGGCGTGGTTGAGCGCGCGCGCCGCGGCGACCGACAGCGTGTCGTTGACCACGGTGGACTTGCCCGAACCGGACACGCCTGTCACGCACACCAGGCGGCCGGCCGGGATGCTCAGCGTCACGTCCTTCAGGTTGTTGCCGCTGGCGCCGGTCAGCGTCAGCCAGGCCTGGTCGTCGGTGATGGCGCGGCGGCGCGGCACGGCGATGGCGCGCCGCCCGCTCAGGTATTGGCCGGTGAGCGAGGCCTGGTCGGCCTGGATCTCTTGCGGCGTGCCCTGGGCCACCACGTGGCCGCCATGCTCGCCCGCGGCCGGTCCCATGTCCACCACCCAGTCGGCCGAGCGGATCATGTCCTCGTCGTGTTCGACCACGATCACGCTATTGCCCAGGTCGCGCAGATGCTGCAGCGTGGCGATCAACCGGTCGTTGTCGCGCTGGTGCAGGCCGATGGAGGGTTCGTCCAGCACGTACATCACGCCCGTCAGGCCCGAGCCGATCTGGCTGGCCAGGCGTATGCGCTGCGCCTCGCCGCCGGAGATGGTGTCGGCACTGCGGTCCAGCGACAGGTAGGTCAGGCCGACGTTGTTCAGAAAGCTCAGCCGCGCCTCGATCTCGTGCACGATGCGCTGCGCGATCTCCTGCTTGGCGCCTGTCAGCCGCAAGGCCTTGAACCACGCCAGGCAGGCCGACAGCGGCATGGCCTCGACTTCGTACAAAGCCTTGCCGCGGCGCTCGCCCACACCCGGGTCGTTGCCGATGAGCACGTGGCGCGCCTCGGCGCGCAGGCGCGAGCCGCCGCAGTCGGGGCAGGTCTTGATATTGCGCAGCTTGCCCAGCTCTTCGCGCACATTGGCCGAGTCGGTCTCGAGCCAACGGCGTTCCAGGTTGGGAATCACACCCTCGAAGGGGTGGCGCTTGACCGTGCTCTTGCCCTTTTCGTTGAGGTAGAAGAACGAAAGCTCCTCCTCGCCCGAGCCGTACAGCACCTTCTCGCGTATGGCTTCGGGCAGTTCCTCGAACGGCGTGTCGATGTCGAATTCGTAGTGCGCGGCCAGGCTGGCCAGCAGGGTATAGGCAAAGCTGTTGCGCTTGTCCCAGCCGCGGATGGCGCCGGCCGCCAGGCTCAGCTCGGGAAAGGCCACCACGCGCCTGGGGTCGAAAAAGCCCACCTGGCCGATGCCGTCGCACGCGGGGCAGGCGCCCATGGGGTTGTTGAAGCTGAAAAGGCGCGGCTCCAGTTCGGGCAGGCTGTGGCTGCACACCGGGCAGGCGTAGCGGCTGGAGAACATCTGTTCGCGCGCGCTGTCCATATCCAGCGCGATGGCGCGGCCGTCAGCCAGCTTGAGGGCCGTCTCGAAACTTTCGGCCAGGCGCTGCGTGCTCTCGGCGCGCACGCGCAGGCGGTCGAGCACGACGTCGATGTCGTGCTTCTCGGTCTTCTTCAAGGCCGGCATGGAATCGAGCTCGACCATCTGGCCGTTCACACGCAGGCGCACATAGCCTTGCGCCTGCAGGCTGGCGCATTCGTCCTCGAAGCTGCCTTTCTTGCCGCGCGCGATCGGCGCCAGCACGGCCAGGCGCGTCTCGTCCGGCCAGCCCAGCACCGCGTCGACCATCTGGCTCACGCTCTGCGCCTGCAACGGCAGGCCGTGGTCGGGACAATAGGGCGTGCCCACGCGCGCATACAGCAGGCGCAGGTAGTCGTGGATCTCGGTGATCGTGCCTACGGTGGAGCGCGGGTTGTGGCTGGCGGCCTTTTGTTCGATGGAAATCGCCGGCGACAGGCCCTCGATCAGGTCCACGTCGGGCTTGTCCATCAATTGCAGGAACTGCCGCGCGTAGGCCGAGAGACTTTCCACGTAGCGCCGCTGCCCTTCCGCGTACAGCGTGTCAAAGGCCAGCGAGGATTTGCCCGAACCCGATAGCCCGGTCACCACCACCAGCTTGTGCCGGGGCAGGTCGAGCGATACGTTCTTCAGGTTGTGGGTGCGGGCACCCCGGATGCGGATTGCGTCCATCGGGCTGTGTAAGCGAAATTCAAGGGCAACTTGCTACTATAGCGCGCCATCCCCGTCCGGACTAAAGTGCTGTCCGGCCTGGCGAGAAGTCGACGGTCCGCAGGCCAGGGCGCCTTCTCGCGCCTCCTGAGGCCCATCCGAATGTCGACTCCCCGTCTAGCTCTCACGCCCGTTGAA
Source organism: Bordetella sp. FB-8 (assembly GCF_000382185.1). Lineage (NCBI taxonomy): Bacteria > Pseudomonadati > Pseudomonadota > Betaproteobacteria > Burkholderiales > Alcaligenaceae > Bordetella > Bordetella sp. FB-8. The sequence goes on along the minus strand of NZ_KB907784.1, from coordinate 1,281,817 downwards.
CGCCGCGCCAGTATTGCGCTGTCTGGTCTTTTTGCCTGTCGCATGCTGGGCTTGTTTCTGTTGCTGCCGGTGTTTGCCGTGGCGGCCCGTGGCCTGCCGGGGGGCGACAGCCCGGTCCGCGTGGGCCTGGCCCTGGGCATGTACGGCCTGACTCAGGCTTTCATGCAGATTCCCTTCGGCCTGGCATCGGACCGCTGGGGCCGCCGGCCCGTGGTCGTGGCCGGCCTTGTGCTTTTCATCGCGGGCAGCGTGGTCTGCGCCTTTGCGCACGACCTGCTCTGGATCATCATCGGCCGCGCCATCCAGGGCTCCGGCGCCATCTCGGCCGCTGTCACGGCGTGGCTGGCCGACGCCACCCGCGACGAAGTGCGCGCCCGGGCCATGGCCATGGTGGGCAGTTCCATCGGCTTGTCCTTCGCCGTTGCGCTGATTGCTTCGCCCCTGCTAGTGGGCGCATGGGGCCTGAACGGCCTGTTCTGGGTGATCGCCGCCCTGGGCGTGGCCAGCCTGGCGATGGCCCGCTGGGTGGTGCCCCAGGTGCCCGCCAACGATGCCCGCAGCATGAAGTCCGTGCGTCCGGGCGAGGTGCTCAAGCATCGAGACCTGCTGCGGCTCGATTTCGGGGTGTACTCGCTGCACTTTATCCAGGTATCGCTCTTCGTGGTCACCCCCGCGCTGCTGACCCGCCTGGGCGGCCTGCAGCCCGCCCAGCTCTGGAAGGTCTATCTGCCCATTATTTTCGCGTCCTTCGTGCTGATGGTGCCCGGCGTGATCTATGCCGAAAAGCGCCGTGCGCATCGCGGCGCACTGCTGTGCTGCGTGGCCGGGCTGGCCGTGGTGTGCGGTTTGCTGCCGGCCGCTTCGCATCACTTCTACACGCTGGCCGTGGCGCTGACGGGCTTTTTTGTCGCCTTCAACATCCTGGAAGCCCTGCAGCCTTCCCTGGTGTCGCGTCTGGCGCCGGCCAACTACAAGGGCCTGGCCCTGGGCTTTTACAATACCTCGCAGGCCGCGGGCCTGTTCTCCGGCGGCGCCCTGGGCGGCTGGATGGCGGCGCACGCGGGCTCGCCCGCGGTGTTCATCATGGCGGCCGTCCTGGCGCTGGCGTGGCTGCTGGTGTCGTGGGGACTGCGGCCGCTTTCCTGAGATGCGGGCGATGCTCCGTTTGGGGCGGCGGCTGTGCGCCGCGCGTGATGTTTCGGTCGCGCCGCGGGTTTCTGCGGATCGGTGAAATCGCCGATAATGGCCTATTACTGAATTCATTCAATTTGGGGACACCATCATGGCATCCGTCAACAAAGTCATCCTCGTCGGCAACCTCGGGCGCGATCCCGAAGTGCGCTATTCGCCCGATGGCGCCGCCATTTGCAACGTGTCCATCGCCACCACCAGCCAGTGGAAGGACAAGGCCAGCGGCGACAAGCGCGAAGAAACCGAATGGCATCGCGTGGTCATGTACAACCGCCTGGCCGAGATCGCCGGCGAGTACTTGAAGAAAGGCCGCTCGGTCTACATCGAAGGCCGCCTGAAGACCCGCAAGTGGCAGGACAAGGACACCGGCGCGGATCGCTACAGCACCGAGATCGTGGCCGACCAGATGCAAATGCTGGGAGGCCGCGAAGGCGGCGGCGAGGGTGGTTTCGGCGGGGGCGGCGGTTATGAAGATTCGCGTTCAGCACCTCGCGCACCCGCTTCACGCCCGGCGCCGGCGCCGCGCGCTGCGGCACCGGCGGCCGCATCGTCGGGGGCGAGCCTGACGGATATGGATGACGATATTCCGTTCTAAAATTGACTTTTGAAAGATCGTAAACAAAGGCCCCAGACAGGGGAGTGTGCAGAATTTTGTGTAAACGGGTCATTGGCAGGAAACTGCCGCAATCTGACCTGGAAACACGATGTCTACGAAGAAGCACGACGTACCGAAGGAATTTCTCGATAGCTTGCTGGCGAACTACGAGAAGCCCGAAGACCTGCTGGGCGAGAACGGGATACTCAAGCAGCTGACCAAGCTGATAGTCGAGCGGGCCCTGGATGCCGAGATGACCGAACACCTCGGTCACGGCAAGAATGAACCGGTCGAGAACCCGACGGGCAACACGCGCAACGGCCGCAGCCGCAAGATATTGAAGGGCGAGCAGGGCGAGATGCCCATCGAGGTGCCGCGCGACCGGGACGGCACTTTTGAACCGAAGCTGATCCCCAAGCACCAGCGCCGCTGGGCGGGGTTTGACGACAAGATCCTGTCGCTCTACGCGCGGGGCCTGACGGTGCGTGAGATCCAGGCACATCTGGAAGAGATGTACGGCACGGAGGTCTCGCCCAGTCTGATCTCGACAGTGACCGATGCCGTGGTCGATGAAGTGCGTGCCTGGCAGAGCCGCCCGCTCGATGCGGTCTATCCCATCGTCTACATGGACTGCCTACACGTGAAGGTGCGCGATGGCGCGGTGCGCACCAAGGCCGCCTACATTGCCATCGGCATCAACATGGACGGCGACAAGGAGGTGCTGGGCCTGTGGCTCTCGCCCACCGAAGGGGCCAAGTTCTGGATGCAGGTCGTCACGGAGCTGCGCAACCGGGGCGTGCAGGACATCTTCATCGCCTGCGTCGATGGGCTCAAGGGCTTCCCCGACGCGATCGAGGCCGTGTTCCCCCAAACGACTGTGCAGCTGTGCATCGTGCACATGGTACGCAACAGCCTGAACTACGTGCATTGGAAACGGCGCAAGGAAGTGGCCCAGGATCTGCGCCGCATCTATACCTGCGCGACGGCCGACGAGGCCGAAACCATGCTCAAGGAATTCGAGGCGGCCTGGGACAAACAATACCCATCCATCAGCCCGATCTGGCAGCGCAACTGGGCGCGCGTCATTCCTTTCTTCGATTACCCGCCGGAAATCCGCAGGGTTATCTACACGACCAACGCCATCGAATCCGTGAACATGAGCTTGCGCCGGCTGACGCGCCAACGGGCGGCGTTCCCGACCGACGAGGCGCTGATCAAACTGCTGTACCTGGCGCTGCGAAACATCAGCCAGAAATGGACGCATCCGATCCGGGATTGGAAGGCCGCGCTGAACCGATTTACCATCCTGTTCGGCGAGCGTGTCCCCTCGCTGTAAACCCAATACCCCGTTTACACAAAAATTCGGACACTCCCAGTGCGTCGGGCGCGAAGGCTTGAATCTGATCGTTCACCGCTTGTCGGCGCTAATCATTGATAAAGGCTATTCGACCACGCGGGTGGTCATCGGTCCGCAGAATCTGTCCAGCGGTAAGCTCGAACTGCAGCTGATTCCCGGCGTGATTAGCGACATCCGCTTCGCCGATTCCAAAATCTACGGCACTTGGCGTAACGCCTTCCCGACTCGCCCCGGCGATCTGCTGAACTTGCGTGAGATCGAGCAAGGGCTTGAGCAGCTCAAGCGCGTACCGAACCAGGACGTCAGCATGCAGATCGTACCGGGGCCGTCTCCGGGCGAAAGCGACATCGTGATTGCGGTCAAGCGCTCCAAGCCCTGGAGCATCTCGATAGGTGCCGACGATGCGGGCCTAAAGTCCACCGGGCGCTACGAAGCCGACACGAATCTTGCGCTTTACAACCCGCTTGGCTTGTCCGACATCTTCTCGATCGGCTACAGCCACGATATCGACGGCCACGAAAACCAGGATGGCACGCACGGCTCCAACGCCGCCTACTCGATACCCTGGGGAAATTGGACGTTCTCGCTAAATGGCAGCCAGTACGACTATCACCAGAACATCGCAGGTTCTGTGAGCACGATCCAGTCATCGGGGGTTTCCGAGATCTGGGATGCCAAGACTGAGTACATGTTCTACCGCAACCAGGTGCAGAAGAACCAACTCGAATTTCAGGTCGGCAAATACTACGCCCAGTCCTTCATCGACGGCACCTCGCTCGATGTCCAGCACCGCGACAACACCTATGCGGAGATCGGCTGGGAGCACAAGCACTACAGAGGTGGCCTCGTTTGTTTGGACAGTATTGTGAGATTTATAAGTGGAACGCCCGAGGCAGTCATGCTGCCGATTTAATCGCTGGCAGCGTCGCGAAGTATGCCTCATCCGGAGTCTGATCGGCCAGACTGGAGTGAGGACGTTTTCGGTTGTACAGCTCGATGTAATTGCCCAGACTTTGCCGAGCGTGGCTAACTGACTCGTAGGCCTTTAGATAGACCTCCTCGTACTTGATGCTGCGCCAGACTCGCTCGACGAACACGTTGTCGCGCCAGGCCCCCTTGCCGTCCATCGACAGCCGGATACCCCGGCCCAGCACCGCCTCGGTGAAGGCATTAGCCGTGAACTGGCTGCCCTGATCGGTGTTCACGATCTCTGGTAGCCCGTAACGGGCGATCGCTTCTTCAAGCGCCTCGACAGCGTGCACGGCCTCCAGCGTGATAGCCACCCGATGCGCGAGCACGCGGCGACTGGCCCAATCGACCACCGCTGTCAGGTAGACAAAGCCACGCGCCATCGGGATATACGTCGTGTCCAGCGCCCACGCCTGGTTGGCCCGCTCAATCTTCAGGCCGCGCAGCAGGTACGGCCAGATCTTGTGCTGCGCATTGCGCCGGCTCGTGTTCGGCTTGCAATACAGCGCTTCTACGCCCATGCGCTTCATCAGCGTGCCAACATGGCGACGCCCGACCGCATGGCCTGCCCGGCCCAGCAGGCGCGCCAGCATACGCGCTCCGGCAAAGGGAAACTCCAGATGAAGTTCATCGATGCACCGCATCAGCAACTGATCGGCCTGGCTGACCGGCTGTGGCCGGTAATACGCGCTCGATCTGGCGATACCCACGAGTTTGGCTTGCTGCGATACCGGCAGAGCATGGCTACGATCGATCATCGCTTTGCGCTCAGCAAGCCTGCCTTGGTGAGCGCGCCTTCTAAAAAATCATTCTCCAGCGCCAATTGACCGATCTTGGCATGCAGCGCCTTCAAATCTACCGGCGGCTCATTCGATTGCCCGCCGGCCGCGCCAAAGACGTCCGCCGCACGCTCCTGCAACTGCCGCTTCCATTCGGTGATCTGGTTCGGGTGCACATCGAACTGCTGCGCCAACTCAGCCAGCGTACGCTCGCCCTTGACTGCCGCCAGCGCCACTTTCGCTTTGAACGCCGCTGAGTGCGTGCGTCGGGTTCTCTTGGTCATTTCCTCGGTTCCTTTGCCAGCATTATCGCTGGCTCAGGCCTCGGTCATTCCACTTATACCCCTGTCCGAATTCTCGCAGCCACCTCTCTACTTCGGATCGGCGCAACTGGATAGCACGATTGCCTATCGCCAGGGGGTTGCGTGGCTCGGCGCGCAGCCCGATCTTCCCGGCGTCGACAATGGCGGGCCGACATACTACTACCAGATGGAAACGCTCGATGCGACGCTTGCTGTTCCGTTTACGGTCGCGGGCATGCCGCTGCGCTATACGGCCACCATCCGCGCACAGAACTCGCCGAACGTGCTGTACCCGACCGAAGACTTCACGATCGGCGGACGCTACACGGTACGCGGTTTCGACGGCAATACGGTCCTGGCAGCCGAGCAGGGCGTATTTCTGCGCAACGACCTGGAGATGCCGATTCGAGGCACTGGACAGGCGATCTACGTCGGCATCGATGGCGGCGAGGTCTTTGGCCCGTCGGCGCAGCAACTGATCGGCCGGCGCTTGGCCGGCGCCGTAATCGGCCTGCGCGGCAATCTCTCCAAGCACGTCAGCTACGACGCCTTCATCGGCGGTCCGCTCTATGAACCGAAGGGATTTCCGGATCGCTGGCCCGTGTTGGGCTTTAACTTGACTATCCAGCTATGACTCGCTGCCTATCCCTCATCTTTGTTGCCTTGTGCATGCTTGCTCTGCAGCCGGCATGGGTTCAAGCGCAAGTGGTACCTTCAACTACCGGCTCGGGCAGCAAACCGATCGTAGGTGTCACCGCGAGCGGCATGCCGGTGGTGCAGATCGCCACGCCCAACGGCGCGGGTGTGTCGAACAACAAGTACACCTCGTTCAACGTCGGCACACAGGGGCTGATCCTGAACAACTCCAGCACGAACGTGCTGACGCAGCAGGCCGGCTATATCACGGGCAACCCCAACCTGACCGCCAACGGCGCGCAGGTGATCCTGAATCAAGTTCTGGGCGGCAATGCGAGCCAGCTGCTGGGCTACATGGAAGTGGCGGGCCAGAAAGCCGACGTGATCGTGGCCAATCCGGCTGGCATCACCTGTAACGGTTGCGGTTTCATTAACGCGAACCGAGGCGTGCTTACTACGGGCACGCCGGTATTCGGTGGCAGCGGCAGCCTCGATGCGTTTCATGTGACGGGCGGCCAGATCCAGATCGGTTCGTCCGGACTCAATGCGAACAACATCGACCAAGTCGATCTGATTGCGCGCAGTATTCAGGCCAACGGCAAGATTTGGGCCAACAAGACACTGAACGTGGTGACCGGCGCCAACGACGTTCAGTACGCCAACGTGACTACCACCGCGTTGACGCCCGATGCAAATCATCCAGCAGTGGCGATCGATGTGGCGCAGCTGGGCGGCATGTACGCGGGCAAGATCGCGTTGGTCGGCACGGAAGCGGGCGTGGGGGTGAACAGTTCGGGCTCGATTGCGGCGCAGTCAGGTGATGTGACGGTCAATGCCCAGGGGCAGGTGACACTGGCCGGTTCGACAAGTGCGAGCGGCAATGTCTCGGTCAGTTCGGCAGCGGGAATTGTTAACACCGGTTCGGTGTATGCCACGCAGGACGCAACGCTTACCAGTCAGGGACAAGTTGGAAATAGCGGCACGGTTGCAGCACTGGGTGACACCAAGATCAACGCGGCCAGTATTAGTTCGACGGGCACGCTCGGCGCGGGGGTCGATGCAAGCGGCAACACAACGGGAGCGGGCAATCTCACCGCATCGGCCACGGACGCCATTACAGCGACCGGGAAAAATCTAGCGGGTGGTAATGCCACGCTGTCAGGCAGCAGTCTAGACACGACGGGCGGGAAAACGCTGGTGGGCGGTAATGCAACGCTGACGGCTACCAACGGCGACATCAATAGCGGCAACGTTACGGCAGAAGGGAACCTGAGCGCTACCGCGAGCGGCGGATTGAACAACATGGGCAGCACGCTGGCTGCGGGCGGCACGCTCAGCACGCAGTCGAGCACGCTGACCAATACGGGCACCATCGTGGGCGGCAGCACTACGCTGTCAGCCACGCAGAGCATTCAGAACCAAGGGCCGGCCGCGCTGATTGGTGCTACCGACAGCGCAGGTGCGCTGACTCTGCTGGCGCCGACCATCACGAACATCGGCAGCAGCACGACGACTGATTCGGCGCCCACCACGTCCATCTACGGGCTGGGAAGTCTGGTGCTGGCCGGAGGCAAGGACGCCAGCGGTAACTACACCAACGCCAATCAGATTACCAATTCGTCCGGCCTGATCCAGTCGGCGGGCGACATGGCGATCTTAGGCAATAAGAATTTATCCGTAAATAGGTAAAATGCCGAACTGAGCCGCATTGGGCGCGGCGATGGATCGACATTTTGGCCAAACGTGTTGAGTCGTGGGTGGTGACCGATGAGTTCTGGCGGCGGGTGGAGCCGTTGATTCCTGCGCGCTCGGCCGCAGACAAGATCTATGTACGCAAGCCAGGGGCTGGCCGGCCACCCAAGCCGGCTCGGCTGGTGTTCGAGGCGATCGTCTACGTGCTGCGCACGGGCTGCCAGTGGAAAGCGCTACCCAAGGAGCGCTTCGGCAGTGCAAGCGCCATCCACAAGCGATTCCTTGAGTGGGAGGCCGCGGGATTTTTCCAAGCCCTGTGGAAGGCGGGCCTGGCCGAGTACGACCAGATGCAGGGCATTGCCTGGCGCTGGCAGAGTGTCGACGGCGCGATGATGAAAGCGCCGCTAGCGCAGCAAGCCGTCGGCCCCAACCCGACCGATCGGGGAAAAAAAAGGCAGCAAGCGCCACCTGTTGGTGGACGGCCGTGGTGTCCCGTTGTCGCTCGTCGTGACCGGGGCGAACGTCCATGACTGCAAGCGGCTTGACGAGGTGCTCACCACCATCGTCGTCAGGCGCAAGGGGCCGCCGCATCGGCGAAACAAGCATCTGTGCGCCGACGCGGGCTACCGTGGGGCCGAGCACCTTCGCACTATCGAGCGCAACGGCTACATCCCTCATGTCGTCGGTCGACGTACCGAAGCCGACATCAAGCAGCACGATCCGACCAAGAAGGCACGGCGCTGGGTCGTCGAGGTCTGCCATAGCTGGTTCAATCGCTTCCGCAAGCTGCTCGTGCGCTACGAGAAACTCGAGCGTAGCTTCGTCGCCCTCAACCACCTTGCCGCGGCAATCATCGCCTTTCGCAAAGTACCTGCCAGCGTCAATATAATTTACGGATAAGTTCTAAGGTCACCAATACGCGAACCACGGTGCAGACCTCGTCTACAACGTCGGTCGCTCCGAGTCTGCTCACCGCTCAGGGCATCAGCCTGTCCGGCTGTACCGCCATCGACATGAACGCGTGCAGTTCAGGTAACCCGGAGGTTGGGGGGTATCCGGTTACCGACCCGGCTTTTGCGACGATGCCTGGCGGAGCGCCTATCGACCCACCTCATGGCGGCCACTGGAACAGCACCTATCAGTACACCACCTATACCGGGGGGGTGACGTCGGCTAATGTCGTGTCGACGATAAGTCCGCAAGGTCAGATCATTTCGGGTGGCAATCTCAATGCCGGTGCGGTCGCTGACTTCCAGAACTACTGGAGTGCGGTGACGGCAGTGGGCAATATCACGATGCCTCAGTTGCTCGATCAGAATAGCTGGCAAGGTCAGACAGCACCCCATGTAACGGTGAGCTACTCCGGCGAGTATCACTACGACAACTACAACAACGAAGAATATAACTGGCAGTTGCCGTTCGGCGACGCGCCGTTCGTCACAACCAATCCAGGTGGATATTCGGCCGCGCCGGCCGATGTGCACACGTATGCGCTGCCGAGCTACGAATCGACCTTCACGGCAAACGGCACGATCAGCGGCACGGGTGTCGCGATCAACAATGTGGCGGGCAACGCCGGCGTGACGCCTCTGGGCCTGCCGCAGTCCGGGAAAAGTATCGCATTGCCCAGCGGAGGTTTGTTCAACGTCGATAGCGCGCCGAACGCCCCCTATCTGATCCAGACCAATCCGGCGTTCGCCGATCGGCAAGCCTGGCTGTCGAGTGACTACTACTTCCAGCAAATGGGCATGGATCCAGCCAAGATTCAGATGCGTCTGGGTGACGGGTACTACGAACAGCAGATGGTGCAGCAGCAGATTCTGTCCTTAACGGGCAAATCGGTGCTGACCAACTATGCCAATACCCAAGCCGAGTATGAGGCGCTGATGACCTCGGGAGCCCAACTGGCCAAGTCGCTCGACCTGGCGCCGGGCACGGGCTTGTCGCCAGCCCAGGTGGCGCAGCTCACGAGCAACGTCGTGATCATGCAGACCAAAGTGGTAAACGGGCAGTCGGTATTGGTGCCGGTGGTGTACCTGGCGCAGGCGAGTCAGCAGAACATGGGCACCGGTCCGGTGATCGCGGCGACCGATGTCGATCTGCAGAACGTCACATCGATGGCAAACAGCGGCACGATCGCGGCCTTGAACAATCTGACGCTATCGGCGCAGAACCTGGACAGCACGAACGGCACACTTACTGCGGGCAACCAGATGGCGTTGTCGTCCACCGGGAATATGAATCTGACCTCTGCCACGGTCAACGCGGGTAGTCTGAACCTGAATGCGGGCGGAAACCTGATCCTGGATACGGCAACTAAGACGCTGAACCAGGTCGGCGTGGGTGGGGCGACCCGCAGCACGACTACGTTGGGCCCTGCGGCCAGCATCAACGTGACGAACGACGCCACGATTACCACTGCAGGAAACTTCGAGCAGAACGCGGGCAATTTGAACGTGGGCGGTGCGCTAGGCATGAACATCGGTGGTAACTGGACGATGGGTGTGCAGCAGACCGGCGAGACGAAGACGGCCACGCTCGCGAACGGAACCTCGGCGACGCATCTGGCGAGCGCTACGGGCAGTCAAGTCAATGTCGGCGGGGCATCGCAGATCAAGGTGGGCGGCGATCTGACTGCGTCGGGCGCGCAAATCAATCTGGGCGGCGGCGGCACAGTGGCCGCGCAAGGCAACGTGAATCTGCAGACGGCGACTGCGACCACGACACTAGATAGCCATAGCTCGGGCAACGATTACGCGGACACACGGCATACGTCGGATGACATGGTCACCGGGACGTCACTGACCAGCGGTAGTGATTTGACGGTTACTGCGGGCAAGGATTTGAACATTGCTGGCAGTAGCGTGAACCTGGTCGAGGGAGCGGCTACGTTGGCGGCCCAAGGCAATGTCAACATCGGCGCCGCAGCCGAGACTCATGTATTCGATGCTCAGGATTCGGGCAGTCATAGCGGGTTCTTTAGTAGTACGAGTCGTACTAGCTTGAATGACACAACCCAAAAATTGGCCGATGGCAGCGCGGTATCGGCGGACACCGTCAATATTCAGGCGGGCAAAGACTTGACCGTCCAGGGGAGCAGCGTAGTGGGCTCGAAGGCCGTGAATCTCTCGGCTACGGGCAATGTTGGCATCGAGGCGGCCACCAGCACTCTTGATCAGTCTTACTACGCAGAGGAAAAAACAAGTGGCCTGATGGGATCAGGTGGCATCGGCTTTACCATCGGATCGCGCAAGCAAAGCGAAAACGATCTCGGTACCACCACGACGGCGGTCGCTTCTACGGTCGGTGCAGTCAACGGCAATGTCAGCATCACTGCGGGTAACCAATATAACCAGATTGGCAGCAACGTGATCGCGCCGTCGGGCGACATCTCGATTCAGGCTAAGCAGGTTGATATCGCCGATGCTCGCGAGCGGGCTAGTAGCAGCCAGGAGAGTAAGTTCGAGCAGAGTGGACTGACAGTTGCTTTGTCTAGCCCGGTTTTGTCGGCGCTGCAGACCGTGTCGCAAATGGCACAGGCAGCCAGCCAGACGAGCGACACTCGAATGAAGGCGCTGGCAGCGGGTGCCTCGGCACTGACGCTTTACAACAGCGCGGGTGCGTTCCAGAACCTGGCTAACGCTTCAAGTATGAGTCAGGCGGCCCAGAGTTCAGGGGTGACAATTTCTATCACCGTGGGTGGTAGCCACAGCGATAGCCTAAGTACGCAGGCGAGCAATACCGGTGTGGGTTCGGCGGTGGCCGCAGGCGGCAATGTCAACATCGTAGCTACTGGCGCTGGCAAGGACAGCAATTTGTTGGTCCAAGGCAGCAACGTGAGTGCGGGCGGCAATGCGTTACTTAAGGCAGATAACCAAGTCGAACTCTTGGCGAGCCAGAACACGAGTAGCGAGCGTAGCCATAACCTCAGTTCAAGTGCAGCGGTGGGCGTAGCGATTACGGTGGGCCATGGGGTTGCCTTCGGGGTGACAGCCAGCGGGAGCTTAGGCAAAGGTCATACCAACAGTGATGATCTGATCAACACCAACTCGAATGTAACGGCTGCCAATACGCTGACGATCGAGTCGGGTGGCGACACAACGCTTCAGGGCGCGGTGGCCGGCGGCAAGCAGGTAGTGGCTGATGTCGGGGGCAACCTGAACTTGCAGAGCCTGCAGGACACGAGTAAGTACGATGGTTCGCAGATGAACGTCGCAGGTTCAGTCACAGTAGGCTACGGCGCTTCGGGCAGTCTGAGCTTCTCGGATAGCAGTGCTAACGGCGACTTTGCGAGCGTTAGCGGGCAGACCGGTATCAAAGCAGGTGACGGTGGTTTCCAGATCAACGTGCAAGGCAACACTGGCCTTCAAGGAGCGGCAATTGCGAGTAGTCAGTCGGCGGTAGATCAAGGCAAGAACAGCCTGACGACCGGGACGCTGACTACAGACGATATTGCAAACCACAGCAATTATGACGCGAGTGGTATTAGTCTTTCGGGTGGATACTCCTACAGCGCAGGGCCTGCCAGTCAAGGGAGCGCTGGTCAGAGCGGGGGGGCGAGCTCAACGACAAATAATGGTGCAACTTGGTCTGCGCAAAATTTTACGACTGGAGCGCAAGGCGCTGGAGCGGGCTACAGCAGCGAGGATGGTAACCAGAGCAGCACGACACGCAGCGGTATCAGCGGCGGGGCGGTAACGATCACCAACAATGCTGCTCAGCAAACGTTGACGGGGCAGACGGCAAACCAGACTGTGGCGAGTCTGAATCGGAACGTCACGTCTACGAGTGGATCCGATGGGCTGACCAAGACGTGGAATGGGCAGCAGTTGCAGCAGGAAGTGGCGACCAATGCGCAGATCACCGCAGTCTTCGGGCAGGTGGCGAGCACGGCAATTGGGGACTATGCCTCGCAACAGATCAAGAAAGCGAATGCACTACGAGCCGAAGCAGTCAATAATCCGGCACATGCGGCTGAACTGATTGCGCAAGCCGATGAACTGGACGCGGAATGGGGTGTAAAAGGAACCTTGCGTATAGCCGCTCATACGGTGGTGGGAGCGCTGACAGGCGGGGTTAATGGCGCGGCAGGGGCAATGGTTGGTACGCTGGCTGCGCCGCAGGTCAGCCAACTGCTCAGTAACGCGGGTATCACGGGGCCGCTCGCTGACACGCTGACGGCGTTGGCAAGCACAGCAGCTGGCGCTGCCGTGGGAGGAGTGGCAGGTGCGTCGGCGGCACAGAACGAGGTAGTCAATAATTGTCTGGATCATCCGGAAACTTGCGGATCAGATGAAGAAAAGTTAAAGGAAGATTTTCAAAAAGAAGAAGAAAGTCTATTGAACGACGAGGCATTCCTTGGCTCGGAGAAGCTCATCGTCGGACATACCGCGGATGGAGAGCCGCTTACTGTTCAAGAAGGAGGCGGTGGGGCGCCGGGAGATGGAAGCGGCGCCACAGGCTCAGCTGCAACTGGGGGAGCTGCCGCAATTAGTGGCGTTGCACCAAATCCAGGTAACACGACGGTATATCTTTCGACAGCCGAAGATGGCACTACACAATACGTCGGTATCACCGATAATATTGACGCTCGATCAGCGGCGCATCTGTCCCAGAAAGGTATTGAAATTGATCCTATACCTGGTCTCCAAGGGATATCACGTGGCGATGCTCGAGCAGTTGAGCAGGTTTTGATCGAATATAACGGATTAGGGAAAAATGGCGGTTCGTTGCTTAACAAGATCAATAGTATCGCTACCACAAACCCGGTCTATGCGAACTCTCTATCCAGAGGGGCCGCAATATTGCAATCGGTCGGATATCCGGGATTCAAGTGATGATTAAGGCTGGAGATGTATTCGCTATTAAGACCGCGAACGGGGATGCATATTTCCAGTTCGTGAAGAAAATTGCTCCCATGGGTTCGTTAATTCGGGTGCTTCCAGGCACGTTTCTAGATCAGCCTCTTGAGTGGGGTACTCTTATTGACTGCGAAACTAACTTCTGGATTTTCTTTCCTGTTGCCGCTGCGCTAAAGCAAGGGATTGTGCGGAAAGTGGTGCATTGCCCGATCCCAGAGCATGCTTGTAACCCCCCTGTCTTTCGGGCTGGCGTTGTGGATCCGTCGACCGGCAAGGTTGAGACTTGGTGGTTATGGGACGGAGAAAAGGAGTGGAAGATCGGCGCTATCACTGAGGAACAACGGAGGTTACCCATACGAGGGTCGTGGAACGATACGCTGCTCATCAAACGGATTGAAGAAGGTTGGCTTCCCGAAAAAGATCCACGCTAGTGACGCGGCGGCAAATACCATGAAGTCGATGAACCCGGCCTCTGCCCGGGTTCATGCTTTACGGCGTTGCTGAGCCTCGCAGGGCTGCGGTTTCGTTTGGGTAATTCTGTTGGCGATCGTGCGGTCGGACCGGGCGGGCTAAAGCAGCCTTTGTGCGACTTCCCTTCGGACGTCCTCGCTGCTGTGCCTTTTCCGGATTTCGGTGATCGTGCTGCGCAGCCATACTGGACTCGAAGCATATGCGCAACGTAGCCACTCCCGGGAATCCTTTCGTGCCATTATTTCATTGTCAGAATACAGGTAAGAAATAGGACGAAATTCTTAGTCCCCCTGCATCGTTAAGATGCCCCCCATCACGATACCAAACCTCGTTCCCCTTACCGCTCCAACAATGGGTCTGACCACAAAAGGCAGGAGAGGTGTCAATGATGTGAATGTTTGGGAATTGTGCTTTTAGACGTTGAAAAAATGCCAACTGCTTGAGCCTGCTGCCTTCGTTATAAGCGGCGACGGAAATGCTGCCAGCATGAGGGTTGTTGGGATTTCTTTTAATTGCATTGTTTGGATCAAGCTCATTTCCAACGGGGATATCTAACATCAGCCAAATATTGAGGCCCTGTTGTGAAACAGCACGGATGGTTTTCACGAAGCTTTGTTCCGCTTCGGGCGTGTCATGCCCCCATGCGTAAGCGAATATGATGTTGTTAATAGCCTTTTCTTGAAGTTTCGCTATTATTTCTTTAATTATGTTCGCATCGCAGCCACCGGGTACGACAAATGGTGGGCAATTTCTGACATTTATGTACAAACTGGCTCTGTTCTGATTGGCCAGTTTTTTTAGCATCGGAATCAACATGCTTGCGTGGCTATCTCCCCATAGCAAGATTTTGCGTTGATCGCCGTCTTCCTGGCGTAGCTTGCAGATGGGCGAAGTGGGATCAAGAATGCGTGCGGTAATATCACACCGTTTGGTATATGACTGGATACGAGCCGTCAAAAATACTCTCTCCTTTCCATTAAATCGGTAGGACGCACCATCCGTTATCAGTACGTGCACGGCAAATGCTGCTAGGACGGTAAAAGAAATAGTTAATCCTGCCAATAAGCTACGCTGCGAGGTGAGCCATACTTTGCGACGAATAGGTATCTCAAGCCAACGGTAGCTGGCATAGGCCAACGTAAGTATCACCATCCAAAAAATGATAAAAGGGAGTGTGTTGGTTGTCTTGATATTCAAGTAACGCATAAAAACCAATATTGGCCAGTGCCACAAATAAAGTGGATAGGAAATGAGGCCAATATTTACCAGCGGCGACAAAGACAATATTTTGCTTGCGGTGGTCTGCGTGGAGCGGCCAGATAGCACCAGAGAAAAGGCTGCAAGAGTAGGGATCAGGGCAATTTTTCCCGGAAATGGCATGCCGGAATTAATTTTTAAAATGGCATATCCAAGGCCGACAATCCCGGCCCATCCCAGCGTTTCATATATCCAGTGAGGCAGTTTTAACGTAAGGCTCCGGTGAGTACCGTCTAGACGCCTGGCGCCTACCAAGCCGAGAATTCTGGTTCTCGGGCACTCTCAAATTTGTGTCCATAAAAATTTCTGGACATAAATTTCGGGGCATTCATGAGCGAGACGCAGCGCAGGTATCAACAGCACTCTGTGGCCCGCAAGCGCGAGGTCGTCGAGGCATCGATGCGTCCGGGTGCATCGGTCGCGGCGCTGGCGCGTGACTACGGCATCAATGCCAACCAGGTCTGGGCCTGGCGCAAGCTGTATAGCGAAGGCCGTTTGGATACTGCGGCGAGCGTCTCTGCGGTGGTGGCAGTTGATGTCGTAGCCATGCCCGATCCCGAGCCAGTCGCGCCTGCTGCATCTGGCAGTTTGGAGATTACGATAGGCCCGTCGCGCTTGTGCGTGACGGGCAGCGTCGATCCGCTGCTGCTCAGGACAGCCATTGCCGCGTTGCGTGCCTGATGCTGCCGCCCGGCAACACGCGAGTCTGGATCGTGGCGGGCGTGACCGACATGCGGCGTGGCTTCGATGGCCTGGCCGCGTTGGTGCAGATCCAGTTGCAAGCCGACCCATTCTGCGGCCACGTGTTCGTGTTCCGTGGTCGACGTGGGGATCGGATCAAGGTGCTGTGGTTCGATGGCGATGGCATGTGCCTGTTCTGCAAGCGTCTGGAGGCAGGCCGCTTCGTGTGGCCACAGGCCGAGGCGGGTCGTATCGCGCTGACCAAGGCCCAGTTATCGATGCTGCTCGAAGGCATTGATTGGCGCAGCCCCGTGCGCACGGCCAGGCCCACGCAGGTGTAGTGCGCCGATCTACGTATCGACACCTTCTCAACCGTGCCGCACGCCGATAAAATAACGGCATGCGCGCACCTGCTTGTCTGCCCAACGATATCGATGCCCTGCGGGCATTGGTATTGGCGCACCAGGCCCAGTTGCAAGCGCATCAGCAAGAGAACCAGGCGCTGCGCGCGGAACGCGAGGCGTTCCATGCCGAGCGTGAAGCGTTCAAGCAAGGCAAGCGCGACGACAGCGACGAGATCGCCCGCTTGAAGCTCTTGCTGGCCAAGCTGCAACGCCTGCTGTTCGGCCAGCGCTCCGAGAAGCTGCAACACCAGGTCGATCAATTGCAGCTGGAGCTCGAAGAGCTTTACCTCAATCAAGCCCAACGGGTTGAACCGGCGCGTTCTGCGCAGCCTCGCGCCGAGCGCCAGGCCCCGGTGCGTCGTGCGTTGCCTGAGCACCTGCCGCGCGAAGTCATCGAACACCTTCCCGAAGCGACAGCCTGCCCGGACTGCGGCGGCGCCTGGAAGCGGCTCGGCCAGGACGTGAGCGACATGCTGGAATACGTTCCGGCCAGCCTGCGGATCATCCGCCACGTGCGCCCGCGCCTGACCTGCACGTGCTGCGAGCGCATGATGCAGGCGCCTGCGCCCAGCCGCCCGATTGCACGCGGCTGGGCTGGCCCGGGATTGCTTGCGCACGTTTGCGTGAGCAAATACGCTGACCATATCCCCTTGCATCGGCAAGCCCGCATCTACGAGCGCGAAGGCGTGGAGCTGGCCGACAGCACCCTAGCCGACTGGGTGGGTGGGGTGCACCAACTTCTTGCCCCGCTTGTAGCCGCCCTGCGCGATCACGTGTTCTCGGCCCGCAAGCTGCATACCGATGACACGCCTGTGCCGGTGCTCATGCCAGGTTCAGGCAAGACGCGCCAGGCCCGCTTGTGGACCTACGTGCGCGATGACCGGCCCCATGCCGGCGCCGCCGCGCCGGCAGCGTGGTTCCGCTACTCGCCCGACCGCAAGGGCATCCATCCGCAGACGCACTTGAAGGACTTCAGCGGCACGCTGCAAGCCGATGCCTATGCGGGCTACGACGCGATCTACGCCAGGGGACGCGTGATCGAGGCTGCGTGCTGGGCGCATGCCCGGCGCAAGTTCCACGAGATCCATGTGGATCGGCCCACGCCCATCACCACGCATGCCCTGGAGAGAATCGCCGAGCTCTACCGGATCGAAGCAGGCATCCGCGGCAGTCCACCAGAACATCGCAAGCAAGTTCGCCAAGTCGAGTCCGTGCCCATCGTGACGGCGCTGCGGGCCTGGCTCACAGAACAACTGCCCACCGTGTCGCGCAAGTCGGTTACCGCTGAGGCCATCGGCTATGCCCTGAACCAGTGGCAGGCGCTCACGCGCTACCTGGATGACGGCGAGGTCGAGATCGACAACTCGGCCGCCGAGCGTTCGGTGCGTGGCATCGCGTGCGGGCGTAAGAACTATCTCTTCCTGGGCTCGGACCGGGGTGGCGAACGCGCCGCCACGATGTACAGCCTGATGGAGACGGCCAAGTTGAACGGCATCGACCCAGAAGCCTACCTGCGCCGCGTGCTGGCCGTTATCGCTGAGTACCCGGTCAACCGGGTGGCTGATCTCTTGCCCTGGAACCTGGCCGCCCAGGCATAACCAGGTCATGTAAAAATGGCGCCATGAGCGCCAACAAGCACACCATCCTGGACCGAGACCTGTTTGTTCAAGCTCTGCGCCACATGAGCGAGCAAGACCTCATGTACCTCAACCACATGGTGGTCGAGCGCCTGCGTTTGCTGGCCCAGGCCAAGAGCACAATGCGACTGGCCCAGTTCGCCCAGGGCGACCGCGTCTGCTTCACCGATAACGATGGTCAAGTGCGAAACGGCTTGATCATGCGATTGAACAAGAAAACCGCCAGCGTGCACACCGACGACGGTCATCTCTGGAAGGTCGCTCCGGTCTTCTTGAAAAAATCCAGCACCTGACCAGCTATACCGCCGACCAGAGTGATTTACAAGACGGTGCTCACCGGAGGCTTACGGTACAGGCACAGACGCTCAGACCGTTGGCAACACAAGTTGTCCACAGGGCGCCGCTGCCCCCTGCACCCCCTGAAAGCGTAAACAAACTTGAAACGAAGTCTCCACTTGTTTACGTTTAAGGCGATAAAATCGAAAGAAATCTAGCCAATCACCTATAAGCCTGTTGCTGTTGACACAATAAAAGGCAGCATAAACCTTCTAGACCCGGTTATTGAAATTGAAAATCAAAGGCCCGCAGCAAAAGTGCTGCGGGCCTTTGATTTTCTGGCGCTTAGGCCTGTCTGGCGGTCCGGTTAATCGACGTCCTCGATCGACTGGATGTCGTCCTTGTTGATGCGGATGACGCGGCCTTCCTTGTCCTTGTACTCGTAGAAGCCGGTTTTCTTGTTGAAGATGGGCCGGTCAGGCGTGATGATCGTCGAGCCGTCATGCTCATGCACGACGGTGGGCGTGGCGCAGCCGACCAGCGCGCAGGACATCGCCGCGGTCAGGATCAAGGTTTTCGGACTCATGGTGCAATGCCTTCAAGTTCAGGGATTTTTCACTGTAGAACCCAGATGTACGAGGAACATGACCGGATGTCATAAAAATGGATGCAAGTGTAAAAAGCGTACCGACACGGGCTGGCCTTTGGCGCGCGAATTACCCCAGTGTCAGCTTCCCGTCCACAACCCGGGCCAGGCCCAGCGGATTGCCGTCCTGCAATGCCTGCGGCAGCAACTCGGCCGGCAGGTCCTGATAGCAGACCGGGCGCAGGAAGCGCTCGATCGCCAGGGTGCCTACCGAGGTCGTGCGCGAATCCGAGGTGGCCGGGAACGGCCCGCCGTGCACCATCGCGTGGCATACTTCGACGCCGGTCGGATAGCCGTTGGCCAGGATGCGTCCGGCCTTGCGCTCGAGCACGGGCAGCAGGCGCCTGGCCTGCGCCGTGTCGTCGGCCTCCAGGTGCAGCGTGGCCGTCAACTGGCCTTCCAGGCGCTCGGTCAGCGCGATCATCTCGTCCATGTTCTTGCACGTGACGATCAGCGAGGAGGGGCCGAAGATCTCGTCTTCCAGGTGCGCGTCATGCTCGAACGCGGCTTGCGTCGTCGCGAACAGCGCGGGGCGCGCGGCGTTCAGCGCTTCGGTCTGCGCGCCTTGCGCCAGCGTGTTCACGTTGCCCGATGCGGTACGGCTGGCCACGGCATTCGAGTAGGCCGTGGCGATGCCGCGGGTAAGCATGGTTTGCGAGTCCTTCTGTGCCAGCGCGTCCGCGGCCGTTTTGGCGAAGGCCTGTGCGTCCGGGCCGTCGAGCATGACGACCAGGCCGGGGTTGGTGCAGAACTGGCCCACGCCCAGCGTCAGCGACTCGACGAAACCGCGCGCGATCTGGGCGCCGCGCCTGGCCAGTGCGCCGGGCAGCACGAAGAAGGGGTTGATGCTGCTCATCTCGGCATACACCGGGATGGGTTCGCGGCGCTGGGCGGCGATGCCTGCCAGCGCCAGGCCGCCGCCGCGCGAGCCGGTAAAGCCCACCGCCTTGATGGCCGGATGCGCGACCAGCGTTTCGCCGATCAGGTTGCCCGCGCCCACCAGCAGCGAGAACGTGCCCTCGGGCAGGCCGCAGGCCTTGACCGCCTGCTGGATCGCGCGGCCGACCAGCTCCGAGGTGCCCAGGTGCGCCGGGTGCGCCTTGACCACCACCGGACAGCCGGCGGCCAGGGCGGACGCGGTGTCGCCGCCCGCGACCGAGAAGGCGAGCGGGAAGTTGCTCGCGCCGAACACGGCCACCGGACCCAGCGGGATCTTCTGCAGGCGTAGGTCCGAGCGCGGCAGCGGTTTGCGCTCGGGCATGGCGGGATCGAGCGTGGCGGCCAGCCAGCGCCCCTCGCGCACGAAGGAGGCGAACAGCCGCAGCTGCCCGACCGTGCGGCCGCGCTCGCCTTCCAGGCGCGCGACCGGCAGCGCCGATTCCTGGTGCGCGCGCTGGATCAGCGTATCGCCCAATGCCAGGATGTTCTCGGCGATAGTTTCGAGCAAGCGCGCGCGCGTCTCCAGCGGCGCGCAGCGCAAGGGGTCGAATGCCGCCTGGGCCAGCCGGCACGCGTGGTCGACGTCGCCCGCGCTGCCCGAGCCGAACGCGGGCTCCAGGGCGAGGCCGCGCGCCGGATCGAAGGCGTAAAGTGTGCCCTGCGTGCCGCGCACGCACGCGCCGCCTATCAGCATTTCTCCAGTGATCTGCATATTTTCTGCTTGCCTGTTAAGTAGGGGTGTCCAGTTCGACATGACGTATCCTGGCCGCATTGCCGAGCCATATCGCGCGGCGCGCCCAGGATCGAAAACCGCCTCGTCGATGATACGACGGTTCCCGGCCCCGTTCCCTGCGCACCCTTTATAGTTGAGTCCATGACGACAGCTCCCATTCTCGAATTCGGCGTGGACACCTTCGGCGATGTGACCGACGGCGCGCCGGGCACGCCCCTGCCGCACGCGCAGGTTTTGCGCAACCTGATCGAGCAGGCCGTGCTGGCCGACCAGGTCGGCCTGGACTTTATCGGCGTGGGCGAACACCATCGCCCCGATTTCGCGGTGTCCGCGCCCGAGGTGGTGCTGGCGGCGATGGCCGCGCGCACCGAACGCATACGCCTGGGTTCGGCCGTCACGGTGCTCAGCTCGGACGACCCGGTGCGCGTCTTCCAGCGGTTTGCCACGGTCGACGCCCTGTCCAACGGCCGCGCCGAAGTCATACTCGGCCGCGGCTCCTTTACCGAATCCTTTCCGCTGTTCGGCTACGACCTGCAGCAATACGAGGCGCTTTTCGAAGAAAAGCTCGATCTGTTCGCGGCCCTGCTCGAGCAAAAGCCGGTGACTTGGCAGGGGCGGCTGCGTGCCTCGCTGGACCGGCAGTCGGTGTATCCGACCGTCGAACACGGCACGCTCAAGACCTGGGTGGGCGTGGGCGGCAGTCCGCAGTCGGTGGCGCGCGCCGCGCGCTACGACTTTCCGCTGATGCTGGCCATTATCGGCGGCGACCCGCGGCGCTTCGCGCCCTATGTCGATCTCTATCATCGCGCCTTTGCGCAATACGGCCGCCCGGTGCAGCCGGTGGGCGTGCATTCGCCCGGCTACGTGGCCAGGACCGACGCGCAGGCGCGGGAGGAATTCTGGCCGGGCTTCAAGGCCAATCGCGACCGCATCGGCAAGGAGCGCGGCTGGCCGCCGATGCGACGCGAAGAATACGAAAGCGAGATCGAGCACGGTTCGCTTTATGTGGGCTCGCCCGAGACCGTGGCGCGCAAGATCGCGGCCACCGTGCGGGCGCTGCGGGCCAGCCGTTTTCAGCTCAAGTATTCGGCCGGCCCGACGCCGCACGACACTCTGATGCGCGGCATCGAGTTGTATGGCCGCGAGGCGGTGCCGATAGTGCGCGAAATCCTGGCCTCGGACAGCGCCTAGCAGGCTCGGGAGCTTTTGCCGTCGCAACTCCTGCCGCGCCGGGTGGTTTAGCCGGCAAAACGCACGGCCATCGTCCCCAGTTCGCCGTAGCCGATCTGCAAGTCCATGCCCGCGGGCACGTCGATATAGCCGGCGTAGGAGCCGGTAATGACGTGCTGGCCAGCCTTCAGGCCCAGGCCGGCGCCGCGCAGGAACTCCACCAGCCAGTACAGGCCCGCCTTGGGCGCCTTGTTCGGATGCACGCCGGCGTAGCTCTGCGCGGCTTCGTGGCCGGCCTGCACGGTGATGTCCATTTCCACGGGCGCCGCGTCGGGCGAGGCGATGTCCGGACCCAGCACCAGGCCGTGGTTGAACATATGGTCGGCCAGCAGTTCGCTGGCGCTGGCCTCGTCGGGTCGGGCATAGCGGCAGCCCAGTACTTCCAGGGCCAGGCAGGCGCGGCCGATGGCGGCATCGACCTCGGCTTCGCTGTAGGGCAGGGACCGGGCCGGCAGGTCGCGCCCGATCTCGAACGCGATCTCGGGTTCGATGCGCACCTTGCCCTCGACCACGGGCATGCGCAAGGCGCCGGCATCGGCCCGCATGATGGTCGATGCATAAATGGGCGCGGTGCTGGCGCGGTCGGCCGAGGGCAGGGCGCTTTTCCAGGCCAGGGCCGGGTCCTGGTGCTCTTTTTCCAGCAATTGGGCGGTGCGCAGTTGCACGGCAAAGCCCTGGCCCAAATTGCGTGGGCGCAGGTCGGTGGGCAGGCGCTCGCCCGCCACGCCGGCCTGGCGGGCCGTGATCAGCAAGCGGGCCGCTGCGTCGCAGCCGGCGTAGGATTCGGGTTCAATGCGCGCAGTCATGTCGGGTGTTCCTTCAGGTGGCCGCCGCAAGCGGCGATCCGGGAAGAAAGGAAAATATCACGGCGATGGGCGTCAGTCTGTGCCGGCGCTATCGGCCGCTGGCGCGGCGCCCGGAATTTTTCATGGAAAATTCAATCAAAATGCGGCATCAAACTTTGGACGGACAATTATGCGACTGATCGTGAAATCGGGAGGCCCCCAGGCCTATGAGGAATGGCGCAGCCTGTTTGCGGAAATCTCGCCCGGGATCGAAGTCCTGGACTGGTTCAATCCGCCGGCGGACCTGAGCGGCATCGAATATGCCCTGGTCTGGGCGCCCGACGCCGGCCGCCTGGCCGAACTGCCCGACCTCAAGCTCATCGTCAGTTCCGGCGTGGGCGTCGATCACATCCTGGACGATCCGCAACTGCCGGCGCATCTGCCCATCGCGCGCCTGCTGTTGGACGTCACGGCCATCGAAATGGGCGAATACGTGCTGATGTCGGTGATGATGCTGGTGCGCGACATGAAGCGCATGATCATCAACCAGGCAAACCGTCATTGGGAGGATTTCTTCCCGCCGCGGCGTTCGACCACGACGCGTGTGGGCATCATGGGCCTGGGCAGTCTGGGCGCCGTCACGGCCGACCTGCTCGGGCGCGTAGGTTTCAGAGTGTCGGGCTGGTCGCGCCGGCGGGCCGATCTGCCGGGCGTGCGGTGCCATGCGGGCGAGCAGGAACTCGATGCCTTCCTGGCCGAGACCGACATCCTGGTCTGCCTGCTGCCCGCGACCGACGCCACCCGCGGCGTTCTCAACGCCCGGACCTTCGCCGGCCTGCCGCGCGGCGCCTGCCTGGTCAACGCGGCGCGAGGCTCGCACATGGTCCAGGCCGATTTGCTGGCGGCGCTGGACAGCGGCCAGATCCGCCAGGCCGTGCTGGACGTGTTCGAACCCGAGCCCCTGGCCGCCGATTCGCCGCTCTGGACGCATCCGGGCGTGATCGTCACGCCGCATATCGCATCGACGCCCAGCCGGCGCGACCGGGCCGTGCGCGCGGCCGAACTGGTTGGCATGCACCACCGCGGCGAGCCGCTGCCCAATCTGTACGATCGGGCAAGAGGCTACTGACGCGCGTCAGGTCGGGCCGCGCCAGGCCGGGCCGCGTCAGGCCGCGGCTTTGACCTGCGTGCGGTAGTTGTGCAGCAGCGGCTCGGTGTAGCCGTTGGGCTGCGATTGGCCCTCGAACACCAGCGCGCACGCCGCCTTATAAGCAAGCGAGGTGTCGAAGTTGCCGGCCATGGGCCGGTAGTTCGCGTCGCCCGCGTTCTGCTTGTCCACCACGGCGGCCATGCGCCGGAAGGTTTCCTCGACCTGGGCCCGGGTCACCACGCCGTGGCACAGCCAGTTGGCAATGTGCTGGCTGGAAATGCGCAGCGTGGCGCGGTCTTCCATCAGGCCCACATCGTGGATGTCGGGCACCTTGGAGCAGCCCACGCCCTGGTCGACCCAGCGCACCACATAGCCCAGAATGCCCTGGGCGTTGTTCTCGATTTCGGCGCGGATCTCATCGGCAGTCCATTGCGGCGCAGCGACCACCGGCACGGTCAGCAGGCCTTCCAGCAGTTCGTCGCGCACGCTGGCATAGGACGTCTTTTCCAGTTCCTGCTGCACGGCCTGCACGTCGACCATGTGATAGTGCAGCGCGTGCAGGGTGGCCGCCGTGGGCGAGGGCACCCAGGCCGTGTTGGCGCCGGCCTTGGGATGGGCGATCTTCTGTTCCAGCATCGCGGCCATCAGGTCGGGCATGGCCCACATGCCCTTGCCGATCTGCGCGTGGCCGCGCAGGCCGCAGTCCAGGCCCACCAGCACGTTGTGGCGCTCGTAGGCGGCGATCCAGGCGCTGGACTTCATGTCGCCCTTGCGCATCATGGGGCCGGCCTGCATGGCCGTGTGCATTTCGTCGCCGGTGCGGTCCAGAAAGCCGGTGTTGATGAACGCCACGCGCTCGCTGGCGGCCTGGATGCAGGCCTTGAGATTGACGCTGGTGCGCCGCTCCTCGTCCATGATGCCCATTTTGAGCGTGTTGCGCGGCAGGTCGAGCAGGTCTTCGACGCGCGAGAACAGCTCGTTGGCGAACAGCACCTCGGCCGGACCGTGCATCTTGGGCTTGACGATGTAGATGGACCCCGTGCGCGAGTTGCGCTTGAGCGTGAGATCGCGCATGGCGGCCAGCGAGGTGACCACGGCGTCCAGGATGCCCTCCGGCAGTTCGCGCCCCTGCTCGTCTAGGACGGCCGGAGTGGTCATCAGGTGGCCCACATTGCGGATCAGCATCAGCGAACGCCCGTGCAGGACGAGGTTGCCGCCCTGCGGGGTGACGTAGCTGCGATCGGGGTTCATGCGCCGGGTGATGGTTTTGCCGTTCTTGACCAGGTCTTCGGTCAGCTCGCCCGTGATCAGGCCCAGCCAGTTGCGGTAGAGGTGCACCTTGTCCTGGGCATCGACGGCGGCCACCGAATCTTCGCAGTCCATGATGGTGCTGACGGCGGCTTCGACCAGCACGTCCTTGACGCCGGCCGCGTCGGTCTTGCCGATGGCGTGGCCGCGGTCGATCTGGATCTCGAAATGCAGGCCGTTGTTCACCAGCAGGACGGCCGAGGGCTGCGCCGCCTCGCCTTGGTAGCCGGCGAATTTGCCGGGCGATTGCAGGCCGGTCTCGCCCTGCGCGGTCGCCACGATCAGACTGCCGTCGCGCACCGCGTAGCCGGTGGCCTGGGCGTGCGAGCCCTGGGCCAGCGGCGCCGCCTGATCCAGAAATGCGCGCGCGCGCGCAATGACGGCCTGGCCGCGCTTGGGGTTAAAGCTGCCGGTCGCGGCCAGCTCGCCGCTCTGGGCGATGGCGTCGGTGCCGTAGAGCGCGTCGTACAGGCTGCCCCAGCGCGCATTGGCAGCGTTCAGTGCGTAGCGCGCGTTGGAGATGGGCACCACCAGCTGAGGCCCGGCCTGTACGGCGAATTCGGCATCGACCTTGGCGGTATGGATCCTGACCTGGTCCGGCACGGGCACCAGGTAGCCGATCTTTTCCAGAAAGGCGCGGTAGGACGGATGATCGGTGATCGGACCGGGATGGGCGCGGTGCCAGTCGTCCAACTGCTGCTGGAAGCGGTCGCGCTGGGCCAGCAGTTCGCGGTTGCGCGGCGCCATGTCGTGCACCAGAGCCGCAAAGCCCTTCCAGAACGTGGCGCTGTCCAGTCCGGTGCCGGGCAGGGCTTGTTGTTCGATGAAATCGTACAGGGGCTGGGCCACCTGCAGGCCGTGTTGATTGATGCGGGAGGTCGTCATGGCGCGTTTCGCAAGAGGGAGTCGTGGTGTGGCGCCAGGCATGGTGCCGGCGCGCGTGGGGAACGATACAAATGATGGCCGCGCGGCACAGGCCTGTCTATACCAAAACCGGATGGTCATACCAGTTTTTCCGGCGACGGATTGGGGGGCGCTCGAATTTCCCTTTATATTTCATTGAATTGAAGAATGTCATTTGCCGCGTTTTGGCTCATGCGGATATTGGTCATACCAGCAATGACATTTCCCTCCCACGCCCGATCTTCGGAAAAGCCATGGACATGAAAGCCGTGCAGCCCGCCCGCCTGGTGGCCGACATCGTCGCCGAGCGCATCGAGGGCCTCATCGCCGACGGCGTGCTCAAGAGCGGCCAGATCCTGCCGTCCGAACGCCGTCTGACCGAAAAGCTCGGCGTATCGCGCACCGCGCTGCGCGAGGGCCTGCATCTGCTGCGCGCGCGCGGCATCATCCATACCGAGCAGGGCAGGGGGTCCTACGTGGCCCAGATTGCCAAAGTCGACGCCGAACCCCTGGTGCACCTGTTCCAGTCCCAGCCGCGCACGCTGTACGACCTGCTCGAAGTGCGCGCCCTGCTCGAAGGCGAATCGGCCCGCCTGGCCGCCCTGCGCGGCACCGAGGCCGACTTCATCATGATCCGGCGGCGCTACGAAGCCATGCTGGCCGCGCACGACCGGACCACCGACACGGCCACGCACGCCCATCTGGACCATGCCTTTCACCTGTCGGTCTGCGAGGCCTCGCACAATCCGGTGCTGGTGCACACGCTGCAGGCGCTCAACGACCTGATGCTCGGTTCGGTGTTCGCCTGCGTCAACAACCTCTATCACCGTGAGCCGCTCAAGCGCGAGATCGACCGGCAGCACGCCGAGCTGTTCCAGTCCGTCGTCGGCCGCCAGCCCGAGCAGGCGCACCGCGCCGCGACCGCGCACGTGGACAAGGTGCGCCAGAGCCTGAGCGATATCGAGCAGGAAGAGCAGCGCCTGGTGCGCGCGACGCGGCGCCTGGAGGGATGGGCCTAGCCGGGGGCGCCTAGCCGGGGGCGCCTAGCCGGGGGCGCCGAGCCGGGGGCGCCGAGCCGGGGGCGCCGAGCCCGGGCTCACATCGTTGTCGGCGGCCTGGGCTGAAAATAGTTCGTGAGGGTTCTCGCGATGACCATCACGATCAGCAGCAAGGCCAATACCAGCAGGGTGTTGGCCGGGAAGTTCGCGGCATAGATCTTGATCAGCATGTCCCTGAGAATGAAGACGGCGACCACGTCGATCAGCGCGGACAGGCGGACGCGGTGGTAGCGGACGTAGCCGATGATCGTGCCGAAGAGTTCGATGATGACGAATACATCCAGGACGCTGGTCACCAGTTCACGAAACTCGACGTCGTCCAGGGCGATGCGGGCCAGGCCGGGAGCCAGGTGAACGACATTTGCCGCGACATCAACGAAAGCGAATATAAGCGTTGCAAGCATGACCAGCAGCAGGCCTGCAATGATCACATGGACGATCGTGTCGTAGGTCTTGAAGATTTTTTCCATTCAGAGCCGTTCGGCCACGACGCGGCAGACGCGCTTGCCCGAGGATTGATTGACGGTGTCTTCGGTGAACACAATGCGCGTGCCCGGCAGGTTGCCCAGGACGAGCGCCGAGTCGAAGGCAGTGTACAGCCTGCCGGCCTTGTCCCGCAGATCGGCGCCTTCGGTCACGCGCCAGCTCAGGTAGAGCATGCCGCCCGGCTTGAGGATGGCGGCCAGGCGCCGGCAGGCGGCAGCGATCTGCTCGGGCGGCAGATGCATGATCACGGTCTCGCACAGCACGTTGTCGAAGGCGCCGTCCTCGATGCCGCGCAGCTCGGGCAGCGCGGCGGCCTTGAAAACGCACTGGGCATGGGCTGCCCGCGCCCGCTCGAGCAGGCCTTCGGACGCATCGTAGCCTACCGCCGGATAGCCGTTGGCCTGCAGCCAGGCGGTATCGCGGCCCGCGCCGCAGCCGATGTCGGCGGTCATGCCGCCCGGCTTGAAGAAGCGCCGCAGCCGCTCGTACAGGTCGTCCGGCGCGGGCTGGCCGAGCCATTCGTCGGCGTACTGGCCCGCCGAGGCGCTATAGGTGTCGACGGTCGTCTTGTCCATGTCAGTCGTGCCGGATTTACAGCAACGCGCCGCCCAGCGCCGCGGCGATCAGGACCACGCCCACCCAGAGATTGGCGCGGAACAGCATGAAATTGCGGTCGGGCCGCTTCAGGTCGAACACTGCCAGCTGCCAGCAGAAATGCGCGGCCAGCACGGCCATGCCCGCGTAATAGAACCGGCCCGCGCCCAGGCTGTGCCCCGCCCAGGTCCACAGCAGCAGCGTGGCCAGATAGAAGCCGCCTATCCACGTCTTGCCCTGCTCGGCGAAACGCAGGGCCGTGGAATGCAGATTCAGGCGCTGGTCGTCGCGCACGTCGACATACGCGTAGATGCTGTCGTAGCCGATCTGCCACAGCACCGCGCCCAGCCACATCGCCACGCCGGCCAGGGGCAGCGCGCCGCGCGTGTCCGACCAGGCCATCAGCATGCCCCAGTTAAAGCAGATGCCCAGCACGGCCTGCGGCCAGTAGGTCACGCGCTTGCAGAACGGGTAGATGAAGACGAAGGGCAGCACCGCCAGCGCCAGCCAGCGGCTATGGCCGTTGATGAAAAACAGCAGGCAGGCACAGACCGCCAATTGCCCGACGAGAAAAGCCACCGCCTGCCGCATGCCGAGCTGCCCGCTGGTCAACGGCCGGAAACGCGTACGCTCGACGTGCTTGTCGATGTCGCGGTCCCACATGTCGTTGACGGTACAGCCGATGCCGCGCATGAGCAGCGCGCCCAGCGAGAACACGATCAGGCGTTTTAACGAAGGGAAGCCGCCCGCCGACTGCACCAGCGCCGCAATGCAGGGCAGCAGCGTCAGCCACGTGCCGATGGGCCTATCCAGCCGGCACAGCCGCGCATAAGGCCGCCACGGCCGCGGCAGCCAACGCTCGACCCAGTCGTCAAAGACGATGTCGTTCAGGTCAGGGGAGGGCGTGGACGCCGAGGAAGTCATGGTCGGAATGGCATTTACTTGATAAGTCCCCTTGCGCGTGGGGTAGAGAGTCCGGGTTTCCTGCGTTTGGGTTCTTGAGCCGTCTGCGGGCCGCCCTCGCGCCAAGGTCCAGGCAGGCATGGCCGGACACCCCGCAGACTCGCCGCTTCGTCTGTGCAGCCGGCGCTCAAACCTTCTGCTTGAGCAACTTCCCCAACACCGCGATCCCCGCCCGGATCTTTTCTTCCGGCACCGTCGCAAAACTCAGGCGCAGGGTGTTGTGCTGCGGCTTGCCGGCAAAGAACGGCCCGCCCGGCACGAAGGCCACGTTCTGCTCCACCGCCTCGGCCAGCAGCTGCTGCGTGTCGATGTGTCCGGGCACCGTCACCCACAGGAACATGCCGCCCTCGGGCTGGGTCCAGGTGACGCCGGCCGGGAACTCGCGTTCGAGCGCTTCCAGCATGCAGTGGCCCTGCTTGCGGTAGATCTCGCGCACATGAGGCAGGTGCTCGGCCAGGAAGCCGTCCTTGACCGTCTCGTATACCGCCATCTGCGTGAGCGTGGGCGTGTGCAGATCGGTGGCCTGCTTGGCCTGCACCAGCTTGTGGATGATCTTGCTGTGCGCGGCGATATAGCCCAGGCGCAGACCGGGCGCCAGCACCTTGGAGAAGGTGCCCAGGCGGATCACGTTGGCGCCGACCTCGGTGCCCAGTGCCAAGAGGCCCGGCTGGGGCTCGCCGGCATAGCGCAGCTCGCCGTAGGGGTCGTCCTCGATGATGGGGAACTTCAGGCTGGCGGCCTTTTGCACCAGCGTCTCGCGGCGCGCGCGGTTCAGCGTGCGGCCGGTGGGGTTCTGGAAATTGGGCAGGGCGTACAGAAAGCGCGCGCCGGCAGCCAGCTCGGGCGTGATGGCCTCGGGGACCAGGCCGCCCTCGTCGGTGGGCACCGTGGCGTAGGCGGGCTGGTACTGGCTGAACGACTGCAGGGCGCCCAGGTAGGTCGGGTCTTCCACCAGCACCTTGCTGCCCTTGTCGATCAGGATCTTGCCCAGCAGGTCCAGCGCCTGCTGCGAGCCGGACACGATCAGGATGTTGTCCAGGGTCAGGTTCGCGCCGGCCTTGTTCAGGTCTTGCGCCACCCACTCGCGCAGCGGCTTGTAGCCTTCGGTGGGGCCGTACTGCAGGGCGACCTTGCCGTTCTCGGCCAATACCTTGTCGAACGTCTCGCGCATCTTTTCCACCGGGAAGCCCGCGGGGGCGGGCAGGCCGCCGGCAAAGGAAATGACCTCGGGCCGTTCGGTGACCTTGAGGATTTCGCGGATGGCGGAGCTGGTGAGCTGATTGGCGCGTTCCGAAAAAACGCACTCGGGTTCGTAAGGTTTGTCCATGAGAAGCCTTGACCGGAAAAGAGCTGAAAAAACGGCGCGAAATACGTCGGCCGCATCGTGTCCATTGTCCCATACAGCCTGCGGGACGCCACGCCGGTTGGCCGATCACCCGGCACGAATTGCGCCAGTACGGTTACATTCACGCCATATCA
The DNA here is from genome assembly GCF_000382185.1 of Bordetella sp. FB-8. Lineage (NCBI taxonomy): Bacteria > Pseudomonadati > Pseudomonadota > Betaproteobacteria > Burkholderiales > Alcaligenaceae > Bordetella > Bordetella sp. FB-8. Next base: position 1,251,435 of record NZ_KB907784.1, on the reverse strand, counting down.
GGAGACACGCACATGACGGACTCAAACACCTCCGCGCCCCTTTACGACTACGTCATTGTCGGCGCCGGCACCGCCGGCTGCCTGCTGGCCAATCGGCTGTCGGCCGATCCGGCCGTCAAGGTGCTGCTGCTCGAAGCCGGCGGCCAGGACGACTGGCGCTGGCTGCACATTCCGGTCGGCTACCTGTACTGCATCGGCAACCCGCGCACCGACTGGTGCTACCGCACCGAGCCCGACCCCGGCATCGCCGGCCGCAGCCTGGGTTATCCGCGCGGGCGCGTCCTGGGCGGCTGCTCCTCGATCAACGGCATGATCTACATGCGCGGACAGAAGGCCGACTACGACGGCTGGGCGGCGCTGGGCAACAGCGGCTGGAGCTGGGACGAGGTGCTGCCGCTGTTCAAGGCCGTCGAAGACCACCATGCCGGAGGCAGCGACTTCCATGGCGCGGGCGGCGAGTGGCGCGTCGAGCGCCAGCGCCTGTCCTGGTCGCTGCTCGATGCCTTTCGCGACGCCGCGGCGCAGGCCGGCATCGCCAAGGTGCAAGACTTCAACCGCGGCGACAATGAAGGCTGCAACTACTTCGAAGTCAACCAGCGCCAGGGCGTGCGCTGGAGCGCCTCCAAGGCCTTTCTGCATCCGGTGCGCCAGCGCCCCAATCTGCATGTGATCACCGGCGCGCAGGCGGCCGGCCTGGTATGGGAGGGTCCGCGCGCGCAGGGCGTGCGCTATCGCCTGGCGGACGGCACCGAGCGTGTTGCCCGCGCCGGGTGCGAGGTGGTGCTGGCGGCGGGCGCCATCGGTTCGGCGCAGTTGCTGCAGGTGTCGGGCATCGGGCCGCAGGCGCTGCTGCAGTCCCTGGGCGTGCCGGTGCTGCACGACCTGCCCGGAGTGGGCGGCAATCTGCAGGACCACTTGCAGCTGCGCCTGATCTACAAGGTCGGGGGCAATGCCCGCACGCTCAACACCATGGCCAACTCGCTGTGGGGCAAGGCCATGATGGGCCTGCAATACGCGCTGTTCAAGCGCGGGCCGCTGACCATGGCGCCCTCGCAGCTGGGCGCCTTCGCGCGCAGCAGCCCCGACTACGCGCGCGCCAACGTCCAATACCACGTGCAGCCCTTGTCCCTGGAGAAATTCGGCGATTCCCTGCACGACTTTCCGGCCTTCACCGCGTCGGTCTGCAACCTGCGGCCCGGCAGCCGCGGCACTGTGCGCATTACCTCTGCGGACGCACGCACCGCGCCCCAGATCCTGTGCAACTACCTGTCCACGGACGAGGACTGCAAGGTGGCGGCCGACAGCGTGCGCCTGACGCGGCGCATCGTGTCCCAACCCGCGCTGGCCCAATACCGCCCCGAGGAATACAAGCCGGGCGCGGCCGTGCAGACCGAGGCGCAACTGGTCGCCGCCGCGCGCGAGATCGGCACCACCATCTTTCACCCGGTGGGCACCTGCAAGATGGGCGCGGACCCGCTGGCCGTGGTCGATGATCAGTTGCGCGTGCGCGGCGTCCAGGGCCTGCGCGTAATCGATGCATCCGTCATGCCCACCATCACCTCGGGCAACACCAACTCTCCCACCCTGATGATCGCGGAAAAAGGCGCGCGCCTGCTGCTCGCCGCCCGCCGACAAGGTTAAAGCGCATGTCCGCCGCCATCGAAATCACCGCAACCCTGTGCTTCGCGCTGGCCGTGCTGCACACGTTCTCCGTGTCGATCTTCGCGCGGCTTGCGCACCGCGGCGGTCCGCACGCCGGGACATGGCATCTGCTGGCCGAGGTCGAGGTGGTGTTCGGCGCCTGGGCCTTCGTGCTGCTGTTGGCCATGGCCGCGCTGACCGACGTGCCCACGGCCGTGAAGTACCTGGACGACAGCAACTTCACCGAGCCGCTGTTTGTCTTTGCCATCATGGTGGTGGCCGCCAGTCGGCCCGTGCTGGAACTGGCGCGCCTGCTGCTGCAGGGCGCCGTGCGGCTGCTGCCGGTGCGGCGCGAGTTGGGCATGTTCTTGCTGATCATGGCGCTGGTGCCGCTGGTCGGTTCCCTCATCACCGAACCGGCGGCCATGACGCTGGCCGCCATCCTGCTGCGCGACGGCTACTTCCGCGCGGGCAGCGCGCGTTTCAAATACCTCACGCTGGGCGTGCTGTTCGTCAACGTGTCCATAGGCGGGGTGCTGACGGCCTATGCCGCGCCGCCGGTGCTGATGGTGGCCTCGGCCTTCAATTGGGATACCGCCTATATGCTCGCCCATTTCGGCGGCCGGGCCGCGGCGGCGGTGCTTGTCAACGCCGTCGCGCTGACCTGGATCTGCCGCGCGGACGCGATCGCCGCGGCCGCGGCGGGCCGGCCGTCCAGGCAGGAGCCGGGCGAACCAGGCGCTGCCGGCGGCCATACCGCCCGCCCGCCCGTGCCGGCCTGGGTCATGGCCGTGCATCTTCTCTTTCTGGCCGGCGTGGTGCTCGGCGCGCACCATCCGCCAGTGTTCCTGGGCCTGCTCATGCTCTTCATCGGTTTTTGCAGCGCCTACAAGCGCTACCAGAGCCGCCTGCTGATCAAGGAAGGCCTGTTGGTGGGCTTCTTCCTGGCGGGGCTGGTGGTGCTGGGCGGTCTGCAGCAGTGGTGGCTGCAGGACCTGCTGGGCGGCCTGCCGCCGCTGGTGCTGTATTGGGGCGCCGCGGCGCTCACCGCATTGACCGACAACGCCGCGCTCACCTACCTGGGCTCGCTGGTCCACGGCACCGGCGAGGCCTGGCGCGTCATGCTGGTGGCCGGCGCCGTCACCGGCGGCGGACTCACCGTCATCGCCAACGCGCCCAACCCGGCCGGTTTTGCCCTGCTCAAGGGCTCATTTCCCGGGGAGTCCATCTCCGCCGGCAAACTGCTGCTGGCCGCGCTGGCGCCCACCCTGGTCGCGGCGGCGGCGTTCCTGCTGCCTTAGGCCCCGGTGGCACGCCTTAACACCGGCGCATCATTCGGTGCCTTGCACGATGCGGAAATCCCGCTCCACGGCGTCGCCCAGCGCTTCGAGCGCGCGCCGGTAGGCTTGCCCCTCCCGGCAGGCGACGGCTTTTTCCGCGCTGTCGAACTCGACCACGGTGGTGCGCTGCAGCGCACCCAGTTCGTAGGCCTTTAGCGCCACGCCGCGGGCAACGAAGCGCCCGCCGCCCTCGGCCACGGCCGGACCCGCGAGCTGCGCGTAGGCCTCCAGCTTCTGCTGGTCCTTGATCTTGCGGTACGAGACAACCCAATACGCTTTCGCCATTTTCATCCTCTAGCGGTGATCCCACGTTAACAGGTCTAGAGTAACTGCATCGGGTGCCCGGCGGGGGGGCGCCGGCCGCCGTCCCGGCATTTGCGCCGGTTCGAGCTAAAATTGCCCGTTTTCCTCACATTTCCCGGCGCCCCGATTCGCGGGCGCATGGATCGACATGCCTATCTACGCCTACAAGTGCAGCGCCTGCGGCCATGCCGCCGACGTGCTGCAGAAAATATCCGATGCCCCCCTGACGGTCTGCCCCAGCTGCGGCCAGGCCGCCTATTCCAAGCAGGTCACCGCGGCGGGCTTTCAGCTCAAAGGCTCGGGCTGGTACGTCACCGACTTTCGCGGCAACGGCTCGGGCGGCAAGGCCGCGGCCAAGCCGACTGGCGAGTCCGATGCGGCCGCGCCGTCCGAAGCAGCCAAGCCGTCCACCGAAAGCGCCGCGCCCGCCGCCGCGCCGGCGCCGGCGCCGGCCGCCCCCCCTTCTTCGTCCACCTGATACAAGGCCGGGCCCCGTGCTCAAAAAATTCTTCATTACCGGGCTTTTGGTCTGGATCCCGCTGGTGATCACCATCTGGGTGATCGGCCTGATCGTCAACACGCTCAGCGGCGTCGTGCCCGACTTCCTCTCGTCGCAGTCGCTCTTTCACCGGCATATTCCCGGCTTCGGCTTCGTGCTGGTGATCGCGGTGATCCTGGGCACGGGCATGGTCACGGCCAATTTCCTGGGCCGTCGCCTGTTCGACCTGTGGGAGCGCCTGCTCAACCAGATCCCGCTGGTGCGTTCGATCTACAGCTCGGTCAAGCAGGTCAGCGATACCGTGTTGGCGCCCAATGGCCGGGCCTTTCGCCAGGCGGTACTGATCGAATACCCGCGCAAGGGCTCGTGGACCATCGCCTTTCTCACGGGCGAGCCCAGAGGCGAAGTGGCCGGCCACCTGCCGGGTGAGCACCTGAGCGTGTACGTGCCCACCACGCCCAACCCCACGTCGGGATTTTTTCTCATCGTGCCGCGCGCCGAGGTCATCGAGCTGCACATGTCGGTCGACGCCGCGCTCAAGTACATCGTCTCGATGGGTGTCGTGGCGCCGCCCGCGCCCATCACGCCTGCCGCCATGCCCGAGGCGTCCGACGCGCGCCTGGGCGCGCGCTGAACCCTCTTCACGTCTATACCCTATACGGAGTTTTTCCATGAGTCGCACCTGCTACACCGGTCAAGTTTGCCGCGATCATCTCGGCCAGACTGTCACCCTGTACGGCTGGGTGAATCGGCGCCGCGACCATGGCGGCGTCATCTTCATCGATATGCGCGATCGCGCCGGCCTGGCCCAGATCGTGTTCGACCCCGACAATGCCGCAGCCTTCAAGATCGCCGAGAGCCTGCGCAACGAGTTCTGCATCCGCATCACCGGCCTGGTGCGCAAGCGCCCCGAGGGCACGACCAACGCCGAGCTGGCCTCGGGCGAGGTCGAGATCCTCTGCCGTGAAATCGAAGTGCTGAACCCCTCGGTCACGCCGCCCTTCCACCTGGATGACGACAACCTGTCGGAAACCACGCGCCTGACGCACCGCGTGCTGGACCTGCGCCGCATGCAGATGCAGCGCAACCTGATGCTGCGCTATCGCGTGTCCATCGAGGTGCGCAAGTACCTCGACGCCCTGGGTTTCATCGACATCGAAACGCCCATGCTCACCAAGAGCACGCCTGAAGGCGCACGCGACTATCTGGTGCCCTCGCGCGTGAACGCGGGCCATTTCTTCGCGCTGCCCCAGTCGCCCCAGCTGTTCAAGCAGATGCTGATGGTCGCCGGCTTCGACCGCTACTACCAGATCACCAAGTGCTTTCGCGACGAAGATCTGCGCGCCGACCGTCAGCCCGAATTCACGCAGATCGACTGCGAAACCTCCTTCCTGAACGAAGTCGAGATCCGCGACATCTTCGAAGGCATGATCCGCCACGTGTTCAAGGTGGTGCAGGACGTGGACCTGCCGGCTTTCCCGCAGATGACCTGGACCGAGGCCATCAAGCGCTACGGTTCGGACAAGCCCGACCTGCGCGTGCAGCTCGAGTTCACCGACGTCACCGACGTGATGCGCGATGTGGACTTCAAGGTCTTTTCCTCGGCGGCCAATATGGACGGCGGCCGCGTGGTGGCCCTGTGCGTGCCCGGCGGCGGCGAAATGCCGCGCAGCGAGATCGACGCCTACACTCAGTTCGTGGGCATCTACGGCGCCAAGGGCCTGGCCTACATCAAGGTCAACGAACAGGCCAAGGGCCGCGAGGGCCTGCAGTCGCCCATCGTCAAGAACCTGCATGACGCTTCTATTGCCGAGCTGCTCAAGCGCACCGGCGCCAAGGACGGCGACATTATTTTCTTCGGCGCCGACAGCGCCAAGGTGGTCAATGACGCCATCGGCGCGCTGCGCGTGAAAATCGGCCACAGCGAATTCGGCAAGAAGACGGGCCTGTTCAACAGCGGCTGGCGGCCGCTGTGGGTCATCGACTTTCCCATGTTCGAGTACGACGAGCAAGAAGGCCGCTACACCGCCGCCCACCACCCCTTCACCAGCCCCAAGGACGGCCACGAGGACTACCTCGAGACCGATCCGGGCAAGGCCTTCGCCAAGGCCTACGACATGGTGCTCAACGGTTGGGAAATCGGCGGCGGCTCGGTGCGCATCCATCGCGAAGAGGTGCAGAGCAAGGTGTTCCGCGCCCTGAAGATCGGCGCCGAAGAGGCCCGCCAGAAGTTCGGCTTCCTGCTCGATGCGCTGCAGTACGGCGCCCCCCCGCACGGCGGCCTGGCCTTCGGCCTGGACCGCATCGTCACCATGATGACCGGCGCCGAATCGATCCGCGACGTGATCGCCTTCCCCAAGACCCAGCGTGCCCAATGCCTGCTGACCCAGGCCCCGTCCGAGGTCGACGAGAAGCAGCTGCGCGAACTGCACATTCGCCTGCGCAACACCGAAGTCAAATAGGCAAGGGTTTCACAAAAGAAAGGAGCGGGTGATGGCCAGGCTGCGCGTCGTCACCTACAACATCCACAAGGGCCGCTCGCCGCTGGGGCTGCGCGAGTCGCTCAACGGCTTGCGGCCGGCCTTGCACGGCCTGCGTCCAGATCTGGTCTTCCTGCAGGAAGTGCAGGGCCGCAACGAAAGCGTGATCCAGCTCGACGCGCAGCACGAATCCCTGGCCACCGCCCTGGACCTGAACATGGTCTACGGGCGCAACGCCGTGCGGCAACGCACCGATCACGGCAACGCATTCCTGTCGCGGCACGCCATCGTGCGCCACGAAAACCAGGACATCTCCGACCACCGTCTCGAGCAGCGCGGCCTGCTGCATGTCCTGATCGACCTGGAAGGTATCCCCGTACATTGCTTCGTGGTGCATCTGGGTCTTTTCGCCGGCGGCCGTCAGCGCCAGGCCCAGGCCCTGGCCGAGCGCCTGCGCGCCCACGTGCCCGATGACGCCCCCGTGCTGGTGGCGGGCGACTTCAATGACTGGGGTAACAAGCTCGCGTCCTTCTTCACCCAGGGTCTGGGCCTGACCGACGTCTTCGGCCAGACGCCGCGCACCTTTCCGTCGCTGTTCCCGTGGTTTCGCCTGGACCGCATCTACCAGCGCGGCTTCGACGTGCACGAGGCCCGCGTCCTGCGCGGCCCGCAGTGGGCGCGGCTCTCGGACCACGCGCCGCTGCTGGCCGAGCTCGAGCTGAGACTGTCTTGACAAGAATGTCTGTAATTCCGGACAATAAAACAATAAAGACCAGGATTACAGACATGAAGCGTGACGAAACGCCGCTTTTGACCGCGCAACGCCTGACTGAAGCCCGCGACATCGGTGCAAAGCTGGCACGCCTGCGCGTGGCGCGGCGACTGCGCCAGGAAGATGTGGCGCGGCGCGCCGGCATGTCGCGCAGCACGGCCGTCCTGATCGAGCAGGGCGACATCCGGCGCACGCAGGCCCAGCTGCTGCGCTACCTCGATGCAATCGCGCCCGGCCTGGCCTATGTCGACTTCCTCCTCGAAAAAGATCCCGCCTTGATCGCGCTGGCCTCGCGCGAGGCCACGCAGCGCGTGCGGCCCATGAGCGAGAGCGAGCTCAAGAAGCTGGACTTCTGATGTCCCGCGACACCGAACTCTACGTTTTTGCGCACCTGGGGGCGCATGCCCCGGCGTTTGTGCCTGCAGGGCGAGCCCTACTCACCGAGCAGGACGGCCTGGTGGCGGCCAGCGAATTTGCCTACGGCAGCCGCTACCTGGACCGGGCCGAAGCCTTCGACATCGATCCTGTCAGCCTGGGGCTGCGGGACTGGACAGCCCGGGCCGCACTCAAGGGACAGCGCCTACAACCCGTGGCAGGCCTGGCCGAGTTCGGCGGCCTGCGCGATGCTGCGCCCGACGCCTGGGGCCGCCGCGTCATCGAAGCCCGGCTCAAGGCGCCGGTCAATGGCCTGCCCGAGTCGGTCTACCTGCGCGAGGCAGGCAGCGACCGGGTGGGCGCGCTGGATGTGCGCAGCGCGCTGGACAGTCTGCCCCGGCCAGGCGCCAATCCCATTCACGATCTGCCGCACATCCTGCAAGCCGCCGATCTGGTTCAGGCCGGGGAGCCCATTCCCGCGCACCTCATGCATGTGCTCGGGGCGGGCCCCACCGCGGGCGGCGCCCGCCCCAAGGCGTCGGTGCGCGATGCCTACGGCCGGTTGTGGCTCGCCAAGTTTCCAGCTATGGGCGACAGGTTCGATTACGCACGCGCCGAGCTGTGCACGCTGGCGCTGGCCCGCCTGTGCGGCATCGTTGTGCCGGACACGCAACATCACGATGTTGGCGGACAGTCCGTCATGCTCATCCGGCGTTTCGATCGCTATTGGCGAGACCCCCAGGCATCGTTGCCGGCCCAGGGCATGCCGCATGATTATGTCGAGGGGGCGCTCGAGCACCGCTTGCCCTTTGTCAGCGGCCTCACGCTGGTGGGCTGCCAGGAAGAAGAGGCGCGGCTCAAAAGCTACGCAGACCTGGCCAATGCCATGCGCCGCACTTTGCATCCGGCTTGCATCGAACCCGACACCGAATCGCTGTTTGCCCGAATGGCATTCAATATTATCGTGAGCAACGACGATGACCACCTGCGCAATCACGGCTTCGTGCGCGATCCGCGCCTGGGCGGCTGGCGCCTGAGTCCCTTGTACGACGTGGTGCCGCGGCCGGGAATCGCGCGCGACCGTCATCTGCATTTGCAGGTGGGCGTCCAGGGCAAGGCCGCCACCCTGGACAACGCGCTGTCCCACTATGCCGCCTTTTGCGCCAAGCGCGATCGTGCCCTGTCCATCGTGCGCAGGGTATGGGGGCAGGCGCGGCAGTGGAAAAACGTGTTCGAAGACCATGGCGCGGACGGCCGGCTCATCGACCACATGGCAAGCGCCATTCGAGCGCTGGAAGACATCGCCAGTCCCGCCCTCGCCAAGGAAATCCGACATGGGTAGGGAAGCGACGAACCCGGCGCTCGACTTCCTCTCCTGGACCGACGGCAACGCCATCCGCCTGCTGCAAAACGGCGCCGATTTCTTTCCCGCGCTGTGCGCGGCCATCGATGCCGCGCAACGCAGCGTGCACCTGGAGACCTACATCTTCGCCTTCGATCCCGTGGGCGATCGCGTGCTCGATTGTCTCGTGGCGGCGGCCCGCCGGGGGGTGCATGTCTGCCTGGTGCTCGACGGCTTCGGCAGCCATGCCGTCATCGACCGCGTGCGCGGCCGCCTGGCCGCCGTCGATGCGCAGTGCCTGGTCTTTCGCCCCGAGCCGCGCTTTCTGGGCAGGTTCGTTCCCACGCGTAACCGGCTGCGCCGCCTGCATCGCAAGACGGCCGTCGTCGACGCGGCCGTGGCGTTTGTCGGTGGCATCAACATCGAAGACGACTACGACGAGGACAGCACCACGCCGCGGTTCGACTTCGCTGTCCAGATCCGCGGCCCGCTGGTCGCCGACGTGATGTATGCGCAGGATCTGCTGCACGTGCGCCTGAACTGGGCGCGCCTGCGCGGCAGCCTGCCCCGGCCGCAGGTCTGGCACCGCCTGCGGCTGGTCATGCCGCTGCTCAAGCCTCGCCGGGCCGCCATTGCCCAAGCCGTCGACACGGACTTGACGCTGCCCTCGCAATACGACCGCCTGCGCGCCGCGCTGGTCCTGCGCGACAATGTGCGCTACCGGCAGGTATTCGAGCGGGCCTATCTGTGCTGCATCCGCAGCGCCCGGCACGAAATCCTCATCGCCAACGCCTATTTCTTTCCGGGCCGGGATTTTCGCAAAGCCCTGCTCGATGCCGCCGCGCGCGGGGTGCGGGTGCGCATCCTGCTGCAGGGCAAGTCGGATCATCGCCTCCTTTACCACGCCAGCCGCGCGCTGTATGACGCGTTCATCGCCGGCGGCATCGAGATCTACGAATACCGCATCGGCTATCTGCACGCCAAGGCCGCGGTCTTGGACGGCATGGCCACGGTGGGCTCGTCCAACCTGGACCCTTTCAGCCTGCTGCTGGCGCGCGAGGCCAACGTCATTGTCGAGGACACCGCTTTCGCCGCGGACCTGAAGGCTCGCATCGAGCACGGCATGGCGCGCGGCACCCTCATCGCGCAACAGGACCAGCGCCGCCGCGGCTGGCTGCGGCGCGGCATCGAAACGCTGTCGTTCTTCCTGGTGCGGCTGGGCGTGGCGCTGACCGGCAAGGCCGATTCGTTCTGACCCTATTGGTACAGCAGATGAAAGCCCACCAACGCCACCACCACCAGGGCCGCCACGGCCCAGGACCAGGATGAGTTGGCCATGCCCGTGGCCTCGGACTCGGGCGGCGGCGGCGGGGGCGCGGTGCGGGGCTGGCGGGACATATGCTCGACGAAAGCCGCGAAGAACTTGTCCAGGATCTTTTCGCCCGCCTTCAGGATGACCGCCTCGCCCAGCTCGGCCAGCTTGCCGCCGGCCATGCCGGCCACGGTGTAGCTCACGCGCGTGCCGTTCTCTTTTTCGGCCAGCGTCAGCTGGGCTGTGCCGATGGCCAGGCCGGCGGCGGCGCCCATGCCTTCGAAGGCCAGCATGGCCCCGTGGCCCGGGTCCAGGTCCGAGAGCAGGATCTCGCCCTGGTAGTCGTGTTCCAGCCCGCCGATCTTGGTGCGCAGGGTCAGGGCATATTCCGTGGGGCTGAGCTGCCTGACCTCGATGCACCCCGGCAGGCACTTTTGCAGCACCTGCGGGTCGATGAGGGCGTCCCAGGTCTGGTGAGGCGTGGCAGGGATCCACTGGGCATCGGCTATGCGCATGGCTGTCTCCTTATTGGATTTGGTTTCATGCGGCAACGGGCTATGTGTTCATTTTGACTCTGTGATGCCGTTTTCACCAGGGGTGCGGCAGTTTCAAAAATTGACCGTGCCTTGCTGTGAGTTCCACCTGAATCGAAACCTGCGTGCAGACTATACTTTTGCCTCTAAAGCAGCCCGGTTCCCATGGCGGGCATAGGGATCAACGCCTCATGAACATTCTTCTAACGGGCGGAACCGGCTACATCGGTAGTCATACCGCCGTTGCGCTGGGCCAGTCCGGTCACGAAGTGACGCTGCTCGACAATCTGTCCAATAGCGACACCGCTGTTATCGATCGGATCGCCCAGATCATCGGAAAGCGCCCGTCCTTCGTGCATGGCGATGTACGCGACACCGCATTGGTACGGGAGCTGATTAAAGTCCACTCCATTGATGCGGTCGTCCACTTTGCCGGCCTCAAAGCCGTCGGCGAGTCGGTGGCGCACCCCGTCGACTACTACGCAAACAATGTCCAGGGAACGGTAAGTCTGCTGCAGGCCATGCAGGCCGAATCGGTGAAATCGCTGATCTTCAGCAGCAGCGCGACGGTGTATGGGGTCCCGCAATACCTGCCCTATGACGAGGACCACCCGACCCGCGCGATCAATCCCTATGGCCGCACCAAGCTTCACGTCGAAGAAATTCTGCACGACGTCGCGCAGTCGGACGCTTCCTGGCGTGTCGCCTGCCTGCGTTATTTTAATCCTGTGGGAGCCCACGAAAGTGGACTCATCGGCGAAAGCCCCCGTGGGATTCCCAACAATCTGATGCCCTTCATCGCGCAGGTCGCCATTGGCATGCGTAGCGAGCTGCAGGTGTTCGGAGACGATTACCCGACTCCGGACGGTACAGGGGTGCGAGATTACATCCATGTCATGGACCTGGCCGAGGGCCACGTGGCCGCACTCGATTATCTGAACGGGCGTCCCGGCTGGAGCGCCATCAACCTGGGTACGGGGCAGGGCTACAGCGTACTCGAGGTCATGCAGGCGTTCGAGCGGGCCAATGGCTGCGCTATTCCCTATGCGATCGCGCCGCGCCGTTCGGGCGATCTGGCGGCTTACTATGCCAGTGCCGAGCAGGCGCATAAATTGCTGGGATGGTCGGCGAAGCGTTCTCTGGACGAGATGTGCGCTAGCACATGGCGGTACTACCAAACAGGGGTATGAGTCTCCCGTGTCGCCAGCATGCTGTATAGGCTTGCGTCCTGTACTTTTACGTCTGAAACAGTCCGGCCCCGACAGGTAGGCATAATTTGGAGTCTCTCATGGTCGCAGTCTTACCCGTGATTCTTTGCGGCGGTTCAGGTACACGTTTGTGGCCGTTGTCCCGCGCAGGCTTTCCCAAACAGTTTCTTTGCCTGACGGGTGATGAAAGCCTGTTCCAGCAGGCTGCCCGTCGCCTGGCTGGGTTGGACGGCGATGGCCTGACCGTTGCCCCGCCTTATATCGTCAGCAATGAAGAACACCGCTTTCTCGCGATGGAGCAGTTGCGCGAAACGTGCATCGAGCCGGGCGCGGCGCTACTCGAACCGGTCGGACGCAACACGGCCCCGGCGCTGACGCTGGCGGCGCTCGCCGCCCAAGAGAGCAGCAACGACCCCGTGCTCGTTGTGACGCCTGCCGACCAATCTGTAGCAGATACAGTGGCGTTCACGGCGGCGATGCGGCAAGCGGTGCTCGCGGCGGCCGACGGCGCCATCGTCATCCTCGGCATCACACCGGATCGTCCCGAAACAGGCTACGGCTACATCAAGGCCCAAACGTCCAACGACGCGGCAACGGCGGGCATGATCGTCGAACGCTTCGTCGAAAAACCCGACGTGCAAACTGCGCAGGCCTACCTGGCCGAAGGCGGCTACTACTGGAACGCCGGCATGTTCGTGCTCAAGGCCTCGGTGTGGCTGGCCGCGCTGGCGCGCTTTCGTCCCGACATTGTCCAGGCCACGCGCGCCGCCTGGGAAAAACGCAGCACCGACCAGAAGTTCGTGCGCCCCGGCCGCGCCGAGTTCGAGGCCATACCCGGCGAATCGATCGACTACGCGGTCATGGAGCATTGCCCCGGCAGCGACTTTCCCATCCGCATGGTGGCGCTGGACGCCGGCTGGAACGACCTGGGCGCCTGGGAGGCCGTGTGGAACACCCTGCCCAAAGACGGGGCCGGCAACGCGCATCTGGGCGACGTAATCACCACGGGGAGCCGCAACACGCTGGTACAAGCTACCAGCCGCCTGGTCAGCCTGGTGGGCGTGAGCGACCTCGTCGTGATAGAAACACCTGACGCCGTGCTGGTTGCCGACCGCGCCCACAGCCAGGACGTGAAGATCATAGTCAATGCGCTGAGCTCAAGCGGCCGCGAGGAACACGTCCTGCACCGCAAGGTGCACCGCCCCTGGGGCTGGTACGACAGCATCGATGAAGGCAGTCGCTTCAAGGTCAAGCGCATCCAGGTCAAGCCCAAGGCGAGCTTGAGTTTGCAGAAGCATCATCATCGCGCCGAGCACTGGATCGTGGTCAAAGGTACTGCCGAAATTACGCGCGGCAGTGAAACGCTGCTGCTTACCGAAAACCAGTCTACTTATATTCCGTTGGGCGAGGCGCATCGTCTGGCCAATCCTGGCATCATTCCGCTGGAGATCATCGAAGTGCAGTCGGGCAGCTATCTGGGTGAAGATGACATTGTCCGCTTTGAAGACAACTATGGCCGCAGCAAAACATGAGCAAGTGGCCGATTTTCAGCAGCTGAGCAGGACTTAGCAGAAAAATGGGGATTGACGATATGCAAACTCTGCCTCGGCTATTGAATCCCGAGCTGCCTGTGGATACGACCGAGAAGCGGATTTTCATCCTGATGGCCTGCTATAACGGCGCGCGCTATCTCGAAGAGCAGATACGCAGTATCCAAGGCCAACGCTTTGCGAATTGGCGGCTAATCGCCAGGGATGACGGTTCCAAGGATGACACGGTAGAGATAATCGAGCGTTTCGCACGTATGGACTCCCGGATTGCGCTGTTCCAGGATGACTATGGCAATCTTGGTCCTATAGGGAATTTCTCGGCCTTGATCGCCCATGCCCTGCAGGAAAACGCTGGTTATGTTTTCCTCGCCGACCAGGATGACCGGTGGCATGCCGACAAGCTGGGACTCATGCTGGCCGGCATGTTCGAGTTGGAAAGACAGGCATCAGGTAAACCCTGTCTGGTTCACTGTGATCTGGCCGTGGTGGACGCGCAATTGAATGTGACAGCACCCTCGTTCACGAAACATGTGGGGCTTGTGCCTGCCGAGGCGTCACTGGGCATTCTTCTGCGGCAGAACCAGGTCACGGGCTGCGCGTGCCTCGTGAACCGGCAGGCGCTCGAATTGGCTTATCCGGTGCCCCCGGCGGTATTCATGCATGACTGGTGGCTGGCGTTGCTATGTGCGGCCACAGGCAAGATAGGGTATATCGCCCAATCACTCGTGGACTATCGGCAGCACGGGAACAATGTCATGGGCGCCGTTTCTTATTGGCGCCGCCTATTCAGGCTGCTTACCTCGCTCGACCGGTGGCGTTTCCAGGCGCAAACAGTAAAGCGCGGGATCCGCCAGGCTGGAGCGGTCCTGGATCGCATCAAGACAAGCGGGCAGTCGTTTCATCCCGCCGCGATGGAGCAGCTTTCCATTTATGCGACGATCCTGGATGTTTTCCCGGCCAGCCGGCAGCGGGTGCTCGAGCAATATGAACTATGCGATCCCGCGTGGACCGCGAACCTACTCTTCAAAGCCTTGATGCTTTGCATGCGCCGTTGACGGCGCGGCCTGGCACGCCTGCTTCATCAGCGCACGCTGCACGGCGGACACGAACTCCGAACTCTCCGCGACAATCAAGCGCTCGTGCGACGCAATACCTTCCGCGCCGACAGGCGTTGCCACGACCGTGGCCCCGGCGTCTAGCATTTGCAATACTTTGATTTTGACGCCGGCGCCATATCGCAGTGGCGCGATGCACAAGGACGCGGCCTGATAGACAGGAACCGGATCGTCCACCGCGCCGACGACCTCGACGCCGCCGATCAGCCGTGCAAGCCACCGCAAAGATCTGCGGGGAGCCAATCCGAGAACCCAGAGGCGGACATCGGGGCATGCTTTGCGCAGCTTGGGAAAATGGAAAACCAGAAAATGCATCAACGACCAATGATTTTCCGCGCGGCGCATGTTACCGAAGAAAACCAGGTTGTCGCAGGACGAGAACTCGCCGACGATGGATGCGGCTGTGCGTTCGACGTCTACTATTCCGGCTTTGATGTCTTGCGGTGGACATACCTCGACCTTGCCCGCATACCCCGCGGCCAGTAGCAGCGCTTTATCCTTTTCCGATAAGACATGGCATTGATAGCAGCATCGCAGCAATCGCTGCTCGGTAGCGGTTACCCATCCCGACAGCCATGCCAAAGCCGCGCGTCGAGCGATTTTCTGCGCGACGACATCATGGACGAAATAATCGATGGGGAGATTTTTTATGCGCGGAGCAAAACCCAGCGAAGAAGGAAAATCGATCCAGATGCGCGTGAATTTTCCCTCGCGCAGAATGCGCCCTACGGCGTCTAGATTGCGTGGGCTGCTTCGGGTGAAGAACCAGGGGGCAAGCAGGCTTCCCCAGCGCCATCCGCGCAATATGCCGAGCATTGTTTGCCATGTGCTCTGCCCGAACACCCGGTAAGACGCGCAAAGCGCCACGATTTCCGGATTGGCGCGCTGATGCGCTTTTGCAAAGCAGACCACATGCACCGCGTGGCCCGCGGCGACCAGGTCCCGCAGGCTGGCCGCGCTCAAGGATTCGCCCGCCCCGATGAAACCGGACCCGCCGGGATGGGCCGAGGTCAGGAACAGAACCGCGCCGGATTCCGCGCTCATCCTTGCCTCGGACAGTGCGTGCTGGGAGTTTGTCTATGCATTTTCAATGCAAACCGAATTTGCGCTTGAGGAGAACGATCTTCTCCGCGATATAGAGGCGCCACCTGGGCAGCGTCCGTTCGTTGATCGGGATCAGGCATCCCTCCCGGGCAATTTCTCCAGACAGGCGATGCTCCAGATAGATGCACCGCGCTTTGGTCGAAATTAGGCGGTCGTCGACGGCATAGCGCTTCAACCCTGGCCAGACGAACCAGGACTCGCCGTACGCGACAAAAGCGCGGATGAATTCCCGGAAATTCGGCTGTAGGCCAGTGCCCCATCGTGGATCGGTAACGGTGAGACTGCGGTCCAGGCCATCCGCGTCGGCCCAGCGCGATAGCGCGCCCAGGACATCGAACGCCGGGCGGTTAAGCAGAAAGCAGAACGAAGACACATAGAACGGCAAGCCGCTCCAGGGGCTGCGATGGCACATCGCCGCATAAGGGTCCGTCTTCCCGCACAGGGCGGGCACCACCAATTGCCGCACTAAGCCCGCATAGGCAATCACTTCGCGTGCATGGGCATACGCGCTGTGCAGGGTGAACAGGCTGTCGTTGATGAATAGAATCGTGTCGGGCGCTGCGCCGGCTTTTTCCACGCATCGGCTCAGGCCTTCCGCATAGGCCGAAAAATCGTGATCGCTGTTCGAGCCGGAGACATAGGCCCAGCTTTCATCGTCCGGCGGCAGATCGGAGCGCCGGTTATCGACGATGACGCCTTGAAACCGCACGCCCATCTTCCGGGCCAAGGCTTCCAGGCGGGTGCGCAAACCCTGCGCGGGATAGGCATACGCGCAGGCAACGACCCACAGGGCTTGTTCCGTTGAACGAATTTTTTCCATAGTCGAATTCACCCGCTTGATGAACGTGGCTGCATTTTCCGCTATCGGCGAACGACTTCCCGCACGAGTTTCGCCAACTGCGCCATCTGCTCGCTTCGTTCATAGGATTTGATGCGTGCCTTGTCCGGTTGGATAGTCAGGGTCAATTCTTGTGCGATCTGTCGAAGCAATTCGAGAATCTTCTGCGTATCGTCGGGAGCGATGACCCATCCCGCTCTGGTCTCCAGGATGATGGACTCCGCCGCCGTTCCCTGGGTCAATGCCAGTATGGGACGCCCCGAGGCCAGGTATTCGAAAAGCTTACCGGTTGCAATGCTGCGCTGCCCCGTGGCCGTCACGAGCAACAGCACATCCGCATGCTGCTGCAGCGCAAGCGCGTAAGCGCGGGGGACCAGGCCATGAACACGGACGATGCCTTGCTTGACGAACGGCTCGAACGCCTGCAATTCGTCCTGAGTGTATTCGCCGAAGAAATGGAGCAGCAGTCGGCTCCCGGCCGGCTCGCTTCCCAGTGCCGAAAGGGCGTGCAGCAGCGCATCGATGCGCGTGCCCGCCCGGGATCGATCCAGGCGGCCGGTATACACGATATTGATTCGATCCGGGTCGAGTTCGGCCGGCCGTTCTTTGGCGTTTTCGCTGAATTCGGCAGGATCGAACCCATTGGGAATAGTCTCGACCCGAACGACCCCCGCGTTGCGATAGTGCTCGGATATCGGTTCCGATATCGTGACGATCGCCGCCGCGTCGGAAATCACGCGCCGTTCCATCCTATTCAGATAGTTCATGGCGACGGCCGTCCGCTGGGATGCGGGCTCGAGCGGCTCGAAGATCATGCCGTCGCGGAAATCGGCAATCACGGGAATGCCGTGGCGCTGGCCGATATCGAGCGCGACATCGAGGGTCTCGGCAGGCGGGTATGAAGCGATCAGTACATCCGGCCTGCGCAGCGAGATCAATCGTTCGGCATGGCGGATCGCATTGCGCCGCCAAAGCGAATACCGCACGCCGAAGAAAGTCGCAGCGCGCCGGAACAGCCGGTAGGCCACATAGGCGATAAGCGGCAGGCTGTGCCGCGTCGTGGCATCGAATGCGCGCACGACACCGTCCTCGTGCGCTTGCCCGGCGCCGGCCGAAAGCTTGTCGCGGTACGTCAGCAAGGTGACATCCACGCCGTGTTGCGGCAGATAGCGCTTCATGGCGACCGCGCGCTGCACTCCGCCGTTGTTTTCGGGAAGGTAGTGGTATGCGACCAGAAGCGCGTTGAGCCGGCCGCTCTTGCTCGTTTCGCCGGCCTGGGGTGTCGAACTTGTTTGCTTCATGCGTTGCGCAGGGGTTGAAAGACCGAGGCGTGCCAGCGGTAGAAATTGATCCAGCGCCAGGCCTGCCAGGAGAAGGGCGTGCGTCCCGACAAGATGCGCTCGAACTCCTCGACGATGCGGCCCTGGTCGAGGAAGGCGATATCGGCGTATTCCTTGAGCCAGGCCCTGGCCTTGTCCGCCAGGCGGAACAGCCAGTCTTTTTCCGGCGTCGCGAAACCGATCTTGTCGCGCCGGTCCAGGATGGCGTCGGGAACGATGCCGCGCATCGCTGCCCGGAAAATATGCTTGGTCTCGCCCTGATCCGATATCAGGTAGTGCTCGGGCAGCGACAGCAGAAAGTCCGCGAGCCCGGGGGTAAGAAAAGGAACCCGGCTTTCAACAGAAAAACGCATGGAGTTGCGGTCGCCATGGCGCAGCAATCCGGGCAGGCCCCGGCGCGTGCAGCAAAACGCCAATTCAGCCATGAGCCGGCGCCCGCGCAGGTTCTGCGCGGGCCTTTGATGCGGGAAGCGGACATGTACGCCTTGCTCCCGCAACTGATCGGCGTCGATCCAGTTGGGCCGTGCGCGATCATCGCCCGCCAGATCGCGCGCCTTGCGGTACAGCGGGTACCACGGGCCGTCCGCGTACTCGGATATCGATGCCTTGATGCCGGACGACAAGGACCTGCCGGGCCACCGCGCCCAATTCCGAAGAAAATTCCCCGCCTGCAAGAAACCGAGGCTGTCCAGCAGGCTGTGCACTCGCTTGCCCGGATAGCCTTGGTAGCCGGCGAGCAATTCATCGGCGCCCTGGCCATCGAGCGTGACGGTGATTTCGTTGTCCTTGGCCAGCTTGAAGACGCGATATTGCGCGTAGATGCTTGTGCCGCCGAAGGGCTCGCCCTGCGCGAGAATCATGTCGTCCAGATCGGCGGCCAACTCGTCCGGCTCGACAAAGACCTTGTGGACCTGGGCGCCAACGCGGGCGTTCACGACATCCACCCATTCCTCCTCTGATACGGGAGACCCTTTCGCGATGAAGCTGAAAGTATGGATGGGAGCGTCCGGCTCGACGTGGCGCATTGCGCAGACCACCGCCGAAGAGTCGATGCCGCCCGAAAGAGCCGCGCCCAGCGGCACGTCGCTGCGCAAATGCTGGCGGACGCTATCCAGAAAAAGGCCGCGCAGCTGTTCAGCCGCGTCATTGAACGACAAGGTGCTGGTCTCGCGGATATCGGGCGCCCACCAGGTGACCGGGCTTCCCAACGCCCCGGTCCTCATGTCGAGCACGATATATCTGCCAGGCTCCAGCTGCTCTATGCCTGCTACAAAAGTATCGGGGCGGGAATCGTAGTCTCCATGCACCAGGTAGTCATAGCAGCGCTGCAGGTTGAGTTCCGCGCCGGTACCGCGCAGAACCACAGCGGCCGGCAGTTCCGAAGCGAAGCATAGGCCTTGTTCGGTGCGCGCATAGAAGAACGGCTTGATCCCGAACGCATCGCGCACGCAGGTCAGCGTGCCTTTCTCATGATCGGCAATCGCGAAGGCAAACATGCCGACCAGCTTGCGCAGGCAATCGCTGCCCCAGTGCTCCCAAGCGGCCAGCAAGACTTCCGTGTCGGACTGGGTATGAAACGGGACGCCCAGTTGCGCGAGCTCGCCGCGCAGCGCTTCGAAGTTGTAGATTTCGCCGTTGTAGATCAACGAAAAGCGCTTGCCCGCCGAATGCATGGGTTGATGCCCAGCGCTGGATAGATCGATGATGGATAGGCGCCGATGCCCCAGGCCGAGCTCTCCCGCGAAGGCATGCATTCTTTCGCTGCCCTGGTCGTCGGGGCCGCGGCGCGCCATTTTCAGCAAGGCGGCATCGAGGTTCGGATGCCATTTCTCTGATGACTTTGCCCAATAGCCTGCGATTCCGCACATATGGCTTTCTCGATGTTCAACGTAGCCCCGAACTGGCGCTCGACGCGGATGTGGGGTGTATGGCCGATGGCGGATTTTTGCTTGCGAGTCTCTTGCCGAACCTGTCTATTGGATGTTCGAAAATGTGATGCAGAACGAACCCGGCAGCCAATGCAAGAGGCACGGCGAAATGCCACGACAAACCAGCAATCAAACCGAGATATAGAACAGGCGCGTGAAATGCGTAGAGGCTGTAGCCGGCCCGACCGATAACAGCGCCGATCGAGGAAACCTTCCCTTCCTCTGCTGCTTTGATTATGGCAGTGATGAGGATCCCGAACAGAACGGCAAGAACTATTTGCTGGACTTGAGTAATACCGAACGCATGAAGGTGTTTCGTCAGAAAAGAAACAGCTATTACGACCCAGACGATTGCAAGCACGAGCCAGAAACGCCTTGCGATGGTAGATACGCGCTCGCTTACGAATAGCGCACCTATCCACCAGTAGGCCAGGAATGAAGGTAGGCTACCGTTGTTCCACCAGCCTGCCAAATCTGGATGGTTTGAAACCAGAATTGATCCTAGGACGAACATGCCGCCCACGGCGCAGAGAAAGGCGTTGCCATAGCCACGCTTGAAGAATAGGAAAACGGCTATAGCATAGACGACGTATAGCCATATCTCGACCATGACCGTTGTTAGAGGCGCGTTGCCTTCAAAACTGCATTGATGGAGTGTAGGGATGAATGCCGATACGCCGGAAAGCTTGGTAGCCATGCAAGCGAGGGAAATTCTGTCTGTTCCAGACAGCGCGCTTGCCGCGGTAGCATTGACTTTCTCTGACGCCAAGAATGCAATAGCGCCAACAAGACAGGCAAGAATGTACACAGGCCAAATTCTGAAAAATCGGCGTACTGCGTAGGTGCGCAGCTTCCCTCTGGATCGCCTGAATCCACCCAGATGTATGCAATATCCACTCAATACGATAAAACCAACGACCGCTGGATGCGTTTGACCGTTGGATTGAAATAGTGTGGTCAGAAACCCTGCCGTTGCATTCAAGAATTGGGATGGATGACCCAGGTAAATGACCCAGCCTTGTGCATGAGACAAGCATACCCAAATGGCGAGCACGCCTCGAAGTAGGTCTATGCCGTCGGATCGCCGTATGGGTGCGACAGGAAGGTCAATGAGGGTGAGCTTGGAATTGTTATTCATGAGCGTTTCGCGGACATGTCGCTTTTATGTGCAGTGCGCCACTCTATCAGTCGCCTCAGGCCTTCGCGCAGCTCGATCGTGGCGGTAAAGCCTATCTCTTTCCTGGCCTTTATGGGTGAACCAATGCGGTTCCGCACAAGGGTCGCCTCGCTTCGCGCCTCGTATTTGATGGGCTGCCTGCAACCGGTAAGCGCCACGAGAATATCGGCGAGTTCTTTCAGCGATGTACGCTTGCCGGTGCCGACGTTATAGAAACTATCGACCGTTTCCGCTTTCATCGCGTAAACATTGGCAAGGCCGCAATCTTCGACTGCCACGAAGTCGAATGCCTCGGATCCGTCGCCCAGGATGGTGGGGCTGCCGCCATTGTCGATGGCATCCAGCGTTTTCATGATGACGGCGATATAGGCGCCGTGATAGTCCTGGCGGGGGCCATAAACATTCACATAGCGCAAGCCGACATAATTCAGGCCGTAGCGATGGTGGAAGGCGCGCATCATGGCTTCCCCGGCGAGCTTGGTGGCCCCATAGAAATTCTTATTGTTAAACGGATGCTCCTCGTCCATGGACTCGTGGATGGCATCGCCGTAGACGGAGGCAGATGAAGAGTAAATCAGGCGCTTGACGCCTTTGGCTACGCAAGCCTCCATTACGTTGAAGGTGCCGTGCACATTGACGTCGAATGCAGCGCGAGGATATCCATGGCACTGGAGCAGCCACAACGCGGCAAGATGAAATACGCCGTTCGCCCCATCGAAGGCAGATTGCAAAATGTCCGTCTGCAGGATGTCGCCGCCCACATCGTAGATTTTGACGCGCGGATCCTTCAAGGCCTCTTGCAGATTCTCGCGGCTACCGCGGGACATGTTGTCGTAGACGATGATTTCTTCGACATCTTCCTTGACCAGATAATCCACGGTGTGTGAGCCGATCAAGCCCGCGCCACCTACGACTACAACTTTCTTACCCTTTAGATCCATAGTTGGACTCTTTTATGAACTTATGGCGCTGCGGAGTTCAATCGATGAACTGTTGGTGCCACAGCTCCAGGCCGAGCAAAGCCCACAGGTTTCGCCCGTAGATGCTCTGCGTATCCAGCACGGCATCCAAAGACATCCCCGGGTTGAGATACGGCCGCGAGCGCGCCTTGGCCGAACCCAGCAGGTCGCCGATCAGGTCCCGCGCTGGGCCGCCTTTCTTCAGCCACAGATTCAAGGGGACGGGGAATCCCATCTTGTCCTTTCTGTCTCGGATAGCCTGGGGCAGATGGCCGCTGAATACGGATTTCAACAGGCGCTTCAACTCCCCATTTTTGAACTTGATATCGGCCGGGATGGTCGCGGCAAATTCAATGAGCGGGTGATCGAGGAAAGGCACCCGGGATTCGACGCCATGCGCCATGCTCATCCGATCTTCCACTTGCAGCAATGCGGGGAGCAGCGTCTTGAAGTCAAAATGAGTCATCGAATCGAAGTACGATTCCTTGCCTACATTTTCGCCCCAGAAAATACTCTTGAACTCAGCCATGGTCGCGCGCTGATCCATGGCTTCGGTGTTCAAGATGCCGCCAAACGTGTTGGCGCGGTTGACCAATCTCCAGTAGCGGTCGTCTCGCTCTCCAAACAAGCCGCTTGCCCAGAACTCCCGCAGCATGGGTTTGTACTGGCGCAAGGTTTCGAGATTAGAAATGATGGATTCATAGGTGACGAGAAAATTTCCTGAATGCAAAGTCCCTTCGATGGCGCCTTTGATGCACTGCTCGAAGTAGGCCACCAGATAACGGGCATAGCCGCCGAATATCTCGTCGCCGCCCTGTCCGCCCAGTACCACTTTGATATTCTGGCCCACTTGCTTGGATACCATGTACTGCGGGAACGAACCCGGACCCGCGGTAGGCTGGTCCAGATGCCAGATTACTTTTGCGATGTTGTCGACAAAGTCCTGTTCGCCGATATCGGTGACATGTAACTGCATATCCCTTTCATCCGCGAGCGCCTTGGCATATTTCGACTCATCGAAGTCGGGACCATCGGTGAACCGGCCGTTGAAAATCTGAAACCTGCCCTCCGGGCGCTGTTCGCGGGCGAGCGCCGCAAGCAGGCTGGAATCCACGCCGCCACTCACATAGCTGCCGACTTCGACATCGGCGCGCAGATGCATGCGCACCGAGTCCGACATCAGTTCGACCAGACGTTCCCGGAACCAGTGTTCGGTATGGTCGTAATCGATGTTGTAGTGTACATCCCAATAGCGCCTGGGCTGAGGGGATTCTCCAGAACCAACGACAGCGTAATGCGCGGCCGGAATTTGCCGAACACCCTGTATTAAGCTTTTTTCACCCAGACAAAACTGAAAGGTGAAATAGTCCGCCAGCGCGGTATTGTTGACGGCACGCTGATCCAGGAAGGGCAAGAGCGCTTTTATTTCGGATGCGAAGTACAAGCCGCTTTTTGTTTCCGCCCAATAGAGCGGCTTGATGCCGAAACGATCCCGGGCGAGGAAAAGCCTCTGTTCCTGGGCATCCCAGATGGCGATCGCAAACATGCCTCGTAGACGCTCGAGGCAGGCGCTTCCCCATTTCCGATAGGCATGCAGAATGATTTCGGTATCGGACTGGGTCCGGAAGTGTTCAACGCCGAGTTCTTTGCGCAGCTCGATATAGTTGTAGATCTCGCCGTTGAATACGATCGTATAGCGGCCCTCGGAGCTACTCATCGGCTGAGCGCCGGTCTCGATATCGATAATTGCCAGCCGCACATGGCCCAATCCAGCCAAGCCATCCCGGCTGACCCAGACGTCGGAACCATCGGGACCTCGATGGCGTATCCTATCTAGCCCTTTTTCTAGCGTGCTTTTTGCGCTTTCAGAATTTATCGGGGCTTTGGCGATGAAGCCGAAAATACCGCACATGGCTATTTCCCAACGAACAATTTAAGGATGTTCTGATCAAAGCACGCGGCGAGCGGATTTATTCGAATCGACGCGCGTAAGTTTCATCATGCCGAAAGAGGGCTCGAAAACGCCGGCTTATCTGGTGCCCGCACGCCGGATTCGGCCCTTTCCTGGGCCTTTTGGCCCCTCATGGACGCACCTGTACCATTGCGGCCATCACCTGCCCGCGCGCCATCCACAGATTGGCCAGCGCAAACAGCGTCTTGAGCTGCGCGGTGTTCTTGGCCAACCCCCGGTAGCGCACCTTGGTGTAGCCGAACTGGCGCTTGGTCACCCGAAACGGGTGCTCCACCTTAGCCCGCAGGCTCGCCTTGGTGTGTTCGTAAGCCTGCTGCATTGGCTGCACCGACGCGCTCAACTTCTTGCGCAAACTCGGACGCAGCGCAATGTGCCAATCCACCGGACGGCCCTCATGCTCCGCGCGCTTGTCCACCCCCTGGTAGCCCGCATCGCCCAGCACCAGGTTTTCCTGACCATGCAGTAGCTTATCGACCTGCGTCACATCGGCCACGTTCGCCGGCGTACCCACCACCGTGTGCACCAGCCCCGTATGCAAGTCCACGCCGATGTGCGCCTTCATGCCAAAGAAGTAGTTCTTGCCCTTCTTGGTCTGGCGCATCTCGGGGTCGCGCGCGCCCGCTTCGTTCTTGGTCGAACTGGGTGCATCGATGATCGTCGCATCCACAATCGTGCCCTGGCGCACCACCAGACCAAAGGCCTGCAAAAACAGCGTCACGCCCTCGAACATCTCTTCGGCGATGTTGTGCGCTTCGAGCAAATGCCGAAAGTTCAAGATCGTTGTCTCATCGGGCACGCGCCCGCCCGGCAGCTGGGCAAACTGGCGCATCGACAAACTGTCGTACAGCGCTTCCTCCATCGCCGGGTCGCTCAAGGCAAACCACTGCTGCATAAAGTGAATCCGCAGCATCGTCTCGATCGGGTACGGCTGGCGTCCCACCTTGCTCGACAGCGGATAGTGCTTGGCCACCTCGCCTGCCAGGTAGTCCCACGGAATCGTCCTGTCCATCTCGCCCAGAAACTTCTCGCGCCGCGCCTGCTTGCGCTTGCCGACATATTCCGCTTCGCTAAAACTCAGTTGGCTCATGATCTGGTCCGTGGTGAGAGATATGCTTGATTTACGGCAGAACAAGAAAATTATTCAGAGCGTCCTTAAGTGTTCTTCGAATTTAAAGTCTTTTAACAAGAAAAATCAGAATACCGTGCACGCGGCCTCGAAATGCGTTACGGACACGGGTCGGGATCATTCTCCAGATTGCGCGTGCGCCACGCCACACGGGCCCGCTTACAAAAGCGGGCGGCTGGGCTTGCGATTCGGTTTCTTGTTTGAGCGTAATAATAGGAACTGCGGCGCGGATTCTCGAAGGTTCGTTCGCACTGACTCGTTTATCGATATCTTTGCGCGACTCCGCAAGCGCCAGTACGTCTGCATAAAATGTCTTGGCGACGGCGTTCCAGTTGTAATGTGCCGAAAAATGCACACGTGCATTTGCGCCCAATCTTTTGCGTAATGCCGCATCGGCCGTCAGTGTGTTGACACAATGGATCACATCGGCTAGATTCGTAAAATCCACAGCGAAACCACAGTCGCCCTCATGCAGCACTTCCGCAACCGACTCGAGTCGATTGCTCATTATCGGGAGTCCTGCGGCCATATACTGCGAGAGCTTGTTCGGGCCGCAATATCGATTATTGATACTTTTCGGCTCGTAAGGAATAATCCCCACATCGGCGTGAGATGCAGCGGCAACGAGGGCGGACTCCGGCACAGCGGCAGGAAACACAATTCGGGTGTCCAGCGATTCATTCGATCTTGCGCGTTCGATAAGCGACGCTTTGTAGCTCGAATCAGGGCCGCGCAGGAATAGTTTGGCTCGCTTGTCGACTTGGTTCCATATGTCGATCAATATTTCAAACCCGCGGCCTATCGCAAAATTTCCCTGAACGAGGAATGCCACCTGATCTTCCTCGCGCTCAAGTTCGAAGGCGCGATTCGATGAGGCTTGGCTCAATGTATCGACCGCTTCGAGAGGTTCGCAATTCGGCAGCGTGCCGAACTGACGACCATAAAAGCTGGACATGAACGATGCCAGGCCACGTGTAACGGTGACCGCATCGTCGACATAAGGCAAAAGCCGGCGTTCGAATTTTTGCCAAAGCTCGAATTCAGCCGGCATAAATGCATCATTCGAATCAGGCCAGAATTCATGCGCGTCGTACATGACCGGTACGCCGAGCCGGTGTTTGATCAGCGCGGCCGGCAGCAACGTCTCAAGGTCGCATGCAATGATTGCATCGATTCCCCGAATGCGTCCGCCCAAGTCTGCAAGCACGCCGGCAGTATTGAGAAAATAGCGGGCGATATCCCTGGTATTAGCAATGGAATAGATCCTGCTTATCCCATAGGCGTGAGATATATGTTCCGCCGGCATCGATTCCAGCCAACCAAGAAAGAGCGCCTCTTCAAAGGCTGTCCCTTCGGGGCGCTCTTCCGATAGTATGCTGTTCAACGTCAGCAAATGATTGTACGGGCGAGGCGCAACGATCGTGTAACCTATGCTTGCATCGCGCTCGACAATCACCTGATCGCGAGGTCCGCCATCGACACCGAGGACGTGGACCACAATCTCATCGGGCGCATTTTTTTGAAGCCACTTGATGCGCGGATCGCGATCGGGATAATGACTGCACAAAAGCAGAACATTGATGCGATCTTTACGCAAAGGCGCTAGCTGTATGGCCGGCTGCGCCCACGACTTTTTGGCGATCTGCGCTTCAATCCGCTCATCGAATCGAGCGACGAATGTTTCAATCCAGTAGGTCGGAGCTGCAATGATATCGCGCCAAGCAGCCTCGACAATTGCCGTTCTCGCGGCATCGTCTCGGAGAATGGCAACGACCTGTTCGACATTTGAGAAGTCGCGCTTGAGCTCGACATAGTGTTTGCCAGGCACCAGCACGTTCGAATATTCACCCTCAAACAGTATTTGCAGGGTCTTGGCGGCGGCTGCCTCAAGGTGCCTCGGAGAGATGTTGTTGTAGTAGACGTTGCCTTCGAATTGCACGATATGCTGGAGCAACCCTTCGGCGTACTCGCGGCTGGTCTTGTCCAGCGTCGATGTTACGTCGTACTCGGCGATTGCGCGTGCGACATCGCCATCGAGATCAAATATCGACGCTCCTGATTCCACGCCGAGCATAGCCTTGCATCGGCACATGAAGCGTAACCAGTCATCGCCGGAAAATCGATCTTCCCATCGGCTCGAGATATCCATCCGCAATCCCATGCCTTGCGTCGCCGTAAGAAAATCCCAGCCGATCGTTCTCTTTTCGTAGCACAGGCGGCCGAAATCGAGAGGCTGGAGGGACCCTCGATAGCCAACATCGATATCGCGCTCTTCGTTCCCGAAGCGGCTCACCAAATTGTCCCGCAGATCGGGGGTCACATACCCCGTGAGCATGCGAAAAAATTCGACATCGCCGACGACATCGCGCGGATAAACTTTTTCGCGTTCGTTTTCCGGCAAGCAGGTGAAGATCAGGTCGAAACGATTTTCTCCAAGATACCGTGCAGTACCTCGCACCTTGTAGTTCTCGTCTTGTTTGAAAACAACCTTGACGCCTTCATAGTCTTTGAATCGGACGGCAAGATTTTCATCGAGTTCGCGCAGGTTGTCGACGTTATATGCCAGTGAGTTGTGCAATACGATGCCAACATAAGCCGTGAGGTCGAACGACGCGGGCAGACGGAATGGCGCTTCACAGCCTGCGAAGTTGTAAACATCGACTTCGAATTTCGAGGTGCGTTGCAAGAACGAGATGTTCTGGGGCACGGTCGAAATGCCGCGATGGTCGAAATAGCAAAGTAAAAGCAGTCGCTCGGGCCGATCCTTTTCGGAGGTCGGAGTCAGACGAGGGAAGATGGATATACCAGGCATACAGCTCTCACTATAGACAGAATAACGACAACCGGCGTTGGTGTGCGCCATTCGTGCTTAGCCACGCATTTGCTCAAGTCTGTTCACTTGAAGCAGCGCATCCTCCGGGGTCGCTTACGGCTAAGCAGCCGAGGAAAAAGATTGGAGACTGGTGACGATATTTTGACGGGTCGTACCGAGTTCAATTGTGCCGATGTAGTTCTCGTTGACTTTGAAATGTACGCCACGATCGAGATGGCAGATGAAAGGCATGCGGGTGGTCTTTTCCCAGTCGAACCGGAATCCAGGTAGCACATCAATACTTATGGCGTAATCGCCGTGTCTGAGATTGGGAGACTCGATGATGGAGGTCACTTCATGAATGCCGCGCGAGCCACCGTGCTCGAAATGGTGGACATCGAAGCAGACACGCTCGCCTTTGTTATCAAAAACGATCACGGCGTACCAGAATTCGTCAACGGTCTGGCTCAATGCGAATTTTGTGCGAACAACAATATCTTCGCCTAGTGCGAAGATCAGTTTTTCCGTACTTGTATCGCGCGCATAAGTCATGCATTCGACAAACGACCCCACTTCGGTACGCCACCGATCTGTTTTTTGTTGAGGAGAATCTTCGAACGCCCTGGCAACGGCAGTCTCGACGTCCTTGTGTATTTCGAGTTCCTTCGCGTGTGAGTCGGAAAGGCTCCACGTAAGCGTGTCGCTGAGCCATGTCTTGGTATCGACACACTCGCTGAGGTTGCCCAAATGAAATACCTCTTTACCCGATACGAGGTCGACATGAATATGTTCCGATCCCAAACCGCAATGCTGGACCTCGAGTTTTAAGGGATGTTCGCGCCATCCGTATAAACCGTTGAAACAAATTGCCGCTTCGCTGCTCCCGTTAGATGGATTCAATGCACGCACGCGTTGCGAATCGTGCAGTATCGGCACCCCCCACGCGTTGGGGTCGGTTGCAAGATTTACGAGAAAAGCGGGATTCGTAACTTCTTCATCTCCAACTTTGCCGACATCGAGAGCAATGGGGGGTTGCCCCGCGATTTCTACACTGACCTTCCGAATGAGGTGATCGAGCTGCGCTTTAGCCGGCAATCTGAACCGGACATGGATCGTCGCGCCATCGATGGCATGCACTTGCCGCTGGCGTTGTAGAAGACGGGCCGTCTGATTGCGCAGCCGTTGTTCTTCCTGTTCAAGAATCGAGGCATAGTAGGCTTTGCTTATCGAACGAGCGGTATCGTCCATGCGGATCTTGCCTTTGTCGACCCAGATCGCCCTTTCGCAAAGACGCTCGACGGCCGAGATATCGTGGCTCACGAAGAGTACGGTCGCGCCGCTTTCGATGGTTAGCCGTTTCATCCGATCGGTGCTTTTCGCCGAAAAATAGGCATCGCCGGCGCCAAGCACTTCATCCACGATCAGAATATCGGGCTCTACAGCAGTCGATGTCGAAAATGCAAGGCGCGCGTACATGCCGGCCGAGTAGGTTTTAACCTGCTGATCGATGAACGCTTCAAGCTCGGCAAAATCGATGATTTCGTCGAGCATCGCCATTGCTCGCTTACCCGTGACGCCTTGATAAGCGAGCGACGCTAGGACATTTTCCCTGCCCGTGAACTCCGGATGAAAACCCGTGCCGAGTTCCATCAACGCCTGGATGCTGCCGTTTACGCGTACTTTTCCGCTTGTCTGCCGGAGTCGTCCGCAGATGATGCTCAGCAAGGTACTCTTGCCCGCGCCGTTACGGCCGATCAGCGCAAGACGTTCGCCGTGCTTGACTTCGAACGAAATGTCGTCAAGAGCCTGAAATTCATTGTAGCTTCCTTTGGGGGGCTTAAGCCCGAAGAGCTCCAAGGCGCGGTGCCGTGGATGCTGGAAACGCCGGAAGATTCGGCTGACGTTTTCGACTTGGATAGCAATATCAGACATATTCACCAAAAACAGGTTTCAGTCGAGAGAAGACGAAATGGCCCAGATAGAAGATCACGATCGTCATCAATGAAAACGCAGCGATCGATTTCCACGGAATCTGATGAAAAAACAGAATCTGCCGATAGATTTCTATAATGTAGAAAAGCGGGTTCGGATACATGATCGGCAACAGCGATTTCGGTATCATGTCGAGCGTATAACCGATAGGGGATACAAGCATCAGAAATTGGATCACGATGCCTATCATCTGCGCGATGTCACGGAAAAACACCGTCAGCGAAGAAATAAGCCATGCGAGTCCAATGCAAAATAATAATTGCATGACGAAAATAGGAATGATCAGAACATCGAGCAACGATCCTTCGCCAACGGCTGCATAAGCAATCAGCAGTCCAATGAGTCCCACTGCCATCGAAACCGACGACGACAACACACTCTTGATCGGGAGCAATTCAATTGGAAACACCGTATTTTTGATGAGCCCCTTGTTGCTGATGACGGCCGTCGTCGATGCGGAAAGCGCCTCTGAAAACCCGATAAAAGGGATCAGACCCGCGAAAATCATCAGCACATATTCGAACGACGTATGGCCGTTCAGACGCACACGAAAAACGAGCGTGTAGATACAGGCGTAGAGACCCAGATAGAAGAAGGGATAGATGACCGCCCATGCGGCGCCAAGCACCGAGCCGACGTAACGCGCACGGATCTCGTTGCGAGTCGTGGCATACAGCATATGCCGATAGCGATAGATGATTTGTATGGGTTCAAACATTGAAAGGGATATTTGCGAGAGTTTGAATTGAGAGTTTTTAGATCGTCACGCCGAATATCTTGCCCCAGATGCCGACGTTGACGATACGCCAAAGCGTGAAATCCACCTCGCCACGTCCATCGAGCGCATCGTTGACGCGTTGACGCGTACCCTGCGCATTAAGCAGGGTGGGGAAGCGCCGGAGCGTTTCTTCCATGCCGTCGAGAATTGCATTGCGCAGCGGGCCGCGGAACCATTCCTGCTCCGGCGTGGTGAAGCCGAGTTTGTCGCGGCGATCGCAGATCATGTCTGGCATCACTCCTCGCATAGCCCGGCGCAACACCGATTTCGTCTCGCCAGCATACATTTTGTGCTCGTTGCCCAAGCCGAGGTTGAACTCGACCAGGCGGTGGTCGAGAAATGGCACGCGGGCTTCGATGCTGTGCGCCATGCTGTTGCGGTCTTCGTATTTGAGCAGCATGGGCAGATTGGTTGCCTGCACCATCGCCTGACACCAGCTCCCCAGGTCGGTAACGGGCGGCAGGCCATCACGGTCGAGCGCCGTCTGCATTGCGCCTTGGGCCGGCGCAAGCGTGGCGAATGCTTCCGAATCGAGCCAGTTCGGGCCGCTTGCCGGCGTGCCGGCCACCGCCCGCGAGAGCGCGGCGCGAACGATGCGCGGCAGCTTGGGGCCGAACAAGGTCCGCAGCTGATCCTTCATGGGAAGGCCATGGTCACGCTGTCGTTCCTTGACGGTTTTCCAGAGTTCGGCATAGCGACGCTGCGCAAGCAGCATATTCGTATAGAACTGATAGCCGCCGTGATAACCGGCAAGCTGTTCGTCGGCTCCCTGGCCGTCGAGCATGACGGTGATTCCTCGGCTATGCGCCGCGGAGAAAACACTCCATTGCGCAAAAATACTTGTGCTGCCATAGGGCTCGTCTTGATGCCAGGTGATCTGCTCGGCAAGATTGAACGCATCTTCATACCGAGGATATACGTAGTGCGGCTCGCACGACCACCGATCGACGACGGACTCCATGAAAGGACGCTCATCGACGCGCTTTTCCGCGTAGCACGCGCTGATCGTGTGCGTGTGCTTGCCGTCGGCCTCGTTCGCGAGGCGTCGTGATGCCAGGCTCACGATGGCGGAGCTGTCCAGGCCGCCCGACAAGCAGGAGCCAACCGGAACGTCAGACCTCAGGTGCAATCCGATGGAAGTATCGAGAAGTTCGCGGAATCGTTCCGCCGCCGCCTCGGCGCTCAGGTGGATGCTGCCCGGCACTGGCACGCTGTACCACCGTTGCGGCGTAATCGGCTGGCCCGGCCTGTAAGACGCGAGCGACAGCGTCAGCTTTTCGCCGCCGCGCAGCTGGAATACATCGGCGAACAACGTTTCGTCGGTGTGATCGGTCATGCCCGACGAAATGAAGTCGTACAGGCGCGCTATGTTGCCGCGACGCGCCAATCCCGGCAATTCCAACAGCTGCTTGATTTCCGAGGCAAACGCCACGCCTTCATGCGTGCATGCATAGTAAAGCGGCTTGATGCCGAAACGATCACGCGCAAGAAACAGCTTCTGCGTTTCGCGGTCAAAAATGGCAAACGCGAACATGCCGAGAAAACGGTCCAAGCAGGCTTCGCCCCATTCGGAGTAGGCCGCCAACAATACTTCGCTATCGGAGTGCGTGCGAAAAACGTGCCCTTTCGCCGCGAGCTCATCGCGCAGTTCCCGGTAGTTGTAGATTTCGCCATTGAAAACGAGCCAATAGCGCTTTTCGGCGAATGCCATCGGCTGCAGGCCGGCATCGGAGATATCGATGATCGCCAGGCGACGATGCCCTAGCTCGACGGGTCCGGCAGGTGAATTGAAAACCTCCAGGCCATGTCCGTCAGGCCCGCGATGGCTGATGATATCGAGATATTTTTCCGATGGCTGGGGACCGACCGAAATCCAGATTCCGCACATGATTCAGCTCACAGTCGCGTCGTTATAAAGCTTGAGCATCCGCTCAGCTTCGTTGTCCCAGCACAAATCCTTCGATGCGAGCACCGCTTTGCGCTTCATCGCATCGATGACATCGCGAGTCAAACCATTGACGGTGTCGGCAATGTCTTGGGGATCGAGCCCCTTGAAAACCACGCCGTGTCCATACTGGCGGCACAAACGCGTCATCTCGGATAGATCGCTCACACACAATGCTAGCCCTGCCATCGTGTATTCGAAGAATTTATTCGGCAATACGTAATGATTTTGCAGCGAGTGCCCTTTCAGAGCAAAAAACCCAATATCGAATTCCCGCGCGGAAGCCACCAGTTCGATCATCGGCACGGGTGGCAACATTAATATCCTGTCCGCCAGATCCAGCGATTGGATTTGATCTCTTAGCGACTGCAGGTATTTTTCATCGCCAGGTCCGCGTATATGCAGCGAATATTCCGGCCGCCACAAGGGGACGCTCGCAATGGCTTCCTCCAATCCTCGTCCCGGCGCCACGATGCCGTGATACAGCAGGCGGATGGCTTCGCCGGTCGGACGAAAATCTGATTCCGAATACCGAGGCGCATTGCGGATCACGATCGGCTTCGTAGATAGCGAATACATACGCTCGAGGGCATCGGCAATGCCGGAAGACACCGTGGAGACAACCTTGGCACCTGCGATGTAGCGTCGCTCCAGCGCCTTGATGATGGGACGATTGAACAAACGCCAGCGCCATATTTGAGAATATTCATTGACCGCGAATTCGTGAGAGTCGTATACGAAGACCCCTTTTTCACGTTCCGCCATCCGCGCGGCAATAGGCAACGCTGTCCAGTCGTTGGCGAGCCATAGATCGGCTTTGACGGTTCCCGCGGCCTCCGCCATCTGGCGAATATTCGGCAAGGACCAATATATAGACTCACCATAGTCCGGAGCGAAATGGAGCTTGAAAATATGTTTCGCCCAACGCGCTTTTGCCAGCAACCTTAGCGTAGGTATCTTCTTCAGCGTCTTCTTTATTTGCTGGAGAACTCTTCTTGCTCCAGATGTTTGTGCTTCTGTGCTTTCGTTGCGCGTGCTTGTGCCTTCGGCGCGCACGAGGATCGGCCACCGGACTGTCGGATCCTGCGTGCCGGGTATGCCGACTGCGATCACATTCCAACCCGCGTCAAATAAAGCATCGCACTGACGACGCACCCGAGGATCGTTCGGAATATCGGAAAGTGCGATTACACAAGCAGTAGCTGCAGGTTTCGATGAGAAATCTGACATTGGAATATTTTTTCAATGGATAATTCGCTCAAGATTGCGACATCATCTTGTCGTGCTTAGTGATACTGCGTCTGATCAAATTAGCATTGGCTTTGGTCCATTCGACAGTGCGTCGGATCCCTTCGCTGATATCCACTTGTGCTGTAAATCCGAGTTTCGCCTGCGCTTTTTCAGTGGAAGCGAAACGTTTACCGGATCGGTCCCAGTCGCGGGCCGGCTTCAGATCCAATGGCGTGGAATTGCCCGTGAATTCATTGATCATCTTCGCTAGATCAAGGATGGTGGTTTCCTTGCCCGTAGCCAGGTTGTAGACCTCACCGATTTCACCCTTAAGAGCGCACGCCATCAGGCCGCAACCCATGTCTTCGACGAAGATGAAGTCGCGGCTGGCGTTGCCGCCGTTGTCCAGCGGCAGAGCCTCTCCGTGGAGCGCGCGCCAAATAAAAGTCGGCGTGACGTTGCGCCAGACAGTGTGGACGGTGCCGCGCCACTGGCCGGCCCCGAGAATTTCGCGAGGGCCGTAGGCGTTGGAAAAGCGCGCCTTGACGAAAGGTAGTTGGTGACGCTGGAAGTAGTAGTTCCCGTAAAGCTCGCCGATGATCTTGGAGATCGAATAGGGGCTGTCGTGATACAGGGTGACGGGCTGGTCTTCGGTGGTCGCGGTCGGTTGGTCGTAGGTTTTTTCCGCGACGGCGCAGGCTGCCGCGGCATAAACGACCTTCTTCAGGTTCTTGATGTCCTTGAGCCGATCGAACAGTTTGAGCGAGGTGTAGGTATTGTTGTCGTGGTCGACGAAGGGGTCCGCAATCGACGACTGGTTGCCGTGGAAGCAGGCCAGGTGAAACGCATAATCGAGGTCTTGCGGTAAATCCGCAAGAATCTTGTCGCTGGTAATCGGGCCGAATACGAATTTCACGCGCGGATCGCCTGGGATGTTGGCAACATCCGATGAAAGCAAGTTGTCGACGATGATGATTTGCTTAGGATCCTGGGCCAGGATCTGATGAACCAGATTGCTGCCGATGAAACCGGCTCCGCCGACGACGAGAACCTTGCTACCTTGAAAGCCGCCGTTGCTCATATCTATCTCCCTTCTCGTCACTTATTGGCCGAGGGGGCTTTGAGGTGGGAATACACGTCGGTGATTCCGTATTTGTCGTACCACGCCATTTGACGCTTGACGGTGTCGGAGAAACTAACCTTCGGCTTCCAGCCAAAGGCCTTCAGAGTTTCGCTGGCATCGAGCGCGACAATGGGCACATCGTCGGCTGCAGGTGGGGTGATCGGCACTTCCTGGCGACCAAGTCCCAGATAGTCCGTTACGATGTCGAAGATTTCCTTGATCGTATGGGCTTCGCCACTCGAGATATTGAACACACCCGTGGGCGCGTCTTCCTTGATGGCCAGATCCATGAAGGCAATGAAGTCGGACATGTCCAGGAAGTCGCGCGCCGTGTCGGAGCAGAAACAGCCTTGCCCGGCCTTCAGCCGTTTGTAGAACGTCGGGATGGGGCCAATGGCCAGGCGAGGGCCGGTGACATTGGCAAGTCGCAGCGACAGCGTGGGCACGCCGGAAAGCAGCATGTACTGTTCTCCCGCGGTCTTGGATATGCCGTAGCTGGTGAACGGTGCGCTGGGATGGCTGACCGGAATGGGCAGTTGAGTCGGGAGGCCGTAGTTCAGCGCAGTCTGAAAATTGATCAGGCGTTTTACGCCATGCGTCTTGGCGGCTTTGGCGATATAGGCGCTGCCAATTACATTGGTCCGGGCATCTTCGACCCAGTCGTCAGGATCTTTATAAGCCGCGGCGGAGTGTACGACGAGTTCAGGCTTGAGCTGCGCGAAGCAGGCTTCCACTAGTGCCGGGTCGGCAATATCCCCTTCCTGGACTGTCAGCCCGGGGACTTCCGGCACGACTTCGCGCTTGCCGGTGGCAAAGTTGTCGATGACGAAAATTTCATGGCCTTGGGGCAGCCAGTGTTCGATCAGGTTGGAACCAAGGCAACCTGCGCCGCCGGTGATCAGGATACGCATGGCTTACTTCTTGTCTTGCAGGCGCAGGTGGGTATATTCACCCAGCGTACCGTGTTGTTTGTAGTAGTTGATGGCGTCGGATACCGTCTCTTGCATCGGTGTGAACTTGATATCGCCGAAATCCGCGAACGTGCGACTGGGATCGAGCAAGATGGAAAAGACATCATCTGGCCCCAGCGCTTTGACTTCGGCCTGGGGCTTGTTGTCGCCGGTGAAACCCATGGCGTTTACGACAGCGTTGTAGAGTTCCTGGATGGTCACGTCCTTGCCGGACGAGAAGTGATAGGCGCCATGGCCGACACCGTCCAGGGCCTTGAGGACCACGCGGGCCAGATCCTTGACATACACGAAGTCGCGGCGGGCTTCGGTGACGAAGCATTGTTTGCCGTCTTTCAGGCGCTGATAGAAGATCGGCAGAGGGCCGGCGACATTGCGCGGGCCGACAACGTTGGCCAGGCGGAAAGTGACGAAATCGACGCCCGACAGCTCGATATAGTATTCATTGGTCGTCTTGGAAATGGCGTAGCTACTGCCGACCGGGTTGCGTGGATGGTCGAGCCGGATCGGCGACTGGCTGGGCTTGAGGCCATAGCACAGTGCGGTCTGGAAGTAGACGAAGCGCTTGACACCGAACTTCTTGGCGGCGTCGACCATGTTGGAGCCGCCGACGCAGTTGGTCAGCGTATCGTTGTACCAATCGTCGGGGTCTTTGTAGGAAGCGGCTGTGTGGACGATGGCCTCGGGACGGAATTCGCCGACCAGCTTTTCGACCAGTTCCTTGTTGGCAATCGTGTCGATGACAAGCTTGAGGTTTGGGTGGTC
Source organism: Bordetella sp. FB-8 (assembly GCF_000382185.1). NCBI lineage: Bacteria > Pseudomonadati > Pseudomonadota > Betaproteobacteria > Burkholderiales > Alcaligenaceae > Bordetella > Bordetella sp. FB-8. Next base: position 1,214,908 of record NZ_KB907784.1, on the reverse strand, counting down.
GCTCAGGTGCTCGCGTCGTCCGGTTGCCAGGTTGTCGATGGCAACGACCTGATCGCCGCGCTCAAGCAGCATCTCGACCACATGGGAGCCGATTTGTCCCAGACCGCCAGTAACCAATACCTTCATTTTTACCCTCTACTTAAATGTTGAATATGATTAATGCTGAGCAATCAGGTTAGCAATCCTGACCGCCGCATCGCCTTGACCGTATGGCATGGCCTTGATGTTGGGTTGGCCTTGGCGCATGGCAATTTCGAATGCGTTCAATATGGCATCGCGCGATGCGCCAACCAGTTGATTGGCTCCGGCTTCCACCGTTTCCACCCATTCCGTTTCTTCGCGCATGGTGATGCAGGGAACCCCGTAGAAAAAAGCTTCCTTTTGCACGCCGCCCGAGTCGGTAAGGACGAGGCGAGCCGCTTGCTCCAAGGCCACCATGTCGAGGAATGGCAGCGGATCGGTAAGCCGGATGCCGCCAAGTTTTTGATTCATGCCGTAGTCCGCGAGCAGTTTGCGCGTGCGCGGGTGTAAGGGCAGGATCACAGGTAGTTGCGTTGCGATCTCCGCCAGTGCGCCGATGATGGCGCCTAGGCGCTCTGGATCGTCCGTGTTTTCCGCGCGATGGCAGGTGGCCAGGGCGAATTCGCCTTCTGTCAATCCCAGGTCGCGCAGGCTGGTGCTTTGCTTTCTAGCGCGCTCGCGATAGAACAGCGCGACGTCATACATGACGTCGCCGATATTGTGCACGCTATCGACTATACCCTCGTGCTTGAGATTGGCTACGGCGGCATCGGTTGGGCAAAACAGCAGAGTCGATATGCGATCGGACAGGATGCGGTTGATCTCTTCCGGCATGCGCATATTGAAGGAGCGCAAACCGGCTTCGACGTGCGCCACGGGGATGTGCAGTTTTGCGGCCGCCAGCGCGCCGGCCAGGGTGGAATTGGTGTCGCCGTAGATCAGCACCCAATCGGGTTTTTCCTGCAACAGCACCTTTTCCACGCCTTCCAGCATGCGGCCCGTCATGGCGCCGTGGCTACCGCCTGATACTTCCAGATTAAAGCCGGGTTTGGGGATGTCGAGTTCTTCGAAAAACACCCCGGACATATTCTGGTCGTAATGCTGGCCCGTGTGGACAATGATCTCGTCGATCGTTCCCTTGTGTTCATCGCGCAGGGCGCGTGAAACGGCCGCTGCCTTGATGAATTGGGGGCGTGCCCCCAGGATAGTGATCAGCTTCATGCCGGTGCCAGCGATTTCGCGACGGCGGACACAATCCGGTCCTGATCATCCGCCGAAAGATCCGCGCTCATGGGCAGGCTCATGACGCGCTTGGCAATGGCTTCCGACTTCGGGGTCGGGATGGGGCTGACGCAAAGCTCGCGGTAGGCCGGCTGCTCGTTCAAGGGCACCGGGTAATGCACGGCGGTGGGGATACCGGCGTCCTTCAGTTTGGCCTGCAGGCCTTCGCGATCGTCGACCAGCACGGTGTATTGGGCAAAGACGCTATCGCGGTCCGCGCGCTGCACGATGCGGCGGATGCCGTGCTGGCCGAGCAGTTCGTTGTAGCGCTGGCCGACGGCCAGACGTTGTTCGATTTCCCACGCGAAGCGCTCCAGCTTGGCCAGCGTGATCGCGCATTGCAGGGTGTCCATGCGGCCACCCACGCCGATGCGGGTGTGGACGTAGCGCTTGCTTTGTCCGTGCACGCGGATTTCGCGGCAGGCCTGGGCCAGCGCGTCATTGTTGGTGAAGACGGCGCCGCCGTCGCCGTAGCAGCCCAGCGGCTTGCTGGGAAAGAAGCTGGTGCAGCCCAGCGTGCTCAGGTTGCAGCTCTTGCGGCCCTTGTAGGTGGCGCCGAAGCTTTGCGCGGCGTCTTCGATGACGGGGATGTTGCCGTGGCGCGCGGCGACAGCGTTGATCTCGTCCATGTCGGCGGCCTGCCCGTACAGGCTGACCGGCATGATCGCCTTGGTGCGCGGCGTGATCGCGGCTTCGATCAGGGAGGCGTCGATGTTGCCGGTATCGGGCTCGATATCGACCAGGACCGGCGTCGCGCCCAGGAGGACGATGACTTCGGCGGTGGCGACGAACGTGAACGGCGTGGTGATGACCTCGTCGCCGCGCCCGATGCCCAGCGCCATGAGGCTGATCAGCAGGGCTTCGGTTCCGCTGGCGACGGTGACGCAGTGCTTGGCGCCGGTGTTGGCGGCCAACCGCTCTTCGAGTTCCTTGACTTCCGGCCCCATGATGTATTGGCCGTGTTCGAGCACCTGGTTGATGCGGCGCTGGATTTCCGGTTGCAGCGCCCGGTACTGCGCCTTCAAGTCGATAAAGGGAATCGTCATTTCTGTGCTTTCCTGAGGGTCTTGCCGTTCAGCGTGTAGATCGAGCCGTCGTGGGGGCAGGTGTATTGCCCGCTGCCTTCGAGCGGCAGGTCTATCTGTTCTCCGTATTCGCTCATCCAGCCGATTTGCCGGGCGGGTACGCCCACCATCAGGGCGTAGGCCGGTACGTCTCGGTTGATCACGGCTCCCGCGCCGACGAAGGCGAATTCGCCGATGGTCGCGCCGCAGACGATGGTGCAGTTGGCGCCCAGGGTGGCGCCGCGCTTGACGAGGGTGTCGCGATATTCGTTCTTGCGCTCGATCAGCGAGCGCGGGTTGTACACATTGGTGAACACCATGCTCGGGCCGCAGAACACGCCTTCTTCCAGGGTGACGTTGTCATAGACCGAGACGTTGTTCTGGATTTTGCAGCGATCGCCGATGACGACCTTGTTGCCGACGAAGACGTTTTGTCCGAGCGAGACGCCCTGGCCGATGCGGGCGCCGCCGCAGACGTGCGCGAAATGCCAGACGCGGCTGCCGTCGCCGATCTGGGCGCCTTCGTCAACGATGGCGCTGGAGTGGATGGTGGCCGCCATGGATCAGTATTCCAGCGGCAGCGACACGGTCTTGCCATCGCGCGCGGCCAGATAGGCGGCGATCAGCAGTTCCAGCGACTTCAGGCCTTCGCGGCCGTCGGTCTCGGGTTCGGCCTCGCCGCGCAGCACGTCGACCACGTTCTTGTAATAGAGCGGATGGCCGAAGCCGTAGACCGAGGTGGTCTGGTAGTTTGCTTCCTTGATCTGGGCGTCGTAGTCCTTGGCTTCCGAGAACTGCCAGAGCTGGATGTCGTTGACGGCGACGCCGCCGATACGCACGGTGCCTTTCTCGCCCAGGATAGTGATGCTGCCTTCCAGGTTCTGCGGATAGGTGAGCATGGTGACGCTCATGGAGCCGAGCGCGCCGTTGCGCCATTTGATATTGAGCACGCCGGTGTCTTCGACCTCGATGTCGCGCGTGGTGCTCATCATGGCCTGCACTTTTTCGACCGGGCCGATCAGCCAGTCGAGCAGGTCGACGTAGTGGCTGGCCTGGTTCATGAAGGCGCCGCCGTCGAATTCCCACGTGCCGCGCCAGCCGTTGCCCTGGTCGTAGTATTCCTGCGGGCGCGTCCAGAACACGTTCAGGTGCACCATGTGGATGCGGCCGAAGCGCTTCTCGGTGACGGCGCGCTTGAGCAACTGCAGGGTGGTGTTGCGGCGGTTCTGCTTGACCACGAAGAGGCGCACGCCGGCTTCGTCGCAGGCGCGGACCATGCGCACTCCGTCGGCCCAGCGGGTGGCCATGGGCTTTTCGGTGATGACGCGCACTTTGTGCTTGGCGATCATCACGGCCTGGTCGGGATGGATGCCGCTGGGCGTGCACAGGGCGACGATGTCCAGCTTTTCGCGTTCTAGCATTTCTTCCAGGTCGAGGTAGGCCGGGACCTTGTATTTGGCTTCATGTTCGGCAAGCACTGCCGGGTCGATATCGCAGATGGCCGCCAGTTCGAGCTGATCGGCATGCTTTTCGATGGAGCCGAAGTGGTTGCGCGAAATGCGGCCGCAGCCGACGACGGCGATGCGTATCTTGCGGCCGGTGATTGACGCGTAATGCAGCATGGTGTGCCCTTTGGATGGGATTACAGGCGAAAGACGGTGAAGCCGGCCTCGCCTGCTTCGTTGCGGTCGAACAAGGCCTTCACGTCGGCGAGGACGGGCTTGTCGCCGCGGCACAGGGCGCGCAGCGCCGCCGGCGTGGATTGGCGAAATTCGTTGTGACCGACCGCCACGACCAGCGAATCGACCGGATGGTCGGCGTCAATGGCGCCGAGCTCGATGCCGTATTCGTGTTTGACTTCCTCGGTGTCGGCCCAGGGGTCGCTGACGACGACATTGACGTTCCACTGCCTGAGTTCTTTGATGAGATCGGCAACCTTGCTGTTGCGGATGTCGGGGCAGTTTTCCTTGAACGTGACGCCCATGACGCCCACGGTGCTGCGCGAGACGTCGATGCCGTTTTTCAGCATGAGCTTGATGACGTTGCGCGCGCAGTAGCGGGCCATGTTGTCGTTGATGCGGCGGCCAGCCAGGATGACCTGCGGGTGGTAGCCGACTTCTTCAGCCTTGTGTGTGAGGTAATAAGGGTCGACGCCGATGCAGTGGCCGCCGACCATGCCGGGCCTGAAAGGCAGGAAGTTCCACTTGCTGCCCGCGGCCTCGAGCACGTCGATGGTGTCGATGCCCAGGCGGTCGAAGATGACGGACAGTTCGTTGACCAGCGCGATATTGAGGTCGCGCTGCGTGTTCTCGATGACCTTGGCAGCTTCGGCCACGCGCAGGCTGGCGGCCGGAAAGGTGCCGGCCGTGATGATGCTGCCGTAAAGGGAGTCGACTGCCTTGGCGACTTCCGGAGTCGAGCCGCTGGTGATCTTGCGGATCTTGGTCAGCGTGTTGACCTTGTCGCCCGGGTTGATGCGCTCGGGGCTGTAGCCGCAGAAAAAGTCCTGGTTGAATTTCAGCCCGGATTTTTGTTCGAGGATGGGCACGCAGATTTCTTCGGTGCAGCCCGGATAGACCGTCGACTCATAGATGACGATGGCGCCGGCCTTGAGGGCGCTGCCGACGGTTTCGCTGGCCTTGACCAGCGGCGTCAGGTCGGGGCGGTTGGCCTGGTCGATCGGAGTCGGGACGGTGACGATGAAGATATCGCAGCTCTTGAGATCTTCGCGGTTGCTGCTATAGCTGAGCTGTCTGGCCGAGACCAGATCCGCGGGGGCGACTTCGAGCGTGTTGTCATGGCCGGCCTCGAGCTGGGCTACGCGCGCCTGGTTGATGTCAAACCCCAGAACTGGCCGATGCTTGCCGAACTCGACAGCAAGCGGCAAACCTACGTACCCTAGACCAACGATTGCAATCTTTTTATTGGAAATATTCATATTTATCAATAGGTTACGCATAAAATAACTGTGCCGCCGAGCGCAGCTAAGCTGGGCTAGTGTCCGACGTCAGCCACAACATGACCAAGCCAGGGCGATAATTGTAGTCCCTGACTAGGGTTAGATACGGCTTACGCTACGTGTTTCAGATTTTTGTCAGTTACATTGCTGCTTCTGTGCCCGGTACGCTACCGTTTCTTGCCGCAGAAATGCGGATTTCCTAATAGATTGTGAGTTTGGAATTAATTTCTCTTGCTTAATGATTTGGGTAGCTCGTTATCGTTGACCGTAAGAGGACCGGACGCGCGGCGTGAGATCGTTCCAAAGATCGCGGTCTGTCTCGCGGCCTATAACGGCGTGGGGTGGCTGCCGGAGCAGATGCGCTCAATCCTTGATCAGCGTGGGGTGGCGCCTACCGTATTCGTCAGTGTCGATGCGTCTTCCGATGGCACGGAAGCCTGGATCGATGCTTATGCCTCGCGGGATGCGCGTGTCGTGGTGCTGCCGCACGGGGACCGTTTCGGCAGTGCGGGCCGCAATTTCTTCCGCTTGTTGCGCGATGTCGATTTTTCGGATTACGACTATATGTGCTTCGCGGATCAGGACGATCTTTGGCTGCAGGACAAGCTCGAGCGGGCCTGCGCCAGCATTCGGGAGAGCGACGCCGATGCGTATTCGAGCAATGTCACGGCATTCTGGCCGGATGGCCGCCGGTTGCTGATAGACAAGGCGCAGCGGCAGCGCAAGTGGGATTTCCTTTTCGAGGCCGCCGGCCCGGGATGCACTTATGTGCTGTCGTCCAGGCTGGCCCAGGCTGCGCAGGCCAGAGTCCGGGCATGCTGGCCGGACATGCAGGCGGTCGCCCTGCATGATTGGTTCGTGTATGCGTTCGCGCGGTCCCAGGGGTTCCGGTGGGTAATGGATGCCTCCCCCGGCTTGCTTTATCGCCAGCACGGCAACAATGAAATGGGAGCCAATGCCGGCTGGGCGACGATCAAGCGCCGTCTGGCCAAGGTATTCGACGGCTGGTGGCTGGAGCAGGCCGCGCTGATCGCGCGGCTGGTCGGCCAGGACGATGCGCCTGTCGTGAGGCGCGGTTTGCACGGCGGCCGATTGGGGTTGCTGTGGCTGGCGATGCAGGCGGGTTCATGCCGCCGTCGGGCGATGGATAGGGTCGCTTTCTTTTTGTTCTGTGCAGTCTTGAGCGTGGTCGGCAGGCATGCGGGAAAGGGGTGTTGATCTGATGGGCCTTCGTGTATTGGTGACCGGCGCGTCCGGTTTTGTCGGCCAGGCGTTTTGCAGCGAGTGGGCGGCGCGCGGGGGGGAGGTCGTGGCCGCGCTGAGAACGTCGCGGACGTTTTCCAGGAAGATCACGCCGGTGGTTGTCGGCGACCTCGCGGAGGATGTCGATTGGCGCGGCGCCTTGCAGGGAGTGGATGTGGTCGTGCACCTGGCGGCGCGCGTTCATGTAATGCGCGATACGGCTAGCGATCCTCTCGCCGCGTTTCGCAAGGTCAATGTCGAAGGCACGCGTAACCTGGCAAGGCAGGCAGCCGAGGCCGGCGTGAAGCGCTTCGTGTTTCTGAGTAGTGTCAAGGTCAATGGGGAGTCCACGCCGCTAGGCCGGGCATTTACGACCGATGACGTCCCCGCGCCCGAAGACGCCTACGGCATGTCCAAGCTGGAGACCGAACAAGCCTTGCGGGAGCTGTGCGCGCGGACTGGCATGGAGTTCGTCGTGATCCGCCCGCCGCTGGTATATGGCCCAGGGGTCCGAGGAAATTTCCAGGCTATGCTGCGCGCCGTTCGGCGCGGCATTCCGTTGCCTTTGGGGGCGGTCGATAATCGCCGCAGTCTGGTCGCGCTGGACAATCTGGTCGACTTAATCGCGACCTGCCTGGCGCACCCGGCCGCGGCAAACCAGGTGTTCATGGTGTCCGATGCGGAAGTGGTCTCGACTACCGTATTGCTGCGTAAAGTCGCGGCCGCCTACGGCCTGCCGGGACGCCTAGTTCCGGTGCCCGCGAGCTGGCTGCGCTTTTGCGCCGCGTCGCTGGGAAAGTGTCCGGCGGCTGATCGCCTGCTGGGGTCGCTGGTGGTCGATGTGTCAAAAACGCGCGCTATGCTCGGCTGGACGCCTGTCGTATCCATGGATGATCAATTAAAAAAGATGGCCAAATGATCCGCGTTCTCGATGTGATATTTGCTTTTTTCGGCCTGGTTTTCGGCTCGCCTGTCCTGGTCGTCCTGACCGTTATGGGGTTGTTCGACACCGGTTCGCCCTTTTTTCTCCAGACACGGGTCGGGCGGCATCAGCGCCCCTTCACACTGTTGAAATTCAGGACGATGCGACCCGATACGGCTTCGGTGGCGACGCATCTGGCCGATGCTTCCGCCATTACGCCGCTTGGCGGATTTCTGCGCCGCTCCAAGCTGGACGAGCTGCCCCAGCTATGGAATGTCTTGCGTGGGGACATGAGTCTGGTCGGGCCGCGCCCCTGCCTGTTCAACCAGACCGAATTGATCGCCGCCCGCGCGGCGCAGGGCGTGTTTGAGGCTCGACCAGGCATTACCGGGCTGGCGCAGGTCAACGGCATCGACATGTCCACCCCTCAATTGCTGGCCGAGACAGACCGTAAAATGCTTGCTGAATTGAATATTGCTATGTACTTCCGCTATCTGCTGATGACAGTTCTCGGCAAGGGTAGCGGAGATCGGATTAGAAAATCTTGAATCCTCGATCTTTAGTCGCAACGCTGCACGATCTCTTTGCTGCCGCCATCGCGTGGCTTTTGGCTTATTGGTTCCGCTTCAATTTGGACGCGCCATACCAGTATGCGCAAATGATGTGGTCCTACCTTGTCTGGGTGGTGCCAGTTCAAGGCGTTGCGTTTTATGGTTTCGGCTTATATCGCGGTATTTGGCGCTTTGCCAGCATTCCGGATTTGCGGCGAATCGTGCTGGCCGTTGGTGTATCGGCGCTGGCGGTGCCTATGGTTTTGTTCATGGTCAACCGTTTGGTCGATGTTCCACGTTCGGTGCTGGTTCTCGATCCTATTTTGTTGGTTCTGATTATGGGGGGAAGCCGCTTCTTCTATCGAGCCTGGAAGGATGGGGCCTTGGTTTCGCCAGGCCAGCTGAATGCGGCTCCGGTAATCATTATGGGAGCAGGCACGGCGGCTGCGGCGTTGTTGCGCGATTTGGTTCGTAATCCGAATTGGCGGGCTGTAGCCTTGCTTGACGATGATCCGCGCAAGCTGGGGTCGAACATTCTCAATGTTCCCATCGTGGGCGGTTTTGCTGATATCGCGGCGCAGGCGAAGCGTTTCGGAACTGAACATGCCATCGTGGCGATGTCGTCGGTCTCTGCGGGCGTGCGCCGCCGCGCTACCGAGATGGCCGTCGATGCCGGACTCAAGGTAATGATCTTGCCACCGCCTAGCGATCTGCTCGATGGCAAGGTCTCGGTATCGCAAATGCGCCGTGTCGAACTGGAAGACTTGCTGGGGCGCGACCCGGTGCAGCTTGATGATGCTGGCCTTTCCAGTTTGTTTGTGGGGCAGGTCGTGTTAGTTAGCGGGGCGGGCGGTTCCATCGGTTCCGAGTTGTGTCGTCAGATCGGCCGTTATGCACCTTCTCGCGTTGTTTTCCTAGAGCTATCCGAGTTTGCCTTGTACCGGATCGAGCAAGAGTTCTCGACGATCTTCCCCAAAATTGCGGGGGCATACATAGTTAGCGATGTCAAAGATGCGGCATTGCTCGAGTCCGTTTTTGCCGAATATAAGCCAGCGATCGTGTTTCATGCCGCAGCCTATAAGCACGTGCCATTGATGGAAAATTTCAATGCATGGCAAGCTGTGCGCAACAATGTACAAGGCACGCTTTGCCTTGCGCGCGCGGCTGTCCGGCACGGCGTGCGAGAATTTGTGCTGATCTCGACAGACAAAGCGGTTAATCCGACCAATGTTATGGGCGCTACCAAACGTCTGGCCGAGCGCGTCTGCCAGGTCATCCAATCAATATCCCCTTCCACACGGTTTGTGATGGTGCGTTTTGGCAATGTCCTGGGCAGCAGCGGCAGTGTCATTCCCAAATTTCGAGAACAGATTGCTGCCGGCGGCCCCGTTACCGTGACGCATCGCGAAATCACACGCTATTTCATGTTGATCCCAGAAGCTTGTCAGCTTGTGCTGCAGGCCGCGTTGCAGGCGAGCCAAGGGGAAGAGGGAGGGCGCATCGTCGTGCTCGACATGGGTGAACCTGTTCGCATTTATGATCTAGCGCGGGACATGATCCGTTTGTCCGGCTACACCGAAAGTGAAATCCGAATCGAAGTCACCGGGTTGCGTCCAGGTGAAAAGCTTTACGAAGAACTGCTGGCTGACAGCGAACACACGCTGGCGACACCACATCCGAAACTTCGCGTCGCAAAGCCAGATCACTCGGCGAACGAGTCATGGTTGCAAGAGATAGACGCTTGGCTAGCGATGCCGTTTTACGGGGAAGCGGAGACCAAGCAGCGACTAAAGCACTATGTGCCTGAATATTCTCCCGCAGTATAGCGATCATGATTGTAGTATTGGGCGAATGGGTCGGCATCTGCGGGCTACGCTTGCAGCCACTGGTCGGTGCGATCGAGGCCGAGGTGCTTGAGCGGGTGTGCTGCATGCCGACGAGACGCCAGTGCAGATGCTCAAGCCCGGCAACAAAGGCAAGACGCATCGGGCCTACCTGTGGGTGTACACGCCGAGTTCCTACGATGGCCTTCATCGCCGCCCCCTGGGGGTGATCTATGGAGGCGACAACTATTCTGCCGCGGGGGGGGCGTGAACAAGACCAATTTTCAATTCTGATATATAGCACCACTGGTAAGGATAAGTGCCTGATCCAATATGCCCAAGATAGGTCCGACAGGATTCTTTATTAAGTTTGAACCCATAGCTCAATAGTACAGACTTGGCCGTGTTCTGTTCTATCGCATCCTTAGTTATGTTTTCCACGCCCTGACGCCAGTAGCCTGGAATCAATGCATAAGTCGTTCCTCCACGTGTCATAACTATATGATGAATTTTTTCATCATATGCAGGCATTGCCCGCGGAAAGGGACCTTCAAGCGAGGCAAACGCAAGCTTATCCGGAAACATGGGAACCAACCAGGCCATTGGTGGATCCCCCGACGTTAGAAGAACGGTAGCTTTCGTCGGTTGTGCAATCGCAGGCACATCGACTGAAAACATTTTCCAAGCCCAACGATCATGTCCCCACGTATGCGCACCCCCGATAAGAACACCAAGCGAACTGATCGTAAGCAACACGGTGGATACTTTTTGTGCCCGATACCTTCCCAAAATCTGAGTGAACAGCAGATAGAGAAAGAGAGGTGCGCAGATTTCAATGGATACCAGGTAGCGCTGAATGCTGAAAAGTTTCATCCACAACAGGTACCCGATGCAGACATAGACAACAACGTATCCAGTTGGAGTGGTAAATTCTGGGACATTTTCGATATTGCGACGACGTCGTAGAAAAACCGTGGCAAGCCACCACCAAAAGACGATATACGCAATTGCCCATATTGCCTGGTGCAGCCTGATTTGCCCGGTACGCTCGGAGTCGATAGAAAAAACGAACGGAAAAACCAGGGCCTCCCAAAACGAATGAGGGAACCACTTGGCATCGACGGCACCGACAGGATAAGTCAGAGGGCTAGGGAAAATTGAGCTGTATTGTGGATAAATCGGATTCCCGTACATGTGCCACATCTTGAAGAGCCAGAATCCGCCTGTCGTGGCCAATCCTAGCAGTACGCCCAGACCGAATATGAACGCAACACGTAGTCTCGCCGACGCCGATAGAGAGACAAACAGCAGCCCCGCGCACAATGCGGCAGAGTAAACCACGGTAGTGAGTTTCAACCCTGCGCCGAGACCAGAAACCACCCCTCCCATTAGGATGATCAGTGCGACGCGAAAATTGAACTTACCCATTTGCGGCAACACGGACAGGATGATCAGCAGGGAAGCAAGGCTGAAGAGCGACGTGGTGTTGTCGCCCATAGAATTACCAATCCCTGACATAAAATTGGCGGTAAAGCACCCCGACAACGCTAGCCAGAATGCCGTTCGATTACGACATGGAGTCGGCAAATCGGCCAGTACTCGATGGCAGATTGCGAGAATCAGCACGAAATTGCATCCATGCAGTACCCCCATCGCGAACCCGACGAATACAGCCGGTAGCGACATAGCCATTATGTAATAGGGGATATCGAGCAGAGGATTGAAATAGCTCTGCATGGCGGCCGGAGCCAAGTCGATTGTTAGTTTTCCATGTAACGCAGCAAACGCGTTGTACAGATGGTAGTTACGTAGATCCCAATTTGAATCAGCGCCTTGCATCAAGGAGTAGACGCCAAAAACCAGCGGAACTATCCAGCACGCGATCTTCAGCGAGCGCTTTTGACTCATGTCCGGAAGGAAGCGGGAAAATGACATTTATCAGACTTGGTTATATCGTCGATATGAATGAAGATTTTGCTTATCGCCTGAACACCCAGTGCTTCGCCGCGAAAAAATTCACGAATATTCCCGCGATAGATCCGAACGCCACCCCAATGAGAGGTACAAAGCGTCCGTTGTGAAGGTGGATGACGATAAGTGAGTAGGTCACATAGTTGACGCTTGCGCCACCAAGCATCGAACAAAAGTAGCGCCACCATTCGGCAAAAATTGATTTCGCGGCTTGCTGGCGAAACGCATGGCGACGATTGATGACCCAGGTTGTCCAGACTGCAGCAAGAAAGGACAATCCTCTTCCCGAAAAAAAATTGAATCCACAGGCGAGCGCCGCGTAGAGCACCGCGACATCCACTAAAAAGCCAATTGCTCCTGCAATCGCAAACAGCGCAAACTGCCTGTTGATCATCAAGAACCAGGCCCAGGAATCATTAAATAGGCAAGCTGTTTCGCCTCGATGCGACCGCGGGTCACGGTATCAAGAATCAAGCCACAGACAAGAAACAACATGCCGAGCAACATAAGCGCGGCACACAACATGGCTGTTGGATATCGCGGAACAAGTCCAATTTGGAGATAGGTAACGAACAATGGAATAGCAAGTACGATAGAAAACAGCGCACAGATTGCCGCGCCCAACGAAAAAAACGTCAATGGTTTCTCAGTTCTGAAAAGCCTGGCGATCATGACGAGGATACGGAATCCATCGCGATAGGTATTGAGCTTACTGGCGGATCCTTCGGGACGCGCCTTGTAGACGGTAGTGATTTCCCCCACGGGCATTCGTAGTTCCAGGGCATGCACGGTCAGCTCAGTTTCTGTCTCGAAGCCAGATGCATGTGCGGGGAATGACTTGACGTAGCGCCGGGAGAATACACGGTAACCCGAGAGCATATCTGTGAACGTGTCGCCAAACACCGATGCGACGCATCGAGTAAGTAAGATGTTGCCGAACTGATGCCCGAATCGATAAGCGGCCTGCTCTTCGCTTTTCCGCGCTCCGACGACCATATCGAGTCCTTCAGTTCGCAGTTTCTCGATCATCTGCACCGCCGCTTCAGCAGCGTAGGTGCCATCACCGTCAACCATGACGTAAATGTCCGCCTCAACATCGGCGAACATGCGGCGAATCACGTTCCCCTTGCCTCGCAGACGCACCTCTCGAATCATCGCACCAGCTTCACGCGCGCATTTGACAGTGTCGTCAGTCGAATTGTTATCAAACACGTATATCAATGCATCGGGTAGCACACGTTGAAAGTCGCTGACAACGTCCGTAATGGTTTGAGCTTCATTCAGACATGGAATCAGAACAGCAATACGACACGGCGTTGAGAGGTTCATTTATCTAAAATTTAGGATTGAATCGCTGATATTGAATTATAGAATGTCGCAGTGGGCAATACTGTGCGTTGCAGCGCACTCGTTCGATGGCACCGAGGCAATTGACGTGCCGGTGCTGGCGGTAGGCGCCATCTAAGAACTTATCCGTAAATTATATTGACGCTGGCAGGTACTTTGCGAAAGGCGATGATTGCCGCGGCAAGGTGGTTGAGGGCGACGAAGCTACGCTCGAGTTTCTCGTAGCGCACGAGCAGCTTGCGGAAGCGATTGAACCAGCTATGGCAGACCTCGACGACCCAGCGCCGTGCCTTCTTGGTCGGATCGTGCTGCTTGATGTCGGCTTCGGTACGTCGACCGACGACATGAGGGATGTAGCCGTTGCGCTCGATAGTGCGAAGGTGCTCGGCCCCACGGTAGCCCGCGTCGGCGCACAGATGCTTGTTTCGCCGATGCGGCGGCCCCTTGCGCCTGACGACGATGGTGGTGAGCACCTCGTCAAGCCGCTTGCAGTCATGGACGTTCGCCCCGGTCACGACGAGCGACAACGGGACACCACGGCCGTCCACCAACAGGTGGCGCTTGCTGCCTTTTTTTTCCCCGATCGGTCGGGTTGGGGCCGACGGCTTGCTGCGCTAGCGGCGCTTTCATCATCGCGCCGTCGACACTCTGCCAGCGCCAGGCAATGCCCTGCATCTGGTCGTACTCGGCCAGGCCCGCCTTCCACAGGGCTTGGAAAAATCCCGCGGCCTCCCACTCAAGGAATCGCTTGTGGATGGCGCTTGCACTGCCGAAGCGCTCCTTGGGTAGCGCTTTCCACTGGCAGCCCGTGCGCAGCACGTAGACGATCGCCTCGAACACCAGCCGAGCCGGCTTGGGTGGCCGGCCAGCCCCTGGCTTGCGTACATAGATCTTGTCTGCGGCCGAGCGCGCAGGAATCAACGGCTCCACCCGCCGCCAGAACTCATCGGTCACCACCCACGACTCAACACGTTTGGCCAAAATGTCGATCCATCGCCGCGCCCAATGCGGCTCAGTTCGGCATTTTACCTATTTACGGATAAATTCTAAGTCTGGTCGAACGGCTGCAGTCCGTGCCCCTTGTCTTCGGCTTAGTTGCGGCGAGTCCCCTACGTTTAAAAGAGATAGCTCATAGGCTCTACTTTCCGCGCATGCCGCCGGCCTTGTGTTATGCGGCTTCGAGCGCCAAGCGTGGATGCATTCCGGCCCTGACCGCAAGAGCCATCAACATATCGAGGCTGAACTTGTCCCATTTGCCGCGCACCAGGTCGGATACGCGCGGCTGACCGATGCCCAATACTGTCGCTGCCTGTGCTTGCGTCCAGCCACGCGCCTCGATCGTCTCGCGCAGCGATGCCATGAGGTCCGCACGCAGCTTGAGCAGCGTAGCCTCTTCGCTGGAAAAGCCGAGATCGGTAAACACGTTGCCGCTCGATTCGATGATGGTTTCATTCATAGCTCAACCTCCGATTTGCCGGTAGCGGCGCGCTGCAATCTCAATGTCCGTCTTGGGGGGCTTCTGTGTCTTTTTCTGGAAAGCGTGCAGTACGTACACTGCATCCTCGAACTTCGCCACGTAGACCACGCGCCACTCCCCTTCAACGTGGATGCGCACTTCATAGGCCCCGGGCCCGACGGTTACCAGCGGTTTGAAGTCCGAGGGCATCAACCCGCGCTGTATGGCATCCAACTCAAATCCGGCATGGCGCCGAGCCTCAGCAGGGAAGTTACGCAAATCGTCCTGCGCGGAGCCAATGAAGCGGAGGGGTTTCATGCAAATGATTATATAAGCACTTAGATATTGACGCACGTCGCGTCCAGTCGCATAATTTTGACTCGCCCGCGAAACATCGTGGGCCTGGTTTGACAGCCAGAAATACTCAAGGCGGACGTTCCGCCACCCGGCGGATTTTTTACGTCCGTAGCCGATGCACGCCTTCTATGGGCGGCAGCGGTGGGAGCCTTCGGGCTGCCGGTTTCCTTGAGTGCCGGTCTGTCAACCCGCCGTCTGCTGCCCACCCGTTTGACAGCGGGAACAGCTTCAACGCTACTCAAGGAGGCCATCATGGCTAACCATCACTCGCGCACGTCTGCGCAATCTTTCTTTCCTCTCGGATCAAAAGGTGACCATCTTTTCAGCGTCAGGGCTGGCGCGTCGGTAGAAGACGTCTTGAATCAGGTCCATTGCATTTTGCTTTCGGCCTTGGAGGTTGCGCTGGAGACTGCTCGCGCTGCCGATACCTCGAAAGCCTGGGCCACGGTCTATCTGCTCGAGATGGCGCAGGCTGAACCGCCCCGGGTTTTGCGGAGGCTCTAACTCTTGAGAGAATAGAGCCATGAGCAAGAGCAATACGAGCAAGTTTTCCCCGGAAGTGCGTGAACGGGCGGTGCGCCTGGTGCAGGAGCACCGTGCGGACTACCCATCGCTGTGGCTGGCGGTCGAGTCGATCGCGCCGAAGATTGGCTGTTCATCGCAGACCCTGCTGACCTGGGTCAAGCGCCAGGAGATCGACAATGGCAAGCGCGAAGGGCTGACAAGCAGCGAACGCGACGAGCTCAAGCGGTTGCAGCGCGAGAACAAAGAGCTGCGCCGAGCCAACGATATCTTGCGCACGGCCAGCGCTTTTTTCGCGCAGGCGGAGCTCGACCGCAAGTTCAAGCTGTAAACGCCTATATCGACCGGCACCGCGATGCTTACGGGGTCGAGCCGATCTGCAAGGTTTTGCAGGTTGCCCCGTCCGCTTACCGGCGCCATGCTGCCCGCCAGCGCGATCCGTCGCTGCGCAGCGCCCGCGCCCAACGCGATGACCATCTCAAGCCCCAGGTCCATCGGGTTTGGCAGGAAAACCTGCGGGTGTACGGCGCGGACAAGGTCTGGCGGCAGCTGAACCGCGAAGGTATTGTGGTGGCCCGCTGCACGGTCGAACGTCTGATGCATGCCCAGTGTCTGCAAGGCGTACGGCGCGGCAAGCGGGTGCGCACCACGGTGCCCGATGAAACAGCCGTGCGCCCGCTCGATCGGGTGAACCGTCAGTTCTGGGCCGATCGACCCAATCAGCTCTGGGTCTCGGACTTCACCTATGTCTCGACCTGGCAAGGCTGGCTGTACGTGGCCTTCGTCATCGATGTCTACGCCCGGCGCATCGTCGGCTGGCGCGTGAGCACTTCCATGACAACCGACTTCGTGCTTGATGCCTTGGAGCAAGCCCTCTATGACTGACCCTGTCTCGTTTCCACGTACATCAAGTCATGCAGCCGAACGGGCATTCTCCCATGCGACAGGGGCGAGGAAGCCGTTGGCCGAGTGCAGGCGCTGGCGGTTGTACCAGCCCTCGATCCAGTCGACGATGTCTAGCCGCGCCTGCGCCCGCGTTTCGTAGCGTACCTGGTAGACACGTTCGACCTTCAGCGTCTTGAAGAAACTCTCCATCGGTGCGTTGTCCCAAGCATTGGCCCTGCGGCTCATAGACATCGTGATGCCCAGGCCGGCCGCCAACGCTCGGTAGCGCCCGCTGGCATACTGCGATCCGCGATCGGTATGTACGAGCAGACCCTTTTCGGGCTTGCGTTGCCACCAGGCCGATTGCAGCGCGGCGCATACCAAGCCCGCATCGATGGCCTCGGACATCGACCACCCCACGATCCGCCGGCCTGCCAAGTCCATCACTGCCGCAAGATACAGCCAGCCCTCGCCGGTGGGCACATACGTGATGTCGGCCACCCAGGCTTGGTCGGGCTGCCAGCCATCGAAACGTCGATCCAGCAGGTTCGGCGCCACCGGCAGGCGGTGGGCCGAGTCGGTAGTCACCACGAACGGCCTTCTGTACACCGGCCGCAGCCCTTGGCGCCGCAGGCTTTTGCGAACCCGCTCGGCACCGACGATCTGGCCCTGCTGGCGCAGTCTTTGCACGATTCGAGGACGTCCGTAGCTGCGGCGGCTGGCCTGGTGGAGAGCGGCCACCTTGGCATCCAGGGCCTGATTGGCCAACGCCCTCTTGCTGGGCGGGCGCACGCGCCATTGGCAGTAGCCGCTGCGCGAGACACCCAGCACGCGGCACAACCGGCTAACAGGGTACTGGTCGCGATGTTTGTCGATCCAGGCGTACTTCATCGCGACACTTTGGCGAAGTACGCCGTCGCTTTTCGCAGGATTTCTACATCCAGCTTCGCTTCGGCCAATTCCCGGCGCAGGCGGCTGTTCTCCGCCTCCAACTCACTGATGGGGCGACGGGTAGGCGCCTCCCCCGCGACTGCCCCTACGCCGGTGCTGGCCGAGGCAACGCTCCGCCTTGACCAGTTTCCCAGCGTGGCCACCGGCACGCCAAGGCGCCGTGCCGCTTCGTGCCCGCCCACCGAGGCCGCGAGCCTGACAGCCTCTGCCTTGAATTGCTCTGTGTACTGCCTCTTGGGCAGCCTGCCTTCTTTCATCTCGATTCTCCGTACCTTTGAAGTTAACAACTTCTTGATGTACGTGAAATCGAGGCAGGGTCAGTCGCCGTAAGATGCCGGCCTGACAAGGATTCGATGTGACAACCATGAGCTGGGCGGCGAAAGAATTCAAGGATATTGACCTGGGTGATCAGCGCTTGAACAAACGGGCGGTGCGGCTGGCGGAGCGATTGGCGGAGAAGCCTACGGCGAGCATTCCCGGTGCGTGCGGCGGTTGGGCGGAAACGGCGGCGGCCTACCGCTTTCTAGCGCAAGAGGAGTTAGCGTGGAGCGATATCCTTGCGCCGCATTGGCAATGCGCGCGTGAGCGGATGCGCACTGAGCCGGTCGTGTTGTGTATCCAGGACACGACGGAATTGGATTTTAACGGACAAGCGATAAATGGTTTGGGGCCGCTATCGTACGAAGCGCAACGCGGCATGTACCTGCATCCGACCTATGCGGTCACGCCGGCCCGCGAGCCGCTGGGCGTCCTTGATGCATACATGTGGGCACGCACACCCAAAGACGCGGACGGCGAGCGCAGTGACATCAAGGAAAGTACGCGCTGGATTGAAGGCTATGAACGCGTGGCCGAACAGGCGGACGCGCTGCCGCAAACGCGTTTGGTCTACGTGGCTGATCGCGAATCAGACATCATGGCGTTGATGGTCAAGGCTCGGGAACTGGGCCATCCGGCGGACTGGTTGATTCGCGCACAACATAACCGCAGTCTGCCCGATGGCGGCAAATTGTGGGACGAGGTGGTGCGGAGCGAGCCGCTCGGTGAGATTCGCTTCCACTTGCCATCGCGAGCCGGACAGGCAGCACGCGATGTGCGGCAACAGCTGCGGGCGCAATCGGTGGCGTTGCCGGATGGTCAAGGTGGCGTTCTCGCTGCGACCTGTGTCATTGCTCATGAAGTCGGCGCACCCGCCGGCGTTGAACCGGTGCAATGGCGGCTGCTGAGTAATCGGGTGGTCCACGGCCTGGAGGCGGCGGTCGAACTGATTGACTGGTATCGCGCACGCTGGGAAATCGAGATGTTCTTCCACGTGCTGAAGAACGGCTGCCGCGTGGAAGCCTTGCAACTGGCCACGGTCGAGCGGCTGGAGCGGGCGTTGGCGTTGTTTATGGTGGTGGCGTGGCGCATCGCCCGGCTGATGCGACTGGGTCGCACCTGTCCCGAGCTGGAGGCCGAACTTCTGTTTGAGCGCGACGAATGGCGGGCGGCGTACATCCTTCACAAGAAGAAGCCACCGAAGACACCACCTTGTCTCAACGAGGTGATTCGACTCGTCGCCATGCTCGGCGGCTTCCTTGGCCGCAAGGGTGACGGCGAACCCGGCGTGAAAACACTTTGGCAGGGGTTACAGCGCGTGATCGATTTTGCCTCTGGACTCAAATACGCACGCGAACTTCAGGACGAGTGAGTTGTGTGTAATGGAATGCGTCAAAAGGCCAAGGAGATGAGTCATGAATAAGCTCTCACCCACTGAAATGGCTTGGTTCATCGGAAATTCGCTTCTCGGCGCGGCGCGCCTGGCCGAATCGAGAATCGACGGTGACGAAACTCAGGATCGTATCGAAAGAAGCCGCCTATTTTGCCTGCTCGAACAACTGGCGCTCTTGGCTGAAGGCCTGGGCAACGAACTGAGCGAGCGTGAAATGCCCAGTACGGATACCTGCGATGCGGAGGTGGGTCATGAGTAAGCCCACCATGAGCCCTGCAGAAAGCATCGGCCGCATCGTGGCTTTGGCCAGGCTCGGCGAAGACGTCGCGGCGCAGGCATCCGAATCGCTGGGCCACGCTGTCGAAAAGATGCAGGGTGAGCACCTGCCCGAAATCCTGGCGCGAGAGTCCACCGTCGCGGCGCCACAAGCACCTGTGCGCAGACGCCAGTTATCGCGGTGCCGACAACGCTCGCACCATCGAAAGGCATGATTACTGGGTATTTCGGCTGAACATGAACGCAGATTTCGGCGGATCGTGAACAGCTGATTCGGGTGAGCGTGAACACGGATTTCGTTCGAACGTGAACGATTTTGTCTGTGTCCGGAATTGCTGTTCACGATGCCGTAACGGCGCCGTATGACGGCGTGACGGTGTTGCGCATAGGACCCACTCACGTGGGTATCGTCTGGACTTTTGTCCGGAGAAGACGATGCCCGCGCCAAGGATGACTATGCGTAAGATCAAAGACGTATTACGTCTGAAACTGGAGGCCGGACTCACACACGAGCAGGTCTCGGCGGCGTTGCGTATTTCCAAGGGCGTGGTGACCAAGTATCTGACGCTGGCCAGCGCGGCCGGACTGGATTGGGTCGCCATGGCCGCCATGGACGAGAGTGAACTGGAGCGACGCCTGCTTGCCAAACCTGTTCGGCAATCGGACTATGTGATGCCGCACTACGGCCGCGTCCACCAGGAGCTGCGGCGCAAGGGCATGACGCTGATGTATCCCTGTTGCGGCAGTGCAAGCGCAAAACTACTCTTATGACATAGTAAGACTAAGTGTTGGAGGTACGCTTTGACGGCGTTGCCGCCGATAATGGCGGGCGCTTGCTCCGGCAACAACCGACCCATGACCCTGCACCTGAACCCGCGCAAGCTGCTGTTGAGCAAATGGACCGCGCTTGCGCCCAAGAACAAGGAAAAGCACTTCCTGGTGGTGCGCGTGCTGGTGCCCGATGATCCGCTTGTGCCCATCACCGAGGTGGAGCTGGAGGCGGTCTACAGCGGGCGCAGCCGCGTCATTGCCTGGAAAACGCTGACCGACACGACCGTCTGGCGGCAAGGCTGGTGTTGATCCGCATCTACCCGACTTCGCGACCTATGACTCTTTCGATTGCCATTATCGGCGCCGGCCTGGCCGGCCTGTCGTGTGCCGTTGCCCTGCGCGAGGCCGGGCACCATGTCAGCGTTTTTGAAAAAAGCCGCGGGGCGGGCGGCCGCCTGAGCACCCGTCGCAGCGAGCCCTGGCAGGCCGATCACGGCGCACAGTACTTCACCGCGCGTCATCCCGATTTTCAGCGCGAGGTGCAGGCGTGGCTTCAGGCCGGCGTGGCGGCCGAGTGGCCGGTTGTGCCCGTGGTGCTGGGCGGCGATCGGCCCCCATCCCACGACGCGCCGGTGCGTTACGTGGGCGTGCCCGGCATGTCGGCCCCGGCCAAGCGGTTGGCCCAAGGGCTGGACCTGCACACCAGCCAGACCATCCAGGCGCTCGAGCGTGATGGCGACGGCTGGCGGCTGCGCAGCGCCGAGCAGGGCTTGCTGCCCGAGGTCTATTCGCACGTCGTCGTGGCGATTCCCGCGCCGCAAGCCGCGCCGCTGCTGGCGCACGCCTGCCCGCCGCTGTCGGCCGCGGCCGCTGCCCAGACGATGCAACCGTGCTGGACGGTCATGGCCCAGTTTGCCGCGCCGGTATCGCTGGGCTTTGAGGCAGCCTTTGTCAACGCCGGCCCGCTGCGCTGGCTGGCCCGCGATCGCAGCAAGCCGGGACGCAGCGGGCAGGAGTGCTGGGTGCTGCAGGCCAATGCCCAGTGGAGCGTCGCGCATCTGGAAGACGACGCGCAGCAGGTGGGCCGGCGCCTGCTGGCCGCCTTTGGCGAGCTGGGCGCACCGGCGCCGCAGTCGTTTACCGTGCATCGTTGGCGCTACGCCGACTGCCACGCGGGCAATCTCGGCAGCGCCTGGGATCCTGAACGCGGCATCGGCCTGTGCGGCGACTGGCTGCACGGCGGCAAGGTGCAGGGCGCCTGGTTGAGCGGCCGCCATCTGGCGCGGCAGGTGTTACAGGGCGTTCAGGCCGCGAATTCATGCGCGCGTACCGGGACACCTTCCATCAACTGTCCAAATGAGTCCGTGCAAGTGGGGCAATCGCCAGGTACTGCGCTTCGTGCACGATGAGAGCCTGGCCCAGCAGGGTGGCGCGCCCGGCCCGCGCGACAAGGGGCTCCTGAATTCGGCCTTGTCTCGTGCACTGAACCGGGTTGCCTACGGCGATGCCCCCGGAGGTTGCAATCAACCCGGAAGCGCCAGTCTCGAAGAGGTCGCGATGACCGGCTGCTTGTGCTGCTTATGCTGCTTACGTAGTTCGATCGCATCGACTTGCGACAAACTGACGTCCTCATCGTTCAGGTGGAATACCCGGATAGCGCTGTGTACTTGGGTTACCTGATCATCCAGTGAGCTTGCCGAGGCGGCCAACTGCTCGACCATCGCCGCATTTTGCTGCGTGATGTCATCGAGCTGCGTGACGGCGGCATTGACTTGCGAGACGCCGGTGGACTGTTCCTTGCAAGCGGTGTTGATTTGTTCCAGTAACCCCATCACTTGCTTGACTGAATCGATCACTTCGGTCATGCGTTCTCTGGCCTGCTCGGTTCGTTGATCGCCCTCGGCTACCCATTGAGAGGATTCTTCGATCAGCGCTTTAATTTCCTTGGCCGCCTGGGTCGTGCGATGGGCCAGCGCGCGCACCTCGCTTGCCACAACCGCGAAGCCCTTGCCTTGCTCGCCCGCGCGTGCGGCCTCCACGGCTGCGTTGAGCGCCAGGATATTGGTCTGGAATGCGACCCCTTCAATCACTTGGATAATGTCGCCGATGCGCCCGGAGGCCTGATTGATGTTTTTCATCGACTGCACCACATTTTCTACGGCCATGTGGCCGCGCTCGACTGCCGCGCTGGTGGTTTGGGCGACGCTTGCGCCTTGCTCGGCCAAGGTCGCCGTGTTTTGCACGGTACCGTTGATCTGATCCATGGCGGCCGCGGTCTGCTCCAGGCTGCTCGATTGAGATTCGGTGCGCGAGGACATGTCCTGGTTGCCGGCGGCGATTTCCTGTGAGCTGCTGCGCAGATTCACGACTTCGTCCTGCACGTCGCGCACAACCGTGCGAATGGATAAGGACATCTGCGCCAAGGCAAGCTGAATCCGGGCGAACTCTCCCTTGCCGCCGGTTTCGATGTCGCCGGAAAAATCGCCCGCCGCGAGTCGATTGGTCGTGCTCAGCACGCCGTTGAGGGGTCGAATAACCATGCGTATTTGCAGGGTTGCCATCACCAGCGCGCAAACCAGAACCGCGACGATATCGACCCAGGCCGGGTTTCTGTTCCATACCAAAAATGCCGGAAGCGCTGCCGCGATCAGCGTCGTCAGAAAAAACCGACCGCGCAGCCCCATGGTCAGTATTCGCCTGAGCCGGCCCACCAGGGTATTTTTCATAAGCTCACCATGGCGCAATACATGCGTGAGCCGGCCGCGATCTGCTTCTCTACGCATCTTGGCATAGAGGTGCTCGGTGTCCTGGATCTCTTGCGGTGTCACGTGTGTGCGCACCGACAGATAGCCGATGATCTCATCGCCGTTGCGCATGGGCGTCGCATTGGCGCGTACCCAGTAGTAGTCGCCGTTCTTGCGGCGATTTTTGACCAGGGCAGTCCAGGGCAGACCGGACTGAATGGTTTCCCACATGTCTCGAAAGGCTTCAGCCGGCATGTCGGGGTGCCGAACCAGGTTATGGGACTGCCCGAGGAGTTCAGCCTGCGTATAACCACTTACTGCAATGAAGTTGGTGTTGCAGTAAGTGATACGCCCCTTCAGATCCGTAATCGAAATTAGGGTCTGGTCGGAAGGAAAGTCATAGCCCTGCTGGGTAACAGGCAGATTCATTCGCATCGTTGTCTCCTGGGCAAATCATGAAGCGCTGAGTAGTTCAAGGTTGAACGTTTTTGTTAGGCACTTTCACGGATGATCGTTAAAGATCATGCTGACCTGCGCGGGCAAAAGAGATGCTGAGTGTGTCCGCGAATCTTGCAAATAGTATCTGCTTATTTCTATCGAACACACTCTACTGCAATTGTAAATTAATGTAAGGCCTCGAAAAATCAAAGATGCCGAATGTTTTTTAATTCGCGGCGTGCGGCTGCACCGGCGCCTTGAACACCCGGTTGTCGATGGTTTGCAGGGTCAGGACGGATCCCGCTGCAATCGCCTGCCCCGGGACCGCGGGCAGCGTGATGGTGGCGCGCGCGCCCATGTTCGCCGCCAGGCCCATCAGGGCGGGCTTGAACTTGTTGTAGGCGTAGTCGTTCACGATGGCCGATTGCGGCAGGTGGGCCAGGGCGTCCGGGCCCCACGCTTGCTGGACCTTGCCCGAGGCATCGAGCAGCTTTGCATCGACGATGTGCGCCGGGGCTTCCGGCGTGCCCCCGTCCAGATAGACCGTGAAGGTGACGCTGCCGTCGGCGGACGACGTGGCATGCGTGATGGTCAGGTGATGCACGGTCGCGCTGGTCGGGCCGGAATGGAACGGCGTGAGAATCGAGCCACGATAGTAGTTGTAGGTCAGCATGACGAAGGCCATGGTGACGACGGTCAGCGTCAGCGCGAGAGGACGCAGCACCTTGGACGCGAGCGGGCCGCTCGCCATCCAGGTAAACCAGGGCTTGGCCGCCAGGTCGGGCTTGCGGCGCGCGATCACGGCATCGAGGGACCATGCCGAGCTGCCGGCCAGGAACAGCGCCACGCCCATGCCGAAATTGCAGGCCGCCATCGTCCATTCGTCGATGCAGGTCGCGCCTTGCCAGCCATAGAGCAGCATCAGGACAAAGCTCAGGCCCATGGTCGCCAAGGCGGAAAGACGGGTGAGCAAGCCCACCATCAGGAACAGGCCGAAGAACAGCTCGATGGCGCTAAAGACGATGATGCTGCTATAGAGCAGCGCGAAGTGCCGCAGCAGGAAGTCGACGATGTGGCCGGTGCCGAGCAGGGCGCCGGGCATGGCGCTCTGGAATTTGTTGGCCATCCAGCTGGCGGCATGCGGGTCGAGCTTCTGCGGGGCGTAGATGAATCGGCGCGATCCGCCGCCCCAATAGATAAAGCCCTGGACGAATCGGACGGCCAGCATGGCGTAGGCCATGAGCGCCCATGCGCCGGAGGCGGCCAGCCCCGGTTCGTTCGCGGCATTCTTGGGCAACAGTGAGGTTTCGTGAAGGACTGCTCGGGTCGATGTCATGATTGGGCTCCTGAAAGATCGCCGCAATAAATTTCTTTTAGTAATAAATATATATCTAAATGGTATTTCATAAAAAACCTTGATGCAAGCGTGGTTAAGGAGGCCGCAGAGGACGGCCGAGCCGGTTCCGGGGCGCGAGTCGCCGGTGCTGAGGTACTATGTGCGGCCATTTCGCCGCCCCCTATGTCCACCCGCATCCTTATCGTCCGTACGTCTTCGCTGGGGGATATCGTCCATACCCTGCCGGCGATTTCGGATATCGCGCGCTATGTCCCTGGCGCGCGGATCGACTGGGTCGCGGAAGAGGCGTTTGCCGAAATTCCGGCCTGGCATCCGGCGGTGAACGAGGTGATTCCCATCGCGCACCGCCGCTGGCGCAAGACCTGGTGGCGCGAGAGCACCCGCCGTGAACGCAGCAAGATCGTCGATCGCCTGCGCGGTGTGCGCTACGACGTGGTGCTGGACATGCAGTCGCTGCTCAAGTCGGCATGGCTGGCGCGGCAGGCTCAGGGCACCCGGCACGGGCTGGACTGGCAGTCGGCCCGCGAGTCGATGGCCTCTTTGTTCTACGACGTGCGGCACCGGGTGTACTTCTGGCAGCCCGCGGTGGTGCGCCAGCGCCTGCTGGCCGGGCTGACGTTCGGCTACGCGTACGCCGGCGAGCCCGATTACGGCCTGCAGGGCTTTCTGGCCCAGGCGCGCGGCAAGCGCAATTACGCGGTGATCATGCCGTCGGCCAGCCGTGACGACAAGCTCTGGCCCGAGCAGGATTGGCATGCCGTTTTCGAGCGCCTACGCAACGAGGGCTGCGTCTTGCGCGTGCTGGCCGGCAATGCCGCGGAAACCGCGCGCGCGCAGGCCCTGACTGCCGGGCAGGAGGGGGTGCAGGTCATGCCGCGCATGAACCTGACCGGCGTGGCCACGCTGCTGGCCGGCGCGCGCATGATGGTGGGCTTGGATAGCGGCGTGACGCATTTGTCGGCGGCATTGGGACGCCCGACGGTGGGGATCTACTGCGCTTCTTCCCCGGTGCGCACGCCCTTGATCGGCTCGGCCTATACCGCCAGCCTGGGCGAGCAGGGCGCGCCGCCCTCGCGCGATGCGGTGCTGGCGGGCGTGGAGCAGGCGCTGGCGGAGCAATAGGCGGCCGGATCGGTAGGGTGTGTTCTGTGTGGCGGCGTGCTTGGCACGCCGTTTTTCATGGTCGGTCGCGACGGTGCGCTGTCGGGCGAGGATTTGAATTTAAGAAATAGTTTGAAAAAAAATGATATAAATTGCTCGAAAATAGGCTTCGTTCCCTGGTAGGCGGCTTATGTCGAAAGTGGTGATTGGTCCATGAAAGATTCCATCCAAACCCAAACGGCAACGCCTTTGCCGGACGACGCAAACGAGGCTCAGGCAGGCAAGGCAGGCATCGATCCCGCGGCCGACGTGCACGCGCCCGTGCCCACGCCCCGCGGCGTGCGGCAGGATGACGCAGCGGACACGGCGCGCATTCTGGTGGTCGATGACAATGCCGACATGCTGGATGTCTACCAGAAAATATTGAGTCCTCCAGGCTCCGACCGCTCGAAGCGCTTGAGCGTTCTTGAAAACGCGCTGTTTGAGGCCGAGTCCGCGGCCGAGCCGGCGCAGGAGAACCGGCATTTCGCGCTGGATCTGGTGTCCGACGGCAAGACGGCGCTTGCGCATGTGATCGCGGCGCGCGAGCAGAACCGACCCTTCGCCATGGCATTCATGGACGTTCGCATGCCCGGCGGTTGGGATGGCATTGAAACAGTGCGCCAGCTGTGGCGCGTCGATCCGGATATTCATGTCGTGCTCTGTACGGCGTATTCGGATTATTCGTGGGAGCAGATGCTCGCCCAGCTGACGCATCCCGACCGCTTTGTGGTGTTGCGCAAGCCGTTTGACGTAACGGAGGTGCGCCAGCTCGCCCGTTCGTTTTGCGAGCGCTGGATCAAGCTGCGGCGAGAGCGGGACCGGATGCGGGTCATGGTGCAGCGATTCAGCCAGGAGAGCCAGAAGGCCAGGCAGGCGCTCGAAGCCTCGGTGCGGCGCACCAAGCGCATTCTCGAATGCGACGGCGACGTGGCATTCGTATTCGATAGCCAGTGGTGCGTAACCTATATGAGCCAGACCGCCGAGGCGGCGTTCGGCTTGGGGGAAGACCAGGTGCTGGGCCAGAACTTCTGGCGGGCGATTGCCGGCTCCGAGCACACCGAAACCTATCGGATCAGCCACGATGCGGTCCAGTCGCAGACAGCGCGCAAAACGGTCGAATTTTGCAGGGTGCTCAATCAACTGATCGAGGTGGCGGTCTACCCTTATGGCGATGAGGTGTATCTATGCATCCGCAACCTGGCCGACCCTGCCGAGGGCGCAGCCGCGCGCGAGGCGTCCGAGGCGGCGATCCACAACGATCGCCTGACCGGGTTGCCCGACCGGCTCTCGGCATTGCGCTACCTGCACCATGTGCTCGATAGCCGGCGCGCAGAGGACGGCCCCTTGGTCGTGCTCAATTGCGACATCGACCGGCTGCGCGAAATCAACGAGCTGGTCGGTTACGACGATACCGACACCTTTCTTGCCGAACTCGGCCGCCGTATTCGGGCCTTTGCCGCAGGCCGCGCGTTTGCGGCGCGGGTCAGCGGGGGCGAGTTTTTATTTATTTTGCGGGGCGACGACGCGAGGGCGCCACGTCCCTGGGCCGACCGGCTGCTGCAGACGCTGACCGAGCCGTTCGTCGTCAACGGCGTCAAGCTGGAGGCATCGCTCAGTGTCGGCTTTGCCGAGCAGACCCGCCAGTATGAGACCGCGGGCGACCTGATGCATAACGTCCTGGCGGCCTTGGCGCTTGCCAAAGCCGATCGCGGCGGCGGCGTGCGGTGTTACGAGCGCGAAGCCGGGGCCGACCGCCACGCCAAAATCGAACTGCGCCAGGAGATGACGCTTGCCCTGGGCGCCGCCGACGATTTGCGGCTCTATTATCAGCCCCAATTGTGCCTGAGGACCGGTCGGCTCTACGGCGCGGAAGCTCTCATCCGCTGGCGGCATCCGCGCTGGGGCATGCTGGCGCCGGCCGATTTCATCGGCGTGGCCGAAGAGAGCTCGCTTATCTTGCGAATCGATGCCTGGGTGATCGACCGCGCTTGCCGGCAGATCGCCGACTGGAGACGCCGCGGGGTCGTCAAAGACGATTTTGTCGTGTCGGTCAATATTTCACCCCGGGGCATGTGCGACGAACAGTTTGTCAAAATCGTGCAGCAGGCCGTCGAGCGCTATGGTGTGCCCGCGGCGCGCATCGAGCTGGAGATTACCGAGAACATGATGATGCGCGATCTCGAGCAGGCGGTCAGTTCGCTCAACGCGCTCAAGGCCATTGGAGTGCGCGTGGCCCTGGACGATTTCGGCGTTGGCTATTCCAACCTCGACTACATCAGGAATTTTCCGATCGACAAGCTGAAAATCGATCGGGGATTTGTGAAGAACCTTGAGAAAGACGCGCGCTCGCTGCTGCTTGTCGAAGCCATAATCAAGCTTGCGAAATCACTCGATCTTTGCGTGGTGGCCGAGGGGGTGGAGAACGAATTTCAACGCACTTTTCTGCAAGAGAGCGGCTGCGATCTCGTGCAAGGGTATCTGACGGGCAGGCCGCTGGCCGTGGACGTGTTTGAAAAATTCTCCCAAGAGCACTGATTTCATCATGAAATGGATCGACCGCCGAGCGCACTCGGCGTGGCGCCTGGGCGCGGCCGCCGCTTCGCTTGTCACGCTGGTGCTGCTGCTGGCCGCCACGCTTTGGCTTTGGACAAACGCCGAGCGTGATTCAAACCGCGTTGCGCGGCAGTCGTTCGATTACCAGGTCAACCGGAACCGATTCTCGATTGAGCAGCGTCTTCTCGCTTATCGGGAGACCTTGCTCGGAGCAGCCGGTCTTTTCGATGCGAACGGCGATATGACCCGGCAGGCCTGGCACGCTTATGTTCAAGCGCTGCGAATCGAACACAATTATCCGGGTATTCAGGCACTGGGATTCGCTGTGCAAATTCCCCCCGATGGTTTGGCGGCGCATATTCGCGCGATTCGCGCCCAAGGGTTTCCCGATTACACGGTCTACCCTCCCGGTGTTCGGCCGGACATGACCGCGGTCGTTTTCGTCGAGCCTTTCGATTGGCGAAATCGGCGTGCGTTTGGCTATGACATGTTGACCGAGCCCGTGCGCCGCGAGGCAATGCAGCGCGCACGCGATACTGGCCAAGCCACTGCTTCGGGGAAAGTCACTCTGGTGCAGGAGACGAAAACGGGCGTGCAGAACGGGTTTCTCATGTACGAACCCGTATACCGCGGTGATGCGTCGCCGTTGACCAAGGCAGCGCGGCGCGCGCAACTTTTTGGCTACATTTATGCCGCGTTTCGCATGAACGACCTCATGAGCGGCATTCTGGGGCAGGACGATGTGTCCAAGACGCATGTCGAAATTTTCGACGGCGGCGATTTGTCGGCAACGCACCTGTTGTACGACAGTGTCATGGCGACGGATCCGGGCGCGTCCGTGCCGGCTTCAGCTCGCCCCGCATTCATGAAGGTAGTGCCCATTGAGTTCGGAGGGCGAGTCTGGACTTTGAAGTTCACGTCCTTGCCCAAGTTCGACGCCGCCATCGACGTGCAAAAGCCACGCCTCATTCTTGCCGCCGGATCGCTGATCAGCGTGTTGATGGCCTTGGTGATCTGGTCGCTGCTTGTCAGCAAGGAGCAGTCGATCGGTTTGATCAATGCCAATCACAAGCTCACCGATGAAATCGACGAGCGGATTCGTCTTGAGACCGAATTAAAGCAAGCCAAAGAGGCCGCCGAAGCCGCCAATGAGGCAAAAAGCGAGTTCCTGGCCAATGTCAGCCATGAATTGCGTACCCCGCTCACTTTGATTTTGGCGCCCGCCAGCCAGCTGTTGGCCACAACCGAGCCGCCTGGGAATTGGCGTGTCCAGATCGAGAGATTGCAGCGCAACGCGCTCATATTGCTCAATCGCGTGAACGAGCTGCTCGATTTTTCGAAGGCGCAGGCCGGAAAATTCAAGGCGCATATCGAAGCGGTAAATCTGACTGAACTCGTCGATATGCTGGCGGGCGATGCCGCGGTCGTTGCGGCGTCGATGGATTTGACGCTGGAGTGGTCGGTGGACGCCGAAGTGGGCACGGTGTTCATGGACCGAGAGCATCTGGAGCGCATCTTGCTCAATCTCATCGGCAATGCCTTGAAATTCACGCCGGCGGGCGGAACGATTCGCGTCGATGCCCGCGCCGTCGATAACGAAAAATTCGAATTGCGCGTCCAGGATACGGGCATCGGCATTGCGGCCGAAGATTTCGCCATTCTGTTCGAGCGCTTTGCCCAGGTGGACACGTCCGCGACCCGTCGCAACGGCGGCACCGGCATCGGTCTGGCGCTGGTCAAAGCGCTGACGACATTGATGAAAGGAGAAATCGCGGTTCATAGCCGGGTCGGGGAGGGAACCGAGTTCGTTCTTGAATTTCCTCGGCTTTCGCCGCAGGCTGCCGAGCAGCAAGCGTCCGATGCGCCGGCCGAGATCACCACGCCGCTGCAGCAAGCGCTGCGGCAGGCCTATTTCACCGAAGGCCTTGCGGGGCGCACGCGCGAGGACGTGGAAATTCCGTCGCCCGACGGCACGCCAGGCAAGCTGGTGCTTGTGGCGGACGACAGCGCCCAGATGCGCGCTTACATACGGGAATTGCTGTCCGACGCGTGGAGCGTCGTTTGCGTCGAGGACGGCGAAAAGGCCTGGCATGCCCTCTTGACCCGGCCGTTCGACATTGTGGTTTCGGATGTAATGATGCCGCGACTTGACGGGCTGCAACTGGCCGAGCGCATGAAGAGCAACAGTGCGCTACGCCATATTCCCATCATTTTGCTCACGGCCCGTGGCGATAGTCTCTCGAGTTCGTCCGGACTGGACCGCGGCGCGGACGATTATCTTGCCAAGCCATTCGTGCCCGAGGAGTTGCGGGCCCGATTGCGCGCGGCGGCGCGCATGAGCGATGTGCAGGCGACGCTGCGCGAAAAGTCCCGCGAAGCCGGCATGAGCATGCTGGCCACGGGAGTGCTGCACAATCTGGGCAACGTGCTGAACAGCGTGACCACGGGTGCCACCTTGATCAAGGAGCAACTCGATCGCAGCAGCGTGGCCGGCCTGTCGAAAGTGGTTGCGCTGCTCGAGCAGCAAGGCATGGACTTGTCCGGATTTTTCACCCACGACCCGCGCGCGCCCTTGCTGCCGCGCTATATCGCTGAGCTTTCCGGTCAGTTGAACGAGGAAAGGGATATGTTGCTCAAGGAGGCCTCGGTGGTTATCGATTGCTGTGAGCATGCCCGGGAGGTCATCAACAGCCATCGGCAGTTCGCCCAGCCCACCGACGATGTATCGGAAGTTTTGCTGGCGGGCGACCTGATGGACGCGGCTTATAAAATTGCCAGCGCCGCGTTCAATGTGGATGGTGTCCGTGTCGAGCGCCGTTATGAGCCGGCCGTCAGCCTGGTTACGGACCGCCATAAAGTGCTGCAGATCCTGATCAATCTGATCGCCAACGCTTTGCAGGCGATGGCGGATATGCAAGACAAATCACAGCTCGCACTTGCCGTCAAGTCGACGCAGGGCCGCGTCCAGATGATGGTCGAGGACAACGGCGCCGGCATCGATCCGACGCATTTGGCGGTATTGTTCAATCAGCGCTTCACCACGCGTGCCGAAGGCAACGGAATCGGCTTGCATTCCAGCGCCACCTGGGCCCGGGAACTGGGCGGCCAGATGCGCGTGACGAGCAAAGGTATCGGCCATGGTTCGATTTTCGTCCTGGATTTGCCTACGAATCCTCTGATCGAGAAGAACCAGAATCAGGCGCCGGATTACATCGTCATCTGATTTCACTGGCATCCCCTGGGATGCCTAGCGCCCCAGCGCCACCTTGTCCGCGTTCAACTCCTGCACCACGGTGCGGCTTTCATCCCCGGGCCGCACGCCCAGCCAGCCTTGTCCCAGGGCGTAGGCCCAGACATTGGCCAGCAGTATCAACAGGAACAGGATGCGCATGTCGAAGTCCGTTCTTAGGTGATGAGTCTGCCGGGATTATCCCGTATTTATTCCGGCCGTTGCTCGGTTTGCAACACCCACGCGGCCAGTCCGTCCAGCACGGGGCTTTCCACGTAGATCAGCCCGGTGGGTACGCTGCGCGCGGCGCCGGCCTGCGCCAACAGCGTTTCCACTTCGGCGCGTACTTCGGACCAGCCGCCGCCTGTCACGTAGATGTCGGGCGTTGCGCCGAAACGCGTGCGCGCGGCCAGCCACTGGCGCACGAGGGCGCCGGCCTGGGCGGCGGCCACGCCGCTGCTGATGGCCTGGTCGGTATCGGTGGGGTAGGCGGTGGCCAGGCCCTGCGCCAGCGGCAGGTTGGCGGTGCCGTGGGCCAGGGCCGCGCGCATCATGGCCGGGCCGGGCAGGATCAATCCGCCGAGAAAGACGTTTTCGCTGCTGACCGTGTCCAGCGTGGTGGCGGTGCCGAAGCTGGCGATCATCAAGGGCGGGTGCCGCGCGGGCTGGCGGGCCAGCACCCCCAGCATGGCGGCCCAGCGGTCGGCGCCCAGTTGTTCGGGATGCGCGTAGCCATTGCGCAGAATCAGGGTCTGCTTTTCGGCGCGCAGCCATGCGGTGCCGCCGCCGCCGGCCTGTTCGACGACGCGGGCGATGGCATCGCCGCGCTCGGCGCCGGCCACGTTGACGCCGACTGCGCGCGTGGGCTTGGCGGGCAAGGCGCGCAGCCAGTCTGCCAACGCCTGCAGGTTCGCGTGGTCGAAGGCGTGCGTATCGGCCTCGCGGTGTGCCGCGCCGGCAGGCAGCAGGCCGAGCTTGAGGCGGCTGTTGCCGGCGTCGATCAGCAGAATCATGAGAGCGGCCGGATGGAGACCTCGCCCACGATGATGGGCTGAATGGCGCCCTCGGCGGTGCGCAGCAGCAGGCGGCCATGCGCGTCCAGGCCCTGGGCGATGCCTTGCTGCACGATCTTGCCCTGGTCGATGACGTTGACCGGCTGGCCCGCGAGGGCGTCCACGCGGGCATAGCGCCGCGCGAAGGCGCCGAAGCCCTCGCGCTGCACATCGAGCACGGCCTGGTGAAAGCCGTTGGCCAGGGCGCGGACAATTTCGGCGACCCCGACGGCGGCGGGCGCACCGGTCTGGCCCCAGTCGGCGATGGGGCGTTCCAGGGCCTGGGAAAGCGCCTGGGCATCGCGCAGGTTTATGCCGATGCCCACTACGACGGTATGGCCGGCGCCGGGGCCGCCGGGATTGCGCAGCGACTCCACCAGCAGGCCGGCCAGCTTGGCCTGGCCCCATTGCAAGTCGTTGGGCCACTTGACGGTGAGCTGGCCGGCGGCGTCCTCGCCGATCAGCGCGCGCAGGCTTTCGCAGGCGGCCAGGCCGGTCAGCGGCGAAAGGGCCGGCAGCTCGGCCGCGAGCAGTTGCACATCGAAGGCGAAGGACACCATCAGCGCCGCGCCGGCCATGTTCTGCCAGGATCGGCCCATACGTCCGCGGCCGCTGGTCTGCAGATGCGCGCCCAGCAGCCAGGGTTTGTCCTGCGGATGTTCGCGCGCCCGGGCCAGCAGGTCGGCGTTGGTCGAGCCGGTCTCTTTCTTCCAGTCCACTTGCCCGAAGGCCGGCAGCCAGTCCGCCAGCAGGTGCGCGAGCGTGGGCGGGGCGGGCAGGGCCAGGGGCGTGGGCGGGGCGGATGTACGCAGCATGGGCCGATTGTAGGCCGTGATGCGTTTTTTTTTGAAAATCGGCCAACCTGACCGATCGATGCCCCAGGGGAAATATCGGCCGGGCGATTGGGTCCCGTATATCATTGGTGCGTCCCGCCTTTCAGCATCCTTTCGCTGTTGTCGATCATCCATGCCCAGCGCTTCGATCCCCCCAGTGCAGCCCGTACGCCGCGACGGCGGCGTGTGTTATCTGGCGGGAGACTGGACGGCGGTGGCCCTGGCCGAGGCGGGGGCCGTGACCTACCGGCGGCAGGAATTGCCGCCCGTGGGGCAGGACATGGATTGGGACCTGCTGGGCGTGACGCGGCTCGATACCGTGGGCGCGCACCTGATCTGGCATGCCTGGGGCGGCAAGCTGCCCACGCGGGCGCACCTGTCCGACAGGCAGCGCCTGGTGTTCCAGGTGCTGGCCGATCATGCCGGGCAGGCATTCGCCGCGCCGCGCCAGCGGGTCGACCGACTGGAATGGTTGCGCAAGATCGGCGACATGTGGGGCAACGCGGCCGAGAACGGCCGGGCCATGCTCGTGTTGTTTGGCCAACTGGTGCTGGATTTCCTGGGGCTGCTGGCCCGGCGCTGGCGGGTGCCCTGGAAGCCGATTTCCGCGCAGGTCTATCACACCGGCGCGCAGGCCCTGGGCATTACGGCCCTGGTGGGTTTTCTGATCGGCGTGGTGCTGTCGTATCTGTCGGCGCAGCAATTGCGCGTGTTCGGAGCGGACCGCTTCATTGTGCAGCTGCTGGGCGTGTCCATCGTGCGCGAGCTGGGGCCGGTGCTGGCGGCCATCCTGGTGGCGGGGCGTTCGGGATCGGCCATCACGGCCGAGATCGGGGTGATGCGCGTGACGCAGGAACTCGACGCCATGCAGGTGATGGGCATTTCGCACAGCCGCCGCCTGATTCTGCCGCGCGCCGTGGCGCTGACTATTTCCATGCCGCTGCTGGTGCTCTGGACGGATGCTCTGGCCCTGCTGGGCGGCGCGCTGGCGGCCAAGGCGCAGCTCAATCTTTCGGTGATGTGGTTCCTGCGCGCCTTGCCCGATGCGATCTCGATGACGAACTACGGCATAGGCCTGCTCAAGGGCGCCACGTTCGGCGCGCTGATCGCGTTGATTTCCTGCCACTTCGGCCTGCGCATCAAGGCCAATACCGAGAGCCTGGGGCAGGGCACGACGACGTCGGTGGTGACCTCGATCACCGCTGTGATCCTGGTGGACGCGATGTATGCGATTCTATTTAGTTCGGTGGGGCTGTGATGGGCGATGCCACAGACGATCCCGTGATTTCGGTGCGCGGCCTGCGCACGGCGTTCGGCGAGCATGTCGTGCACGACAATCTGGATCTGAGCGTGCGGCAAGGCGAGATTCTGTCCATCGTCGGCGGCTCGGGCTCGGGCAAGACCACGCTGCTGCGCGCCATCATCGGGCTGGACCGGCCCGCGGCCGGCGTGGTGCGGGTGCTCGGACACGACCTTTACGAGATGAAGCAGGTGGAATTCCGGCGCCTGTCGCGGCGCTGGGGCATGCTGTTTCAGGCGGGGGCGCTGTTCTCGGCGCTGTCGGTGTTCGACAATGTGGCTCAGCCCCTGCGCGAGCTGCGCGCGTTTCCGGAGGACCTCATCGCCGAGGTTGTAATGTGCCGCCTGGCCATGGTGGGATTGACTGAGCAGGACGCGGGCAAGCCGCCTTCGGATCTGTCCGGCGGCATGGTCAAGCGCGTGGCCCTGGCGCGCGCTCTGGCCCTGGACCCGAGCCTGCTGTTCCTGGATGAGCCCACGTCGGGCCTGGACCCGCAGCGCTCGGACGAGTTCGTGGCGCTGGTGCGCGCCTTGCATCGCGAGCTGGACTTTACGGTGGTGATGATCACGCACGATCTGGACACGCTGGTCGATCTGTCCTCTCGTGTGGCGGTACTGGCCGACAAGCGCGTGATCGCATGCGACGTGTTGCAGCGGGTGGTGCGGGTGGATCATCCCTTCATCAGGGAATTTTTCCTGGGCGAGCGCGGCCGCCGCGCCCTGGGTGCGCTGTTATCTGAAGAGAAGGTGGGGCATGGAGAATCGTAGTTATGCCTTGATGGCGGGCATATTCACACTCGCCCTGATCGTTGCGGCCGTGATCGTGGCGATCTGGCTGGAGCACGACAAGAAGGCCGTGGTGGTCTACGACATCGTTTCGGCGCATTCGGTGGGCGGCTTGTCGGTGCAGTCGTCCGTGCGGTTCCAGGGTGTGCCGGTGGGACACGTGGAGTCGATGACGCTGGACCAGGAGCGGCCGGGCCGCGTGCTCATCCGCATTGCCGTCAAGCCCACCACGCCCATCACCGACCGGACTTGGGCCGAGCTCGACATGCAGGGCATCACAGGCCTGGGCGTGGTCGCGCTGCATGACCCGGGTACGTCCACGCACCGCCTGCAGACATCGGCCGCGCACCCGGCGCGGATTCCCCTGCAGCCGGGCCTGCTCGAGCGGATCGAGGAAAAAGGCAGTGGACTGCTGGACGACCTCGACCAGGCGGCCGGCCAGGTCAAGCGGCTACTTTCGCCGCAGAACATGCAGGCCGTCTCGGCGACGCTACAGAATGCGGAGCAGGTCTCCGCGCAGATCAAGGCGGCAAGCGCCAGCCTGGGGCCGCTCGTCAAGAGCCTGGACGCCGCGGCGATGCAGACGAGCGATGCCGCGCGCCGGGCCAGTGCCGCGCTGGCCCGGCTTGCCGCGCCCGATGGGGTGCTGGCCTCGGCCACGCAAAGCCTGCGCCAGATCAGCCTGGCCGCGGCGCGCTTGAACACGCAAACCCTGCCCGATGTCAGCGACATGGCCGGCCAGGTGGGCGAGACGGCGCGCGGCGCCTCGTCCATTCTGCGCCGTGTGGGCGATACGCCGCAATCGCTGTTGTTCGGCCTGCCGCCGGCGCAGCCGGGGCCGGGCGAGGCTGGGTTTGCCGGGTTTGGAGAAAAGCGATGAGGCCTTCGATGCAGAGCCGCGTGAAATGGATGGGCGTCTTGTGTCTTGCGCTGGCCCTGGCCGGCTGCAGCCTGGGCAGGGTGGGGCCGGCGCCCGTGCTCTACGACCTGGGGGCCGGGGAAGGCCCGGCACCCGCGGGGGCGCAGGCGCACAAGCCGGTTGCGCTGATTTTCGATGCTGCGCCCACGCTGGGCGATACGGGCATGATCTGGCGCGTGGCCCATGGCGACCGTCCCAGGCTCTACGCCCGGTCGCGCTGGTCCGTGCCGCCGCCGGATCTGGTCAGGCTGCGCCTGACTGAACGCCTGGCGCGCCTGGGGCCGGTTCTACCCGACAACGCGGTCGGCCTGCCCCGATTGCAGGTGACGCTGACGCGTTTCGAGCAGGTGTTCTCGTCCGACGGCGCCACGAGTGCCGGACAAGTGGCTTTGCAGGCGGTGCTGCTGCGGGCCGATGGCCAGGTGATCGCGCAAAAGCGGGTGCGCTGCTCGGCCGCCGCCGCAACCCAGGATGCCGGCGGCGGAGCGCGCGCGCTCCGCCAGGCCACCGACGCGGCGGCCGATGAACTGGCGGCCTGGCTGGGCGGCGCGCTGCACTGAGACCGGCCGCATGGGCCAGGACTGAAGAAGAACGGATCGATATGGCAATACATACTGAAATCGTCGGTTTCGAAGGCGCGGCGGGGCGCATCGACTGCGCGCTCGATTGGCCCGAGGGCGCGCCGCGCGGCTGGGCGCTGGTGCTGCATCCGCACTCGCTGCAAGGCGGCGCGCGCGACAACAAGGTGGTGACGACCATCGCCCGGGCCTGCCTGCAGCATGGACTGGTGGCTGTGCGGCCGGACTTTCGCGGCGTGGGCGCCTCGGAAGGCGCGTTCGACAAATCGATAGGCGAGACCCAGGACATGCGGGCGCTGGTGGCGCAGTTTCGCGCGCGCCATCCCACGCTGGCCGCCCAGCCCTGGGTGCTGGGCGGGTTTTCCTTCGGCACCTCTGTTGCGGCTGGCCTGCATGCCGGGCTGGCGGCCGCGGGCGATGCGCGCCTGCCCGTGGCGCTGATACTGGCCGGCGCCGCCGTGCAGCGCTTTCAGCCGGCGGACATCCCGGCGCCGGCGCACACGTTCATGGTGCATGGCGAACGGGATGAAGTCGTGCCTTGCGCCGAAACCATGGACTGGGCGCGCGCGCGCAGCCTACCCGTAGTCGTCATTCCCGATGCGTCGCACTTCTTTCACGGCAAGCTGCTCATCCTGCGGCAACTGGTGCTGGATAAGTTGACGGTTGCCTTAGCAGCTTGACCCCTGGCCGATTGTTGTCGTGCGCTGGCGATAGGGCCGGGCAATCCGAAGCGTTGTCATCACACGCAACAAATACATTGCATTTCTTGCAAAATGGGGTGCGTCCATGCCGTCGTCGCCGTAAAGCGGCTGCCTATAATTGCACGCTATTGCCCGCCGTACGCGCGCTTGTCTTCGCTTGTCTTTTTACGTACTGGATGTTGTCGCTGATGAAGAAGCTATCCCCGTCTTATGCCCGTCTTGCCGTAGCGAGCCTGTTGATGCCGGCGGCGATCCTTGCCGTGGGCGTGCCCGCAGCCTGTGCGGCCGACGCGACGCCTGCCGCTTCCTCCGCCACCGCCGCGTCTACGCGCATCGCGGGGCTTTCCTCCTCCTCGTTTGCGTTCGTCGACCCCAAGGCGCTGGACGTGAGCAGCCTTTCCGTGGTGCCCGCGCCCTCGCTCGACGCCAAGGCGTGGATCGCGGTCGACATCACCAGCGGCCAGATACTGACCGAGTCCAATGCCGACATGCAGGTCCCGCCTGCGTCGTTGACCAAACTCATGACCTTCTACCTGGCCGCCGACGCGGTCGATGAGGGCCGCCTGCCGCTCGACCAGCAGGTGACGGTGTCCGAGAAGGCCTGGCGCACGGGCGGCTCGCGCATGTTCATCCAGCCGCGCCTGCCGGTCACGGTCGATCAGCTCCTGCAGGGCCTGATCGTCGATTCGGGCAACGACTCCGCGGTGGCCCTGGCCCAGGCCGTGGCCGGCAGCACCGACGCCTTCGTCACCTTGATGAACCAACAAGCCCAGAAATTGGGCATGCGCAATACGCATTTCGACAACGTCGACGGCCTGCCTGATCCGCAGCACATGACCACCGCGCGCGATCTGGCCATCGTGGCCGCGCACATCATCAACGACCACCCGACGCTGTTCCACTACTTCAAGCAAAAAGAATTCACCTACAACAACATCAAGCAGCCCAACCGCAACAGCCTGCTGTGGGCCGACTCGTCGGTGGACGGCATGAAGACCGGTTTTACCGACGCGGCCGGCTATTGCATGATCGCCACCGCGCTGCGCGGCGACCGCCGTATCCTGACGGTGGTGCTGGGCACGCCCAGCGCCACGGCGCGTTCGCAGGACAGCCTGCAGCTGCTGAACTGGGGCTTCCAGAATTTCGACGACGTCAGGCTGTACGGCCAGAGCCAGCCGGGCATGGACGTGCGTGTCTGGGAGGGCCAGTCCGAAAAGGTGCGCCTGGGGCCGCCCAAGCCGGTGTGGCTGACCGTGCCGCGCGGCAAGACCGGCGACATCAAGCCCGTGGCGCATTATCCTGATCCGCTGCTGGCGCCGCTGGCCAAGGGCCAGAAGGTGGGCACGCTCGATCTCACGCTGGACGGCAAGGTCGTGCGGACCGAGCCGCTGGTGGCGCAGACCGCGGTCGGGCGCGCCGGATTCATCGGTCGTATGATCGACTCGATCAAGCGGCATTTCGCCAGCAAATAAGCGGTGGTGGCCGGCGCGGCATCGCGCCGGGCCGGCCGCGTTCGCGCATCGCGATGCTCGCCGCCGGTCGGCGAGTTTTTCTTTTCCATTCTGCAGGAACGTGCATGATCATCCCCGGCATGGCGAGCGACAGCCAGGTCTATCTGAACGGCGAATTCATGCCGATCGGCCAGGCCAGGATCTCGGTGCTCGACCGCGGCTTCATCTTCGGCGACGGCATCTATGAGGTGGTGCCCGTCTACGACGGCAAGCCGTTTCGCATCGAACATCACCTCGATCGCCTGGAGCGCAGCCTGGCGGCCATCCGCATCGCCAACCCGCGCGATCGCGCCGGCTGGACGGCCCTGATCGGGCAGCTCATCGCGCGCGCGCCGGCGCCCACCTGTCTGGTGTACCTGCAAGTGACGCGCGGCGTGGCCAAGCGGGACCACGGCTTTCCCAAGGAGCCGGTCACGCCGACGGTGTTCGGCATGGTCAATACCTTGGTGCTGCCGACCCAGGCCCAGCGCGAGCAGGGCCTGTCCGTCATCACCTTGCCGGACGAGCGCTGGCTGCATTGCGAGATCAAGTCGATTTCGCTGCTGGGCAATGTGCTGGCCAAGCAGGCCGCGACGGACGCCGGCGTCGACGACGTGGTGATGTTCCGCGACGGCTATCTGAGCGAGGGTTCGGCATGCAATGCCTGGGTGGTGATCGGCGGCACCTTGTTGGCGCCACCCAAGAACAACCTGATCCTGGAGGGCATACGCTATGGCCTGATGGGCGAACTGGCCGAGCAGGCCGGCGTGCCTTTCGAGGCGCGCAAGCTGTCCCGGGACGAGGTGCTGGCCGCCGCGGAAATCATGCTGACTTCGGCCGCCAAGGAAGTGCTGCCCGTGGTCCGCATCGACGGCAAGCCGGTGGGTTCGGGCAAGCCGGGGCCGGTGTATGCCGCGCTGCGCGAGCGCTATGATGCGCTTGTCGCGGCGCTTTGAAATACCGCTAAAAGGGAGCAAACATGCAGATCCCGCCAGAAGAATCGCTGATCGAGTATCCCAGCGACTTTCCCATCAAGGTCATGGGCAGGCACCATCCCGATCTCGCGCAGACGCTTACCGAGATCGTGCTGCAGTTCGACCCGCAATTCGATCCGGCCACCGTCGAAATGCGCCCGAGCAAGGGCGGCAACTACCTGGGGCTGACCTTCACGGTCCGCGCCACCTCGCGCGAACAACTCGACGCGCTCTACCGCGCCCTGCACGGGCATCACATGGTGTCGGTGGTGCTTTAGCGTCAGCCGTCCGATGTAGACTTGACCCGTCGCGTTTCAAGCATAGAGGAGTCAGGTCATGCAATATCGTCGTCTGGGCAAGAGCAATCTGGACGTATCCCGGCTGTGCCTGGGGACCATGATGTTCGGCGAGCAGTCGCCTTTCGAGGCGGCCGCCGACATCGTGGCCTGCGCGCGCGAGCACGGCATCAATTTCATCGATACGGCTGACGTTTACAACGGCGGCCGGTCCGAAGAAGTCGTGGGCAAGCTCATTGCCCAGGACCGCGACGACTGGGTGCTGGCAAGCAAGATCGGCAACGCGCTCGACAAGGGCCGGAATCACGGGCGCTATTCGCGCAAGTGGCTGGTACAGGGCGTGGAGCAGAGCCTCGGGCGCCTGGGCACCGACTATATGGACATTCTTTATCTGCACCGCGACTATCACGCCGAGAACCTGGAGGAGACGGTGTTGGCGCTGGGCGAGCTGATCCGCGCGGGCAAGCTGCGCTATTTCGGCGTGTCCAACTTCCGCGGTTGGCGCATCGCCGAGATGGTGAGCCTGTGCGAGAAGCTGGGCGTGCCCAAGCCCGTGGTGTGCCAGCCTTACTACAACATGCTCAACCGGATGCCGGAAGTGGAAATCCTGCCGGCCTGCGCGCATTTTGGCCTGGGCGTGGTGCCTTACAGCCCGATCGCGCGCGGCGTGCTTACGGGCAAGTACGCGCCGGGGCAGGCGCCGGCGGCCGACACGCGCGCCGGGCGCGGCGACAAGCGCATCATGGATACGGAGTTCCGCGAGGAATCGCTCAAGATCGCCCAGGAACTGGTGGCCTACTGCGCAGGCCAGGGCATCAAGCCGGGGCACTTCGCCACGGCCTGGGTGCTGGCCAACCCTATCGTCACCAGCGTCATCGCCGGGCCGCGCACGCTGGCGCAGATGCTGGACTATTACGGCGCGCTGGATGTGGCGGTCAACGCCCAGCAAGAAGCCATGGTCGACGATTGGGTGACGCCGGGGCATGCGTCGGCGCATGGGTACAACGATCCGAACTACCCGTTCTTCGGTCGGCCCGCCGCTGCCTAAGGCTCGGCCCCGCAGCGCCGCGGCCCATTGCGGGGTTCGCATTTCGAGTAATGCCGGCTTTTGCGAACCGCGGGTTCAAAGGCCCGGAAATGCCAGGCCGGTTTGCAGCAGGTCCGGACTGATCCGATCCTGCCATTGGCCGCACCATTGCTCGAACTTGTCTGCCGTCATGGGGGGCGCAACGCCGTAGCCTTGTACATTCGAGCAGCCCATATCCACCAGCATCCGGGCCTGCTCCTTCGTTTCCACGCCTTCGGCGATCACTTCCCGCCGAAACGCCTGCGCCAAGCCCAATATGGCGCGCACCAGAAAGAGGTCGTGTTGGTTGTCGGCCATGCCGGCCACGAAACTTTGATCGATTTTGATGGTTTCGGCCGGCAGCTCTTTCAGATAGAGCAGTGAAGAATAGCCGGTTCCGAAATCATCCAGCGAAAAGCCGATGCCCATGTTGGCGCAAGTCTGCATGATCGTCGAGACCACGTGCAAGTCGAGAAATTTCTGGGTTTCGATGATTTCTATCTCCAGCAACTTGCGGCCGGCCAACAGGTCTCGGTAGGGCCGGGTCAGTTCCCGCAGACGCGATGCAAAGGTGGGAGAAAGAAAATGGTGAGGCGCGATATTGACGCTGATGCACAGCGCGTGCCCCAGCGCGAACCACTTTTCAATTTGCACGAGTGCGCGCTGGATTACGTAGTCGCCCACTTCATCGATGATGGGCATATCTTCGATCAAAGGGATGAAGTCGCCCGGGTAGATGACCTGGCCATCCGGGGTGCGCCACCGGATCAGCGCCTCGGCGCCATAAATTTTTCCGGTGACGATATCGACTTTAGGTTGGTACTCCAGAAACAGTTCCTGATTTTCCAATGCGCGTGAGACGCCCTTGATCAGTTCGTAGCGTTGTTTGGCTTTTTTATCCTGTTCCGGATCAAAAAACTGCATACGATCGCGCCCCGATTGCTTGGCCTCGTACATGGCCAGATCGGCGTGCCGTACCAGCACGTCGGGGTCGGATGCGTCGCGCGGGAAAACGGTAATGCCGACACTTGCGCTCAGGGTAATGAGACGGTCTCTGATTCGCATCGGCTCTTTGCAAATCTGAAGAACGCGGTGCAGCGCACCGAGATATTCCTCCTGTGCGTCGCGCGATTCGATGAGAAGCACGAACTCGTCTCCTCCGACGCGCGCCACGGTGTCGCTGTCACGCAGCACGGATGCCATACGCCGCCCCACCGTCGCCAAGACTTCGTCGCCGACGGCATGACCATAGTGGTCGTTGATGTCTTTGAATCCATCCAGGTCGAGGTAGGCCACCGCCACTTCGGATTGCTCTTTTTCGGCCCTGAGCAGGCTGCGCTCCAGGCGTTCGGCCAGCAAGAGCCGATTCGGCAGGTCCGTGAGCGAATCGAAGTGCGCCATGCGCTCCATCAGTTCTTGTTGTTCGCGTAGGCCGGTGATGTCCGCGAAGACGGCGATATGGCGTCCAGGCAGGTGGTCCTGCTCTTGC
Organism: Bordetella sp. FB-8; assembly: GCF_000382185.1. NCBI lineage: Bacteria > Pseudomonadati > Pseudomonadota > Betaproteobacteria > Burkholderiales > Alcaligenaceae > Bordetella > Bordetella sp. FB-8. Next base: position 1,171,851 of record NZ_KB907784.1, on the reverse strand, counting down.
ACGCGGCTGATGTTTATCAACACGGCCAGCGCTTCGCCGGTCTTTTTCCGGCTCCAGATTTCGCCTTGGCAATACCCGGTTGCCTTCAGCTCGCCCAGCATCTTGAGCTGGATTTCCGGTGCCTGGCGGCTGGAGCGAAAGATCGCGGGCGTCTTTCCTATTACGTCTTCCAGGCCATAGCCCGTGATTTGCGTGAATGCCTTGTTCACATGAATGAAGCGCCCATCGGCGTCCGCCACGATGATCGCCTCGGTGGCAAAATTGAATACCGTCTCGGACAGGCGCATCTGGTCTTCGAGGGTTCGCCGAAGGGTAATGTCCCGCACGATTTTCGAGGCGGCGATGATGATGCCGGACTCGTCCCGTATGGGCGATACGGTAACGGATACCGGGAAGGTGCTGCCGTCCTTGCGCAGGCGCACGGTTTCGAAATGTTCGACCCGTTTGCCCGCCGCGATCTGCGCGATGATGTGGTCTTCTTCATCGCGCAGTTGCGCGGGGAAAAGCCTTTTCACCGATTGCCCGATCATTTCCTCGGCGGTGTAGCCGAACATTTTCTCCGCGGCGGGATTCCAGCTGGTGATAATGCCGCCCAGCGTCTTGGACACGATCGCATCGTTGCTGCTTTCGATCAGCGAGCGCAGAAACTCCGAGGACACGCGAGTGGGATGCATGGTTTCAATGGCGCATGGTTGCTCGCTTTCTAGCCGCTGTTTTGTTCTGGGGGCACGAGGCTTTGAAGGCGGATGGATTTAAGCGCGGAAGGGTTCCCGGCCGCAAAGCATGCCGCCAGGATAGCGCGGTGGCGATGAATTTTTACTAAATAATTGAAAAACCAACCGCCAATCCAGCAGAGCGACACCGATTCTGACCAAGCCTGGCCCAGATTCCCCCGTTACGCTGTTTTTTCTAACCCTTCGGCCCAAAACGCCAGGGTTGCCTTAATCTCGCGCTCCCGGCGCGGACAACGCTGTTCTCGCTTCTGATGCAGGCCGCTGCCGTGCGGCAGCGGCCTGCATGCTTGCCGAAGACGATCGGCGCCCTTGAACTCAGAGCACGTAGCGCGCCAGGTCCTGGTTGGCCGCCGCGTCGGCCAGCTGCGCGTCGACATAGGCCGCGTCGATCTTCACGGTCTTGCCGCCGTGCGCGCCGGCATCGAAGGACAGTTCATCCAGCAGCTTTTCCATCACGGTGTACAGCCTGCGGGCGCCGATGTTTTCGGTGCGCTCGTTGACCGAGAAGGCCAGTTCGGCCAGCCGCTCGATGCCCTCGTCGGTGAATTCGAGGTGCACGTCTTCGGTGTCCAGCAGCGCCGAGTACTGCTTGATGAGCGAGGCATCGGTGTCGGACAGGATGCTCACGAAATCCTTGGCGGTGAGCGATTCGAGTTCGACGCGGATGGGAAAGCGTCCCTGCAGTTCGGGGATGAGATCGGACGGGCGCGACAGATGGAAGGCGCCCGAGGCGATGAACAGGATGTGGTCGGTGCGCACCATGCCGTAGCGCGTGTTGACCGTGGTGCCCTCGACCAGCGGCAGCAGGTCGCGCTGCACGCCCTGACGCGAGACGTCGGCGCCGCCGGTTTCCTGGCGCGCGGCGATTTTGTCGATCTCGTCCAGAAAGACGATGCCGTTTTGCTCCACATTGACGACGGCGGCGGTCTTGATGTCGTCTTCGTTGATGCGCTTGCCGGCTTCTTCGTCGATGATGAGCTTGAAGGCGTCCTTGATCTTGACCTTCTTGGGCTTGGTCTTGTCGCGCGCCAGGCCGGCGAACATGCCGCGCAGTTGCTCGGCCATTTCCTCCATGCCGGGAGGCGACATGACGTCCAGCTGCGGCACGGGCTGGGCGATGTCGATCTCGATTTCGGTGTCGTCCAGCTGGCCTTCGCGCAGGCGTTTGCGGAAAGTCTGGCGCGTGGGGCTTTCGCTATTGCGCTCGGGTTCGCCCGCGGCGTTGCGCGAGGGCGGCACGAGCACGTCCAGGATGCGGTCTTCGGCGGCGTCCTCGGCGTGGCTGCGCACGCGGCGCATTTCCTGTTCGCGGGACTGCTTGACCGCGAACTCGGTGAGGTCGCGGATGATGGTGTCGACATCGCGGCCGACGTAGCCGACCTCGGTGAATTTGGTGGCCTCGATCTTGATGAAGGGCGCGTTGGCCAGTTTGGCCAGGCGGCGCGCGATCTCGGTCTTGCCCACGCCGGTGGGGCCGATCATCAGGATGTTCTTGGGGTGGATTTCATGGCGCAGGGGTTCGGCGACCTGCTGGCGGCGCCAGCGGTTGCGCAGCGCCACGGCGACGGCACGCTTGGCGTTGTGCTGGCCGATGATGTATTTGTCGAGTTCGGAGACGATTTCTCCGGGGGTCATGGTGGAGGCGGACATGTCGTTTGCGTTCCGGGGTGTATGGGTTCTTGAGCTGCCCAGGGCTTGGGCCGCCGTCGTTAGCTGCGTTCTTTAGACGCCGAGGCTGCCCTGCGCAATTCCGATGCTCGGGGGCTAGAAGGCCCCTGTGCTTCGGATTGCTCCGGGGTCCTCGGCTTGCTGCATCGTGGGGGGCGAAGCGTTCTTACAGCGTCTCGACGAGGTGATTCTGGTTGGTGTATATGCACAGGTCGCCGGCGATTTCCAGCGACTTCTTGACGATTTCCGCGGGCGCCATCTCGGTGTTGTGCAGCAGGGCCAGGGCGGCCGATTGGGCGTAGGCGCCGCCCGAGCCGATGGCGGCCAGGCCGTGCTCGGGTTCGAGCACGTCGCCGGTGCCGGTGAGGACCAGGGTGTGCTCGGCGTCGGCCACGATGAGCATGGCTTCCAGGCGGCGCAGGACGCGGTCGGTGCGCCAGTCGCGCGTGAGTTCGACGGCGGCGCGCATCAGGTTGCCCTGGTGTTTTTCGAGTTTGGCCTCGAAGCGCTCCTGCAGGGTGAAGGCGTCGGCGGTGGCGCCGGCAAAGCCGGCCAGGATCTTGTCGTGGTAGAGACGGCGGATCTTGCGGGCCGTGGCCTTGATGACGATATTGCCCAGGGTGACCTGGCCGTCTCCGCCCAGGGCGACCTGATCGCCGCGGCGCACGCAGATAATGGTGGTGGCGTGAAACTGTTCCATGCTTGGCTCCCTTTGAGGGGATTAAGTAGGGGCTGCCGATCGGATTTCAAGGCTCAGGGCAGGTTGCGCGCCTGGGCCTTGGCGTTGATCAGGTCGACCAGCAGGGCATCGCGCTCCTGCAGCATTGCCTCGGTATCGAGTCCGGCCATCTCGGCGTTGGTGCTGTCCACCAGGGTTTTCTTGACCTCGCCGGTCAATTCGGTCTGGCCCTGCTCGGCCCAGATTCTTTCGATCAGGGGGCCGATATGGTCCAGGAAGTGCCGCAGGCCGCCTTCGCCGCCACCCAGCTCGCCCAGCAGCATCGGCCCCATCAGGGCCCATCGCAGTCCGGGGCCGTGGGCGATGGCCGCATCGACCTCGGACGCCGTCACGACGCCCGATGCCACCAAATGGTAGGCCTCGCGCCAGAGCGCGGCCTGCAGGCGGTTCGAGACGTGGCCGGTCAGTTCGCGGCGCACGCGTATGGTGATCTTGCCCAGCGACTTGTAGAACGACTCGGCACGATCGAGCGCCGCAGGATCCGTGGCCGCGCCGCCGACGACCTCGACCAGGGGGACGATGTGCGGCGGGTTGAAGGGGTGGCCGACCAGGATGCGCCCGGGATGATGGCAGCCCTGCTGCAGCTGGCTCGGGCGCAAGCCCGAGGTGCTGGATGCGAGGATCACGTCGGGCGCCGCCAGGGCATCCATTTTGACGTAGGCCTCCCGCTTGATATCCGCGCGCTCGGGACCTGACTCCTGGATGAAATCCGCTTGTAAGACGCAGTCTTCGAGGGAGTCCGCGAAGACTGGTTCGGGGGGGGCGGTCTCCGCGGTTGCCCCCAGCCGGTTCAGGGCCGGCCATGCCTTGCCGATGAAATCGCGCAGCCGTGCCTGGGCGCCCGGGGCGGGGTCGGTGGCGACGACGCGAAAACCGCGGGCGAGAAAGAAAGCAGCCCAGCTCGCGCCGATCAGTCCGGTTCCCACCACGCCCACTGTCTTGATTTCGCGATATGTCATATTGGAGCAAGAATACTCTTTCAGCACCGCCGCCGGCGTTTTCGGCGTGCACCAGACCAGGCCCTGATCGGCCAGATGCTGCTCGATGCAGGCCGCTCGCGCGCTGGCTCGATTCGGCCCATGCCGACGGGCTGTTCGGCAGGATATGGGCGGCGGTGGACGGCTGAGCTGCGCGCGCCCGGGGCGGGGTCACCACACACCGTAAAAGACGCCCGCCTTCTTGTATTGATGTGTGCCGCGTTCGACGTCCTGGTTCGATACGGTGGTGCGCCGGCGCTGGCGGCAGAACCATTCGAGCAAGCGCGCGCGCATGGCTTCGCGCACGCTCTCAAAGACCGGGTCGGCGCCCAGGTCGAAGAATTCATCGGGGTCGTTCGTCAGGTCGAACAATTGCGCGGCATCGCCCTGCCAGTGTATGTACTTCCATTGGGCCGTGCGCACCATCCAGCCGCGGCAGGCGTCGGGCCGGCGTCCGAGCAGCAGGCGCGCTTCGCGGTAGCTGTAATCGAGTTCGGAAAACACCGCGTCGCGCCATGGGCCGGCCGCGCCGCGCGTGAGCGCCAGTAGCGAGCGTCCCTCCAGGCGATGTTCGGCAAGCGGCAAGCCGAGTCCGTCGAGGATGGTCGGCACGGTATCGATGGCCTCGATGAGTGCGTCGCTGGCCGTATTGCGCGACCCGTCCGCCTCGGGCGACGGGTCGTAGACGATGTAAGGCACGCGCTGCACAGTGTCGTAGAACAGTTCTTTTTCGCCGAGCCAGTGATCGCCGAGAAAGTCGCCATGGTCTGCCGTGAAGATGATGAGCGTGTCCTGCCAGCGGCCCAGTTTCTCGAGCGCTTCCCAAAGTCGGCCCATGTGGTGGTCGACCTGGGCGATCAGCCCCTGATAGACGGGGCGGACCGTGCGGATCACCTCGTCGCGCATGAAGTTGCGGCATTCTTCCTGCTGGTGATAAGCGGCCGTGACGGGATGCGGCGCTTCGCGCTCGACCGCGTGCCGTCGAACCGGCAGGCATTGATCGAAGGTATATCGGTTGTGATAAGGCGCCGGCGCCATGTAAGGCCAGTGCGGCTTGACCAGCGACAGATGCAATACCCACGGCTCGTCGTTCTGCTTTTCGATGAAACGTATCGCCTGGTCGGCCGTATACGCCGTTTCGGAATCCGCCTCGCGTACGCGGGCAGGCAGGTGGGCGTTGCGCATGTGCCAACCGCTGACGATCTTGCCGTGCTCGTCCTGGGCCGATATGACGAAGTCGGTCCACGGGTCTTCGCTGTGATAGCCCTGCTGGCGCAGGTAGTTCGCATAGCCGCCATGCGGTTCGGCGTGATGGCCGTCGTAGCGATCGACCAGGGCGAAATGGCCTTCGCGCAGCAGCGCTCCCAATTCGCTGTCGCCATCGAGCCGCAGGCGCTCCAGGCCCTTGTGGTCGGGCATCATGTGCGTCTTGCCGACGAGCGCGAGACGCCGTTGCGCGTCTTTCAGATATTCGCCGAGCGTGATTTCGCCGGCCGCGAGCGGCACCCGATTCCAGGTCGCGCCGTGGCTCGATACGTATCGCCCCGTGTAGAACGACATGCGCGACGGGCCGCATACGCCCGATTGCACGAAAGCGCGGTCCAAGCGCATGCCGCGCTGCGCCAGCCTGTCGATGTTCGGCGTTGCCAGATAAGGGTGGCCGTAACAGGCAAGGTGATCGGCGCGAAGCTGATCGCACATGATGAAGAGGACGTTGCGGATCGAGGACATGGCGACAGCGGTGGTGGACTCTAGGCGGGTGGGCCGGGGCGCGCTGGGGGTGTCAGGCGGTGGGCGTTTCGAGGGATGCCCGGCCGAGGCCTTCGCGCATCGGCCACAATGCAATGAGGCCGATGACCATCGCCGCCGTCACGAAATAGGCGGGCATCATGCGGTCGCCAGTCAGGTCGATGAGCCAGGTCACCAGAAATGGCGAGAAGCCGCCGAACAGCGTCGTCGCGACGTTGTACGAGATGGATAGTCCGGTCGCGCGGACCTGGGTCGGGAACAGCTCTGCCAGCGCGGTCGAGGCCGGGCCGAGCGCTGCGGCCATCAGCACCGCGAAAACGATTTCGGCGCCCAGCAGCCGCTCCAGGCTGGGGGCGGCGACCAACCAGGCGAACAGCGGATAGACCGTCAGCACATAGAGGGCCATGGATATGCCGAGTACCGGCTTGCGGCCGACGTGGTCGGACAGCAGACCGAACAGCGGCGTCAGCAACATGCGCAGCAAGCCTGTGACGATGAGCACCGTGAATGGCACCGAGACCGGCAGCTTGAGCTGGTGCACGGCATAGACGGGCAGATAGACGTTGAGCACATACTGCGCCACGGTGCTTGCGATGACCAAACCGAAGGCGATCCACAGGGCCGCCTGGTGCTCGCGCCAGACCTGCGCGAGCGTGGCGCCCGCCGAACGCGGTGCCTTGTCTTGCGCGCGCACATAGGCCGGCGCCTCGTCGAGCCGGGTGCGAATGTAGAAGCCCACCGGGCCGATCAGCATGCCGAACAGGAAGGGGATACGCCAGCCCCAGCTGTCGAGCGTGCCCCTGGACAGGTAGCGCGTGACGAGCGCTCCCATCAAGGCTGCCGTCACTGCCGCGAGGAACTGGCCGAAGTTCTGCCAGCTGCCGTAGAAGCCGCGCCGGCGCGCGGGCGCGTATTCGATGAGCATCGAGGTCGAGCTGCCGAATTCGCCGCCGGCCGAGAACCCTTGCAGCAGGCGCGCAAGCACGACGATGACGGGCGCGGCGATGCCTAGGGCCGAATAGTCCGGCGTGAACGCCATCGCGGCCGACGAGATTGTCATCATCAGGATCACCAGCGACAGCGCGGCCTTGCGTCCGTGTCTGTCGGCGTAGATGCCCAGCAGGATGCCGCCGATCGGGCGCATGAGAAACGCGCTGCCGAAGGTGGCTGTGGTCAGCAGCATTGCGACGGCCGGACTCGTTTCCGGGAAAAAGCGCCGGGCGATGATCACCGAAAGAAAGCCGAAGACGATGAAGTCGTACCATTCGAACGCGTTGCCGATGATGGCGGAAATAATGGCGCGGCGCTGTGCGGTGGCGAGAGTCATTGGAAGTCTCCTTCAATTTTGTTTGCACAGATTCTGGAGTTTTGCTTTTTCAGCGTCCAATGAGATATTCAGAGCAACGTATTACTTTTTTCTCATGACTTCCATGTTTGACATCGATCGCTATTTTGCCCGCCAGATGAAACTGCGCCACCTGCATCTGCTCGTGGCGCTCGCCGACCTGCGCACGGTGGGCAAGGTGGCCGCCGAGTTGTGCGTCACCCAGCCGGCCGTGTCGAAAATGGTCGCCGAGATAGAGAAGGGCGTGGGTGTGGCGCTGTTCGAGCGCGATGGTCGCCGCATTCGGCCTACGCCCTACGGCGACTGCCTGATCCGCCACGCGCGCGAGCTGCTCGCGCATGCCCAGCGCGCCAGCACGGAATTGCAGGCCATAGCGGACGGTACGGGAGGGCGCCTCGATGTGGGCGTGTTGTCGGTCGCAGCGCCCGTGCTGGTCCCGCGCGCGATCGCCCTGTTCAAGCAGTATCTGCCCGCAGTGACGGTAGGCCTGTACGAGGGCACGCTCGATACGCTGATTCCCGAACTGCGCGCCGGGCGTCTGGACCTGATCGTCGGGCGGATGCCGCTCGGGCCGCTCGATCCGGATCTGATGCACCAGCCGCTGCTGGACGACCCGGTCGTCATCGTGGCCGCGGGCAGCCATCCGCTGGCGCAGCGCAGGCGCGTCAAATGGAAGGAACTCGAAGGCCATGCCTGGATCGTGCCGACGGCAAGCGCGCCCATGTACCGGCGCTTGCTTTCGGTGCTGGCTTCGCACGGCGTGCGCACGCCGGCCAATACGGTCGAGTCGGTCGTCATCGCGGCCAATGTCGCGCTATTGCAGTCGTGCGCCATGCTGGGCCTGCTGCCCAGATCGCTCGCTCAGCACTACGAAGAGGCCGGCGCCTTGCGCATCCTCCCCCTGACGCTGGGTGGCATCATGGGTTCGGTCTGCATGACCTGGCTGCGGGTGGGCGAGGACACGCCTGCGGCGACGCTGCTGCGCACCTGCCTGGACGAGGCGGCCAGGGGAATACAGGCCGGCTGACCTGCGCCCGTCCCGCCGTGCGAAGACGCGATTTCATGGACGCGAACTTATGGGACAGAACGCTAGGGCCGGCTTGCGGTGCCAACCCGCCAGCGGTCGCGCAGGATGGCACCGGCGAAATCCAGTATGGGACCGACCGAGCCGATAACGCCGCCCATGGCGATGAAGCCGTGGATCTGGTCGTTCAAGTGCAGTTCGGTGACGGGCACGCCGGCATCGTCCAGGCGGCGGGCATATGCGCGGCCCTCGTCGCAAAGCGGGTCGTTGGCGCAGGTCACGATCAGGGCCGGCGGCGCGTCCTTGAGTGTCGCCGCGCGCAGCGGCGAGGCATGCCAATGCTGTCGATCGGAGGCGGCGGGCGCATAGTGATCGATGAAAAAGCGCATTGTCGCATCGGTCAGCGAAACGCCGCTGTCCACCGTGACCCGGCGATAGCTGTCCGTGGACATGGACAGGTCGGTCGCCGGATAGATCAGGAGCTGGAAGGCGGTCCTGGGCAGGTCGCCATCGCGGCCCATCAGGGCCAGCACGGCCGCGATATTGCCCCCGGCGCTGTCGCCGCCCACGGCGATGCGGGCGGCGTCGATGCGCAACCGCGCAGCCTCGCGGGCAACGTAGGAAAGCGCGCTTGCACCGTCGCGGATCGCAGCAGGGTAGGGATGTTCCGGCGCGAGCCGGTAGTCGACGGCGATGACGCAAGCCTGGCAGGCCTGTGCGAGGTGGCGGCACAGCGCATCGTGGGTGTCCAGATTGCCCAGCATCCAGCCGCCTCCGTGGAAATACAACAGGCAGGGCAGGACCGCCTCGGCCGCGGTGCCGGCGGCCCGATAAAGGCGCATGGGAACCGGGCCGTTCTCGCCGGGGGCCGAGAGATCCCGGCATTGGGCCACGTCGATGGGCGCGGGCAGCGCCGCCGCCCTGCCCGCCGCATAGCCAGCGCGGGCTTCTTCGGGCGTTCCCGCCTCGTGAGGCCGTCTGCCCGCTTCTTTGCCGGCCTTCAGGACTGCTGCGGCATCGGGATGCAGGATTGGCATGGGCGCTCTGTGTCGAATGAGGGGGAGTGAGAACAAAGGCCACGCATGCATGCGTGGCCTTTGGGGAAGATCGGACTGGGGCGGGCGCTACGGTGCAAGTCAGTCGCCGTACAGCTTCTGGCGCATTTCGCGGCGCTCCTGCGCTTCCAGCGACAGCGTCGCGGTCGGGCGGGCCAGCAGGCGCGGGATGCCGATGGGTTCGCCGGTTTCCTCGCACCAGCCGTATTCGCCGTTGTCGATGCGGGCGATGGCCTGCTGCACTTTCTTGAGCAGCTTACGCTCGCGGTCGCGCGTGCGCAGCTCCAGAGCGTGCTCTTCCTCGATCGTGGCGCGGTCGGCCGGATCGGGTACGAACTGGGTTTCGCGCAAGTGCTCGGTGGTTTCGCCGGCGTTGGCCAGGATGTCCTGTTCGAGCTGCTTGAGCCGTTCCTTGAAGAAAGCCAGCTGGCGATCGTTCATGTAGTCGGCGTCGGGCATGGCCAGCAATTCCTTTTCGCTGGGCAGGTCGACGGTCGCTTCCGACTTGTTTGATTTTTTGCTTGCTGCCTTCGTTGCCATGAAAACACTCCACTATGAATCGATCCGGCCGCGCCTGTTCAAGATCAGGCGCGCCGGCGAGCCGGTAGGCCGCACTTATAACAAGCCATCAACCGGCCAGGCACTGCTCCAGGCCCCGGGTGAAAATCTCCTGGGGCAGTTTGCGTCCGATGAACACCATCTTGGTCGAGGGCTTTTCAGCGGACGTCCAGGGCTTGCCGGGTTCGGCGCCCATCATCATGTGTACCCCTTGGAAAAGCATACGGCGATTCAGGCCCTTCATGTAAAGGATGCCTTTGTAGCGCAGCAGGTCCGGGCCGTAAACCTGCACGACGCCGCCGAGAAACTCCTCGAGGCGGGCCGGGTCGAAAGGTTTGTTCGAACGGAACACGAAGGCGCCGATTTCATCATCGTGGGCGTGATGAGGGTGAGGGTGCTCGTGGTCGCAGTGTTCGCCGCACTCGTGATCGTGCTCGTGATCGTGATCGTGGCCATGGCCGTGATCATGGTCGTGTGCGGCATCGGGATGCACGTCGGCCAGGAATTGCGGGTCGATGTCCAGGATGGAGTTCAGGTTAAAGCCGCTGATGTCCAGGATGGATTTCAGGTCGGCCTGGCCGAAATTCACCGCTTCGATGGTGGCGCGCGGGTTCATGCGCACCAGGCGCTCGCGCAATGCGCGGTATTCGGCGTCGGTGACCAGGTCCTTCTTGGACACCAGGATGCGGTCGGCGAAGCCCACCTGTTTCTGCGCCTCGGGCTGGGTGTCGAGCGTTTCCATGCCGTGCTTGGCGTCGACCACCGTGATCACCGCATCCAGGCGGTAGTACTCGGCAATGTCGTCATCCATGAAGAAGGTCTGGCACACCGGGCCGGGGTTGGCCATGCCGGTGGTCTCGAGGATGACGCGCTCGAAGTTGAGCGTGCCGGCCTGGCGCTTGGCGCGCAGCTCGTTGAGCGTGCGCATCAGGTCGCCGCGCACCGTGCAGCAGACGCAGCCGTTGGACAGCTCGATGATTTCCTCGTCGCTGTCCTGCACCAGCAGGTCGTTATCGATGCTCTCGGGTCCGAATTCGTTTTCGATCACGGCGATGCGCCGTCCGTGGTATTCGGACAGGATGCGCTTGAGCAAAGTGGTTTTGCCCGCGCCGAGAAAGCCGGTGAGGATGGTGACCGGAACCATGGAGGCTAGGGGGGTATTCATAATGGCTGGGAACGCCGGAAAACGTTGGATTACAGCATAGTCGCCAGCCAGGGGCAAACCTGGGGCGGACTCTATGTATGGGGTCTTATGGCCCGATTTTCAAGGCCTGGGCAAATGTTGTGGCCCTTATTTGCTCAATGAGCATGGCCGTGGTCTTGGACCTGCGTGGCCTGGCAGTCCGGGCAGAGGGCGCGGATTTCGGTTTCGTGGGTGGCCAGGGCGAAGCCGGTCCTGGCCACGCGCTCGGCCAGCTGGCGGCTCATGGACGGGTCGCTGATCTCGGCCACGGCGCCGCAATGGGTGCAGACCACCAGCAGGTCGTGCGGGGCCCCGGCGGCGTCGTGGCAGGCGCTCCAGGCGTTAATGGCGTCCAGACGGTGTATGAGGCCTTCCTCGACCAGGAAGTCCAGCGCGCGGTAGACGGTGGGGGGCGCGGCGCCGTGATGCTCGGCCTTGATGGCGTCCAGCAGCTCGTAGGCCTTGATGCTGCGGCCTTGGCGCAGCAGCAGTTCCAGCACCTTGCGGCGTATGGGCGTGAGCCGCTTGCCGCGCTGGGCGCAGAGCGTGTCGGCCAGGGCGAGCCGGGCCTCGATGTTTTGCGTGTCGGTCGGGCGGTCGGACATGGGCGGGTGGGATCAGGATTTGCGGCCGGCGCGCGGATGGGCCTGATCGTAGGCGCGGGCCAGGTGCTGAAAATCGAGCCGCGTGTAGATCTGGGTAGTGGAGATATTGGCATGCCCCAGCATTTCCTGCACGGCGCGCAGGTCCTGCGCCGATTGCAGCACATGGCTGGCGAAGCTGTGGCGCAGCACGTGCGGATGCACCTGGGCGGGCAGGCCGGCGGCCTGGGCCAGCGCGGCCAGGCGCAGCTGCACCACGCGCGCGGCGATGCGCCGGCCGCGCGCGCCCAGGAACAGGGCGGCCCGATCGGCGGGCGGCGCGGCCGGGGGCAGCAGCGCGTCGCGCGCGGCAAGCCAGCGGTCGATGGCCTGCAGCGCGGCCTTGCCCACCGGCACGCTGCGGCGCTTGCCGCCCTTGCCCAGCACGGTGACTTCGGCCTCGGCGCGGTTGAGCCAGCTGCGCGATTCGTAGCCGTCCTCGCGCAGGTAGCGCCAGTCCAGCCCGGTGAGTTCGGACAGGCGCAGCCCGCTGGAATAGAAGAGCTCGAACATGGCCGCGTCGCGCACGGCGGCCGGATCGTCCGCGCGGTGCAGTTCGGCCCGGGCGCCGGCGTGCTCGAGCAGGCCCTGGGCCTGCTCGACCGACAGGGCCTTGGGCAGCCCGCGCGGCGCCTTGGGCGCGCGTACGCCGGCCACCGGATTGCCAGGCAGCCCGGCCTGCGGGACCCACCATTGGTAGAAACCGCGCCAGGCGGCCAGCGCGCGGGCCAGGCTGCGCGGCCCCAGGCCCTGGGCATGCAGGCGGGCGACGAATTGGCGGATGTGGCCGTTGGCAACGCGATCGAGCGGCAGCCTGGCCTGCGCGGCCAGTTCGGCCAGGCGCCGCAGATCGCGGCCATAGCCGGCCAGCGTGTGGCCGGCGTAGCGGCGGTTGGTCTGCAAGTGCTGCAGCCAGGCCTGCATGGGCATCGCCAGCGGGGCCTGCGCGGCGGGTTCCGAAACGATGACGGGCTCGGTGCTCATGACAGGCTTGGGCGGCGGTTCGGCGCGGGCGCTAGCCGGCGGCGGGTCCGGCCAGGCGCTTGAGCGCGGCGCAGGACAGGCGGGCGATGGTGTCCAGAAACATCGTGCCCATGTCGGGATCGAAGCGTGCCGGGTCGTCCGAACCGAGCAGCAGCAGGCCGATGCTCGATGGGTCTTCGGCGGGGCGCAGCGCGATCAATGCCAGCGACTGCGGCTTGGCGTCGAGCCAGGACACGGCTTCAAAGCCGGTGTCGTTGCCGCAGTAAGGCGCCTTGAGGCTGTCGGCGAAAGTGCGCAGGTCTTCGGAGACGCCCGCGGCGTAGCCGCTGTCGGCAGCCAGGCCCGGCAGGTTCCACAGGCGCAGGGCCGCGTGCTCGATCTTGAATTGTTCGGCCAGGCCCAGAGTGATGGCGCCGGGCAGGTGCTGGGGATTGGTCTGGCTGACCAGGCCGGCGCACCACTGCGCCAGGCGGTCCGCGATGGTTTCGTTGGCCGCGGCGTTGCGCGCCAGTTCGTTGATGCGCCATTCCAGTTCGCGGTTGCGCTCGCGCAGCGTGAAGATCTGCCGTTCGGCCAGTGAGACGGTCTGGCCGGAATGCGGGTGCGGCACGCGCAGGGCGGTGAACACGTCGGCGTGCTCCTCGAAGAAGGCAGGATACTGGGCGAGGAAGTCGGCGATGTCTTGGGCGGAATGGGTCATGGCGGGTGGGCGGCGGTGATTCAGCGGGTCAGGGCCAGAGAGAAAACCAGTTTGTCGATGTCGATCGCGCCGTTGAACACGGACTCGGCCGGTCCGGTCATGCGCAATTGGCGCCCGTCAAAAGCGATGGTGAGCACGCCGCCGCGCGTCTGCACGCGCACCGGGCTGGCCAGCAGGCCGCGGCGCACGCCGGCCGCCACGGCGGCGCAGGCGCCGGTGCCGCAGGCCAGCGTCTCGCCCGCGCCGCGCTCGTAGACGCGCAGGCGGATGTTGTGCGGATCCAGCACTTGCATGAAACCGGCGTTGACGCGCTTGGGAAAACGCGCGTGCGATTCGACCAGCGGACCGACCTGGGCCACCGCGGCGGTGTCGACGTTGTCGACCACCATCACGGCGTGGGGATTGGAGATGGCGACGATGGAGATGTCGGCGCTGCCTTGGATGCTTGCGGATTCGTAGGGCAGGGCCCAGAGCGTGTCTTGCTGCTGCGTGCGCCAGGCCAGGCCGCTGGCGTCAAAGGGCAGGGCTTCGGGATCGAAGCGGGTGCTGCCCATGTCGACGGTGACTTGTTCGTCGTCGCTTTCGTCGAGCACGATGATGCCGGTCATGATCTGGGCGCGCAGGGGGTTGCGGTCGGACAGGCCCTGTTCGTGGACGAAGCGCGCGAAGCAGCGCGCGCCGTTGCCGCAGTGTTCGACTTCGCCGCCGTCGGCGTTGAAGATGCGATAGCGGAAATCGGCGTCCGGATGGGTGGCCGGTTCGACCAGCAGGATCTGGTCGGCGCCGATGCCGAAATGACGGTCGGCCAGGGCGCGGGCGCGCTCGGGCGTCATGGCGATGGTTTGGCGCACGCCGTCCAGGACGACGAAATCGTTGCCGGCGCCGTGCATTTTGGTGAAGTTCCAGAGCATCTGTCGATTATCGCCTTGTTTGAGTTCTGTAGCCGCATGGACGTCTCGGGGGTAAATCGCTCCGGCTTCGAAGTGACGGGTTCGGCCGCCGCAGGAAAGTACCCCCAAGCCCCCCGAGGGGGCGCTTGCCTTGGGGCGGCCCGGCGGCAAGCAGCGGCCAAAGTCCGCTGAGCGGACTGCCCCGCCGCTTAGGCGCCTGCGCGCTTTACCTACCAGGCGTGCATGCTTGCCGAGCCCCGAGCTCCTAGGCTGAATTTCAATACAGCGACGGCTCGCCCTCGGGCCTGGTCTTGAAGCGCCGGTGTACCCAGTAGTACTGGCTGGGGCAGCGGCGGATCCAGGTTTCGAGTTCGCGGTTCAGGCGCGCGGTGGCCGCTTCCAATGTGTCTTGGCCAGGGAAGTCGGCCAGCGGCGGGTGGAATTGGACGTGGTAGCGGCCGGTGCCGGGATCCCAGAACCCGAAGGCGGGAATCACTGCGGCGCGCTGGCCCAGGCGGGCGGTGGCCAGCAGGGTGGCGGCGGGGATGCCGAAGAAGGGAACGAAGGCGGCGCCTTGCGCGCCGAAGTCCATGTCGGGAAGGTAATAGATGGGCATGAGGTTGCGCAGGTGGCGCACCAGCTCGCGAACGCCGTCGTGGCGGCTGACCAGGTGGATCTTGCCAAAGCGCGCGCGGCCCTGATTCATGATGTCATTGACCACGGGGTCGCGCTGCGGGGTGTACATGGTGGCCAGTTCGGACTTGTCGCCGCTCATGGCCAGCACGAAGCGCGTGCCCGTGGCGTCCAGCGCAATGAAGTGGGGCACCAGCAGCAGTACGGGCTTGCCGGCGTCGAATTGCTGCTTGACGTTTTCGTAGCCGGTCATATGGACCATGTCGCGGACGGCCTGTGCGCTGCCGTACCAGAGCACGCCGCGATCGACGAAGGATTGGCTGAGCGCGCGAAAGTGCTCGCGCAGCCAGCGTTCGCGCGTCTGCGCGGTCTCATCGGGAAAGCACAGTTCGAGATTGCGGCGCACGATGCCTTGGCGGCGCTTGGCCAGTTTCATCGAGAGCCAGGTCACGAAGCGGCCGGTGCGCAGGCGCGCCGGGGTGCTCATGCGCGCGAACCAACGCAGCAACCCGGCCAGCAGCCAGTATTTGATTTTGTCCATGGTCGGGAATCAGCGGAGGTATTGGTCCGCGTCGGGCGCGGGCGGGGCGCCGCGCGGCGTCTTGTAGCGGTTGTAGCCCCACAGGTATTGCTCGGGGAAACGGCGGATGAGTTGTTCCATCGCGGCGTTGATGAGCGCGGCCTGTTCGGCGGGGTCTTCGGGCAGGGGTTCGGGCACGCGCGCGCTGTGTACGCGCCAGCCTTGCCCATGGGGCAGGCGTTCGCTGGCCGTGACGATGAGGATGGAGTGGGTCTGCATGCACAGCTTGCCCGGCAGGGTCACTGTGTAGGCCATGCGGCCGAAGAAGGGCGCCCATACGCCCTCGCCCGCGCTGGGGACCTGGTCGGGCAGCATGCCGGCGATTCCGCCGCGCTTGAGTGTGCGCACGAATTCGCGCACGCCCTTCATGTTGGCGGGCACGGCGCGCATATTGGGCGCGTTGCGCACGACGCCCAGCAGCGAGGCCAGAATGGCCTTGCGCGGGATGCGGTACATGACGACGCCGGGTTTTTCGGGCGAGGCGTGCTTGAGGCGGCCATGCCAGGCGGTGACTTCGAAGCTGCCCAGGTGCGGGGTGAGAAACAGGACGCCGCGCCCTTCGGCCAATGCGTCGAGCGCAATATGCTCGTGCTCCGATACCACGCGCTTCATGCAGTCTTCGTTGCGGAACCAGATGCGCGGGGTTTCCAGGATCATCGCCCCCACCTGGGCGGCGGCCCGGCGCAGGAAGGCCGGGTCGGTGTAGCCGGCCTGCGCGGCGTTGGCCTGCAGGCGCTGGCGGTATTTGCCCGGCATGGCGTAGACCAGCCGGCCGAGCGCGCGGCCCAGCGCCTGTAATACCGGCAGGGGCAGGAAGGCGACGAGCCGGGCGATGAGTATAAGCATAGGGGGACGGGCACAATATACGGGCAGGCGTATTTTCGCTTAGAATGTGAAGTTAGTCGCCCAGTTAAACGACAACTTGCGGAGCGACGGCAGGCAAGGCCTTTGGTAGTTTCAGGCCCGCCGCCAAATCCGCTAAAGCGTCGCGCCCAGGTAGTCGTCCCGCGACGGGTTTGTTCGAAGCCAGCTTCGATACCCCCAAACCCTCCAGCCGACAGGTGTCCAGAGCGCAGCGCGCCCTGCTCAACCTACAAGGACCTTACTACCGTGGCCAACAACGATTTTCTCTTCACTTCCGAATCCGTGTCGGAAGGCCATCCCGACAAAGTTGCCGACCAGATCTCCGATGCGATCCTGGACGCCATTTTCGAACAAGACCCCAAGTCGCGCGTCGCCGCCGAAACCCTGACCAACACCGGCCTGGTCGTGTTGGCCGGCGAGATCACCACCAACGCGCACGTCGACTACATCCAGGTCGCGCGCGACACCATCAAGCGCATCGGCTACGACAACACCGAGTACGGCATCGACTACAAGGGCTGCGCGGTGCTGGTGGCCTACGACAAACAGTCCAACGACATCGCCCAGGGCGTTGACCACGCCAGCGACGATTACCTGAATACCGGCGCCGGCGACCAGGGGCTGATGTTCGGCTATGCCTGCGATGAAACCCCCGACCTGATGCCCGCGCCGATCTACTACGCGCACCGCCTGGTCGAGCGCCAGGCGCAGCTGCGCAAGGACGGCCGCCTGCCCTTTCTGCGCCCCGACGCCAAGTCGCAGATCACCATGCGCTACGTCGACGGCAAGCCGCACAGCATCGACACGGTCGTGCTGTCCACGCAGCACAGCCCCGACCAGTCCGAAACGCAGACCAAGATGAAGGCCAGCTTCATCGAGGCCGTGATCGAAGAGATCATCAAGCCCGTGCTGCCCAAGGAATGGCTCAATGAAACCCGCTACCTGATCAACCCCACCGGCCGCTTCGTCGTCGGCGGCCCGCAGGGCGACTGCGGCCTGACCGGCCGCAAGATCATCGTCGACACCTACGGCGGCGCCTGCCCGCACGGCGGCGGCGCGTTCTCGGGCAAGGACCCGTCCAAGGTCGACCGCTCGGCCGCCTACGCGGCGCGCTACGTGGCCAAGAACGTCGTGGCCGCCGGCCTGGCGCGCCAATGCCAGGTGCAGGTTTCGTACGCCATCGGGGTGGCCGAACCCATCAACATCACGGTCTATACCGAAGGCACGGGCCTCATCCCCGACGAGCAGATCGCCAAGCTGGTGCGCGAGCATTTCGACCTGCGCCCCAAGGGCATCATCAACATGCTCGACCTGCTGCGCCCGATCTACTGCAAGACGGCCGCCTACGGCCACTTCGGCCGTCCCGAACCCGAATTCACCTGGGAAACGACCGACAAGGCGGCTGCGCTCAAGGCTGCCGCGGGCAAGTAAGCCGCGCCGCCCGTATCGACAACCCCTGCCCCGGCAGGGGTTTTCTTTGTGGGGGCTTGCAAAAGCGCGCCTGCGGGCAGTGCTAACCTAGCCTGGATGAGTGCCATGATTCCCAACCCCGCAGGTGATCTGCCCGGCATCGAAGAAAAGCCGAGCGTCTTCACCATGTCCGACTCGCCCTGCGTGGCGGTCTGCACGACCCTGTACGACGACGTCTGCCGCGGTTGCGGCCGCACGGCCATGGAAGTGGCCAACTGGGTGTTTTTCAGCGACGAGGAAAAGCAGGTCGTCTGGGCCCGGATACGCGCCGAGGGATATCCGCGCAGGCCCTAGGCGGCTCGCGCCGCAAGCGCGCTCAGGCGCGCATATAGCCCCATCCCTGCGCCTGGCGCTGGGCGATGTGCAGCACGGCGGCGGGAACCACGGCGATAGGAGGCGGCGCGTTCAGGGCATTGGCCTGCAGGGTGTTGCCGCACAGGCGCAGATGGGTGTCCAGCGGATCGGGGTGCTGCAGGGCCGCGGCCACCGCGCCGGCGTTGGCGAGCAGTTCCACCTCGGCATCCGGCGCGGCCTTGAGCAGGTTGGCCAGGTTGCGGCGGCCACGTTCAAGCGCGCCCGGGGTGGGCGCGTGGATCAGCAGGCGGACAGGGGTGGCGCCGCTCATGGCCTTCTCGCGTTCGGGGGTCATTCCACTTCCAGGCCCAGTTCGGCAGACAGATGCTCCACATAGCCCGTGAAGCGCGGGTCCTTGCGGCCGCGCGGCCGCGGCAGGTCGATGGTCAGGTTCTGCGCCACCTGGGCCGGATGGCCGTCCAGCACCACCACGCGATCGGCCAGGAACACGGCTTCGTCGATGTCGTGGGTCACGAACAGCACCGCTGCGCCGGTCACCTGCCACAGGCGGATCAACTCGGTCTGCAGTTTGTGGCGCGTCAGCGCATCGACCGCGCTGAAAGGCTCGTCCATCAGCAGCAGATCGGGCTTGACGGCCAAGGCGCGGGCAATGCCCACGCGCTGCGCCTGTCCGCCCGAGAGCTGGTGCGGCCAGCGCTCGCCCAGTGCGGCCAGCCCCGTCAGTTGCAGGGCCTGCTCCACGCGCGCGCGCTTTTCACTTGCCGGCAGATCCAGCGTTTCCAGGCCATAGGCGATATTGCCCGCCACGCTGCGCCACGGCAGCAGACGCCCGTCCTGGAACACCACGGCGCGGCGGCGGCTGCCCGACCGGCGCGGCAGCGTAAAGCGCATCTGACCCGCGGCAGGCTCGATCAGGCCGGCCGCCAGGCGCAGCAGGGTGGACTTGCCCACGCCCGAGCCGCCCACCACCGCCACGAATTCGCCGGCCGCGATGTCCAGCGACAAGTCCGAGATGACGGGGTGGTCCGCGCCGGGATGGGTATAGCCCAGGGCTTCGAATTCGATCAGGGACGCCATGCCAACACCTTTTTTTCCAGCCATACGTAGATCAGATCGCTTATTGCGTAGACCAGCGAAATCGCCAGCATGTAGACCACCACGGCGTTGTAGTCGCCCACGCCCGCCGCCGCGTTCATCTCCTGGCCCATGCCGGGCACGCCCAGCAGTTCGGCCGCGATCAGCGTCATCCAGGCCTGGCCAATGCCGGCGCGGATGCCGGCCAGCGCGCCGGGGGCGATGGCCGGCAGCGTGATGCTCCAGGCACGGCGCCAGTAGCGGCCCTGGCCGAAGCTGCGCGCCAGTTCGTAGAGACGCGGGTCGATATGGCGCACCGCGCCGTAGGTGGCGAAGTAGTTGATCCAGAACACGCCGATGGAGATGACGAAGGCGGCGCCCGCGTGAGTGACCTTGAACCAGGCAATGGCAAAGACCACCCAGGCCAGGGGCGGGATAGGCCGAAGGATGCGCACCAGATAGGCCTGCAGCAGATCGAAGCGGTACAGCGTAGCCGCCGCCAGCCCCCAGGCGATGCCCATCAGCGTGCCCAGCCCCAGGCCCCAGAAGTAATGGATCAGGCTGGAGCCGACGGCCGGCAGCAGCCGTCCCGAGCGCCATTCCGCCATGAAGGCGGCCGGCACGGCAAAGGGATCGGGCAGCGTTTCGGGATTGACCCAGCCGAACGCGCCCACCGCTTTCCACAGCAGCACGAACAGGACAACGCCAGCCGTGCCATACAGCACACTGCGCAAGCGGGTTTTCATTGCTGGGCGCTGGCCTTGGCCGCCGCGTCATAGAAGCGGGTGTCGAACAGGCGGCTCAAGTCGACCAGCGGGCCTTGCTGCGCGTCCGTGTCTTTGAGAAATTGCTGCAATGCCTGCGTGGCGGGAATGATGACGTTCGGGTCGGCCTGGAACTGGTCCCTGGAATTGCGGATGGCCTGCTCGACCAGCTTGACCGGCAGGCGGCCGCCGGCCACATATTTTTGCACCAGCGGCGCGGCCTTGGCCGGATCATCGCGCAGCAAGGCCGTGGCCGAAATCTGCTCGGCCACCAGCGCCTTGACCAGATCGGGGTGTTCGCGGATGAGCTTGCCGCGAACCAGCAACACCGCGCCGGGCTGATGCGGAAACAGATCGGAGCCGTGCGCCACCACGCGCGCCTTGGGCTCCTTGTCCAGCACCGAGGTGATGGTGGGCTCGAGAATCGCGGCCGCGTCGACGGCGCCGGTCAGCAGCGATTGCTGGATCTGCGCCTCGCCCTGCGTGATCAGCGTGTAGGAGGCGGGGTCGGCCTTGATGCGCTTGCGCAGCCAGTACTGCAGGGCCGCTTCGGGCACCGAGCCGCGCGGATAGCTGGCGATGACCGGCAGGCGGCCCTTGTCCTTGGCAAAGCGCGCAAAGGCCGTGGACGCGTCGCTGCCCGGGGCGAAGTACGGCGCCAGATCGCCCCGCGCCACCAGGCTGACCTGCTCGACGACATTGGATGCCACGACCTTGAAGTCCCCTCCCTTGGCCGCGACCACCAGCGCCGGGCCGATGCCGACATACGCCGCGTCGAGCTGGCCGGCCAGAATGGCCTGGACCATGGCCGGACCGCTCTGGAACTGCACGAGCTTGGGCGGCGCGCCGTCGACGGCAGGCAAGGCGTTCTGGCCGGCCGCCACGAACAGCTGCGCCGCCGGAAGAATGGGCAAGTAACCGATTTCGAGCGGGGCGGCGGTTGACGCGGCGGACATTGCCGCCGACGTCGCGGCGGCCAGACCCAGGGCCAGCGCGGCCTGGGCAAGAATGCGTTTCATATTCTTGAATCCAAATAACTTGTGCGCCTGCCAACAAGGCGTTTTATATATTTTATTTGCATAAAGAAACATCCTTAATATCCTTTTGGAATAAGGAAATTCGGAATTCGGCAGATGCGGGCCGGAGCGACGGATCCTCAACCTGTCGGTAATTGGCTTGATATTGAAGCGGTCCGCGTGGCGTCCCGCCTTGCTCGGCGAATCAGTGAAAGTCTTCTTCGCGCTGATGGCGGACGGCAAGCACCATGACTTTTCCCGGTTTGGCGATCTCATAGAGAGCGACGTATCCCGTCGCGCCGAAGGGGATGATCAGCTCGCGGCGCAGGCTATTGCCCTTATCGCTTTTGCGATAGATGAAAGGAGTTTTGGCAAGATGGGTTTCGAGTGCCGTTTCAATCGCTGCAATCGCGCGTTCGGCTAGATTCAGGTCTTCGAGGGTTTCGGCGCGATCGAGCAAATAGGCATAGAGGCGATGCAGGTCTTTACGGGCTGCCGGGGCGAACTCGACCTCATAGATCATTTTGAAGAAGCGGCGCGTGCTTGCAGCTGCTTGCGTTTGTCATCGAGCATTTCACGCAGTTCCGCGACCACTAGCTTGGCCGGGTGCGATTTCCCCGTGCGCTGGAACTCCTGCCAGGCTGCTTCGCCTCGCGCATGAAACTCCGCCTGAGCGTGCCGATATTCGACCGCGCTGCGTACCGTGGCTTCGACGAACATGGAGAGGCTTTCCCCTTCCCGCAGCACGGACTCGGCGGCGGCACGCAGTTCGGGCTCGACGCGGACTTGGGGGAGGATGGCGGTTTTCATGGTGAAAATTGTGCTGCGTTTG